>JAYUOT010000476.1:0-8828 GCA_043760705.1 Betaproteobacteria bacterium
CCGGGTCGACCTGGTGAATTCTGGCGTCGATCAGCTCAAGGGCAGGAGTGACGTAATCAGTCGCATTCAGTACATCAAAAATCGTGCAATGGGGGCCGCTGAGTGCCTTCTTAAGAATAAAGGCAAGCTCGACTTCAAGGCGGGGCACGATGAATTTGTCGGTAGTGATCGTGCAAGCTTCCTTGAACAGCATATCGTCAAGCAAAGCTCCGAAGTCCGGTTCGGTAATGTTTGAAGCACGCTGCATGGCTCGCGAGGTCAGGCCGATCTTGTGACCGATCATCGTGCGACCTTCCTTCATCTTGGTCGACACCCAAGCGCGCTGCACCGCATAGGCGTCAGCGATCGTCATCTCAGGGTGCTCGAGACTAAATTGCCGAACCTGGGTTTGAGTTTTTTCCGCTTGGTTGAGCTGAGCGGCTAAAGCTTTAATGGTCTTGCTTTGCATGGTGGCGCTTCATGAGACGGTGCTTAATGTGACGGTGCTGGCTCTTAAAGGCTCGTTCGGCTACTTGCTGTTCTTCTTGACGAACTCGGCGATACGCGCCACACCTTGAATGATGTTTTCGTTTTGAGTGGCATAGCTGAAGCGAATGTGCTGCCCTTCGTTGGGAACCCGATGTCCGAAATGAATGTCGGCAAGCACGGCAACCCCTGCCTCGTGCAACAAACGCTTGCGAAACTCCTCAGAGTCTTTGCAGCCTGTCATGGAACAAGCCTCGGTCACGTTGGGCCAGGCATAGAAGGCACCCCCAGAAGGTTGGCAATGGATGCCGGGCACCTGATTCAAAAGCTTCACGATCAAGTCGCGACGCTCTAAAAATTTACCCCGCATCATTTCAGCGTCGTCCTGCGGGCCATTGATGGCGGCTACGGCCGCCCATTGTGAAATGTGCGACGCGCAAGAATCGGTATTCGTGACCCACTTGGTCAACATGGGGGCCAGGGCTTTATTGGCCGTCAGGCCAATGCGCCATCCGGTCATGGCCCAGGTTTTTGAACAACCGTCGGAGACGATGGTGCGCTCTTGCATGTCGGGAAGCGCGGCAATCGATTCGAATTTTCCCTCAAATACGAGTCGAGAATAGATCTCGTCGGCGTAGATCCAGATGTGCGGGTGTTGACGCATAATCACCGCAATGGCTTCCAAGTCTTTGCGAGTTAGAATGCCGCCGCTTGGATTCTGAGGGGAATTCAAAATCAGTAACTTGGTTTTAGGGGTGATCTTTGCTTCGAGTTCGGCCGGATCAAAGGCAAAGTTGCGCGACTCACGCAAATAGAGCGGCACCGGTACTGCGCCATTGGCGAGAATTTGGGATTCGTAAATGGGGAAGCCCGGTACTGGGTAAATGACTTCATCGCCCGAACCGTAGTCTGTCGTGGAGAGGATCGCATACGCAATGAAGGGTTTGGCACCGGCGCCCACTACGACGTCGTCCGCATCAATCTTGATGCCGCGCATCTCGCCCATGTAACGAGCCGCCGCTTCTCTGAGTTCCAGAATACCGGCGCTGGGCGTGTAGCCATGTTTGCCACCCTTGATCGCGTCGATACCGGCCTGCTGAACATGCAAAGGCGCAGGAAAATCTGGTTGACCAATACAAAAGGAAATAATGTCCTTGCCCTGGCGGATCAATTCATTGACCTCCGCGAGTACAACAAAGGCGTTTTCGGTGCCCAGGCTATTGGCCCGTTTGGAAAGTGCTGGTGAGGACATAAGTGCTGGTACGGACATAAGGGTAATCAGTGAAAATGAGGTCATCGGCGAAGCGGCAGGCTTTCGACTTAGCCTTTGAGTTTATCAGTCCAGGCTACTGAATCGCTCGGGCACTTTCACCGGCGCTGGGTCGCGCCATGAAGGACCCCAGTTAGAATTGGCCATGATTTCCAAAAAACGCCTGGCGTTACTGACGGCGCTTTTGTCGGCCCTCGGCCCTTTTGCCATCGACACTTACTTGCCGTCCTTTCAAATGATGGCGACTGAACTGAAGGCCAGCGAGCTGCAAGTGCAGCAAACCTTGACGGTCTATTTAGTGGCTTTTGGCGTGATGAATTTGTTCCATGGCGCTATTTCCGATTCAGTGGGTCGTAAGCCGGTCATTTTGATCGTTTTGGGCTTGTTTGGCCTGGCTAGCTTTGGCGCCTCTTTTTCTGACTCGATTCAGGAGCTTTGGTTCTGGCGAATCTTGCAGGGCATGAGCGGAGGTGTCGGGCTGACGGTGGGCCGTGCCATGATTCGCGATGCCGTGGAGGGAGTAGACGCACAGCGCCTCATGTCGTACTCGACCATGATGTTTTCTCTCGCCCCCGCTCTCGCGCCGATCGTCGGAGGTTGGATCGCGCTGTCCTATGGTTGGCGCGCAGTTTTCCTGTTTCTGGGGGCCTATGCTTGGATCCTTGCCCTGTGCTGCTTGATATTGTTGCCCGAGACCTTGCCGGCCGCCAAACGCCAGCCTCTGGCCCTCAGGCCGCTCTTTAGAGCCTATGGACGCTTCTTTAGTAGCCAACAGTTCTGGCGAGTTGCCGGGTCTCAGACTTTGAATTTTCAGGGTTTCTTTATTTACATCCTGGCGGCGCCGGCTTTGATTCTAGGCTTGTTGAAGCTCGGCCCGAACGATTTTTACTGGTTGTTCATCCCGGCCACGCTCGGCACGCTGGTGGGCGCGGCAGGTTCCGCACGGGCCGCGGGCAGGCGCAATCCGAAGCAAATGATTCAGCTGGGTTTCAAAGTGATGTTGGCGGCGGCAAGTTCGGGCCTACTGGTCGCCTTGCTGTTTGAAATGGGATGGCATGAAAGCCTCGGTCAGTCTCTCGGGGTCGCCATCAAGCCCATGCCTTGGCTGGTGATCCATCTGTTTTTTTACGTGACCGGGATGGCCTTCGCGATGTCGGCTTTGCAGATCAATTTGCTCGATCTCGCACCCGAGCGACGTGGCACGATTTCGTCCTGCCACGCTTTCGTTCAAAGTCTGGGAAATAGTTTCGCGGCCGGTGTTCTAGTGCCTCTGCTTTGGTTCAGTACGGTGAGCTTGGCGGCCGGTGCGCTATTGCTTGTTATGGGCTCGATAGTGCTTTATGTCAGCGCCTCGGGTCGAGCCCCCGAGGCGTAGATCGGGGCATAAAGGAGGCGGTTTAAAGGTTGGGGTTTAAAGGTTGCGGTTCAGGCCCAGCGGCGAAAGATCGGCCGTCAAAAGAGGTCGGTGCGAAGTGCGGACCTTTAACGGGCCGGGAAAATGATACTAAAAGTCGAGCCTTGACCCAGCGCGCTTCGTAGGTCAACACGTCCATCGTGCAGGTCGGCCACTCTTTTGACAATGGCTAAGCCCAGGCCTGAGCTTCCGCGATGCTCGCGATGCTGTGCCGTTTGATAGAACTTTTGAAAAATCTTGCTCTGCTCTTCGAGTGCAACGCCCGGACCGGTGTCTGATACGCTCAAACGCTGTTCTGAGACGGCCTCACTTGTTCTGATTCCCGAACCGTGAGCATTCGCACCAGCGGGTTGGGGCTCTGCGGTCACGCTGACTGTAATTTTTCCTTGATCAGGTGTCACCCTCAGAGCATTATCCAAAAGGTTGGAAAGAGCCCGTTCCGCCAAGCTGGCGTCGAGTGGAATTAACGACAGGCCATCCGGGTAGTCAACATTGAGGGTGACGCCTTGTTGCTCGGCGCGCAAGCGATAGCGCTGCACAAGATCATCCGCAAGTTCGCCTAAGGCCATAGGCTCGCGTTTCGCCTCGAAGGTCGGATTGTCGAGGCGGGAGAGATCGGCCAGGGAGTCTGTGAGTCGCTTTAGGTGCTGGGCATTATTGAACGCGAGATCCACATAACGGCCTTGCTCTTCGAGAGTGAGCAGCTTGCCCTTCATGCGAACGGTCTCCAACTGGCCAGACAAGGCGGTCAAGGGTGTCCTTAGATCATGGGAGACGCTCGCAATCATGTCGCGACGTTGTAAGTCCACTCGCTGGACCGTGCGCATCTCTTCTTTCAAACGTTCAAAGAGTCCAACGAAAGTGCGGCTCAGACGACCAATCTCGTCATTACGTTCAACATCTGGAATGCCGAGCGACGGTCCCGTCGCCATGCCCTCGGAAAGATCTTCGCCAGAGAATCCTTTGGCTTTGATATCTTCCAGGGCCTTGGTGAGTCGGCTCAAGGGCCGGGTAAAGGAGGCCAATACCGCCGCGGTCAAAAGTAGCCCGACCAAAATGGTGAGCAAGGCTGCTTTGATGGAGGTACGGATGGCGTAACTGCCGAGAAGCTTGGTGGGTTGAACCTGTAGTACGGCGTCGCGGGCGACTGCGTAAAGATAGCCTTGGACTTCTTCACCGTTGAGCACCGGGTAAATGGCGACAATGCACGACGCACCTTGCACGTCAGGATCGTCACCAAACTTGGGCTTGCTGGGATCCACTTGATGAGTGCTCAGCAGAGGATCGATCGATATTTTGTAGTTGCTCCAAAAAATCCGGCCTTCTCCCGCCGAAGAGAGTACCTTGCCTTCTTTGTCGATTAAATAAAGTCCAGTGTTCGGCGAGTACAAAATATACTGCCGGAGAGTTTGGCCAAAGCTACTCCCAGATTTGTTGTATTCCTGCCAAAGATCCGGATGCGCGAGTGCGATACGCTCCAGGAATTGTTGCGTGCGCTGATACTGCCAGTCTGTGTAGTACTGGAACACTGAGCTATACATGAGCGCAGCCAAGCCTGCGGCGAGAATCAGGCCAAACGCGGCCGTCAGTAAAAGTACTTTGGTGCGTAACGATTGGAGCATGATTAGCTCAGGAAGCGATAGCCCACGCCGCGCACCGTAATAATGAACTTGGGTTCGGCGGGATTGGTTTCCACTTTGTTTCTTAACCGGTTGATATGGGTGTTGACATTGTGTTCATAGCCTTCAAAGGTTGTGCCCCACACCGCGTCGAGCAACTGCAAGCGAGTGAAAGCGCGGCCGGGCTGTCTGGCAAAGTGCAACAGGAGTTCGAACTCCTTGGCTGTCAAGTCAAGAGCCTTGCCTTTGAGGATCACAATTCGCGAGATCGTATCGATGCTCAGCTCGCCAAACGACATTTTGTCCTGCGAGGGCGAGGCGGTGACGCTGCTTTCGGCCCGATGTTTCTTGGAAAGACTCGAGCGCCGGAGTAAGGCCTTCACGCGGGCTTGCAATTCGGGTACGGAGAACGGCTTGGTCAGGTAGTCGTCTGCTCCAAGCTCCAAGCCGAGCACGCGATCCAGTTCAGTGGCTCGCGCCGTGAGCATCAAGACGGGAGTCTCGTGGCCGGTTTGTCGCAGTGTGCGCAAAATGTCCAGACCGTTTTTGCCCGGAAGCATGATGTCCAATACCAAGGCGTCGAATACATCTTTCAAGGCAAGGTTTTCGCCTGCAATGCCGTCATTTGCCACTTCGACCTCCAAGCCAAGATCCCTAAGATGCAGGGCAATAAGATCGGCAATGTCGCGCTGATCTTCGACAACCAAGACTCGTTTGGGGGAGGGAATTGAGGCGCTGTTTTCCATGGAATGACGGTTTTTGCTAGTTTTTCGGTGGAAATTTGAATGTTCGGGATTTTCGGGCTGAACGACTACTTTAACCTAGAGACACGCACGTCCTTCTGCCGCCCAGACTCCTACCCTTGAGCTCATGTTTGCCTAAGTTTTAGGCGGTGTGGGCGGTTTGAGCCTTGTCAACCCAAAATTCGAGACCAAAACGATATCTTTACGTGACCGGCTTGAAAACCTGGCGACTCAAACTGCATCCACAGCATTCACTTTCGGGAGCAATTATGTACGCCTCAGCACTCAATGCCCTACCGAGTCCAGTCGGGTTTTCCATCCCTGCCATTACAGACTTGGCCAAATATCGCGGCGACATGCTGCGTTTCGCGCGGCGCAAGATTCGTGACGCAGATTTGGCTGAGGACGCTGTGCAAGATGCACTAATGTCCGCGATGATGGGTTTGAAAAGTTTTCAAGGCCAGTCCGCCTTGAAGACTTGGTTGCTCGGCATTTTGAACCATAAAATTCAGGATATCTTTCGGCGCGAGTCACGCTATCAGGCTATCTCAGATGGCGAGGAGTCCAGTGCCGAAGAAACCCTCGAACGTATGGCTGAAAGTCTTGGAGAGCACGGTGAAGACCCGGCATCCGTGGTGGCTAGGGATCGTATGCATGTCAAGCTTTCACAGGAAATCGAGGCCTTGCCCGAGAGTCTGAAAGAGGTTTTCTGCCTTCAGGTCTTGGAGGGTCTTGAGACGGAAGAGGTTTGTCAGCGCCTGAGCATCAGCGAGGCTAATTGCTGGGTACGTTTGCACCGAGCACGTAAGCGATTAAGCGAGCGAATGGAAGGGCATCTAAACTAACCAATCGGGTCCCTCAGCCTTTACTGGGGCGGCGCGTCAGTAAAGGCTGAGGTGCCTCCGGCCTTGGTCATTGCCTGGCGCTACGCCGGTTGGCCGGTAAGGGTCCGGTAAAGTTGGCACGATAGGGGTTGATATCGATCCCGCCGCGACGGCTATAGCGCGCGTAGACCGCGAGCCGATGGGGTTGGCAGCGCGTCAAGATATCCATAAATATTCGTTCCACGCAGTGTTCGTGAAACTCGTTGTGATTCCTGAAGCTCACTAAATATCTTAGTAAGCCTTCCTGATCAATCGCCGCTCCGTTGTACTGGATTTGAATACTTCCCCAATCGGGTTGGCCAGTGACCAGGCAATTGGATTTGAGGAGATTTGAAGTGAGTGTTTCATTGACGGGCGGTTCAAGGTGGTTCGCCGTGAGCAAGTTTGGCTCTGGCATGTAATGGCTGCATTCGACGTCCAGCCGGTCGATGCTGAGCCCCTCAAGTTCGCACACCGAAAGCAAGGGATGCAGTACCTTTTCTCGCAACTGGCCGTCGACGACATTCAGCGGATTTTGCCCGAAGTCTTCTGACTCGATGACGCGCACAGATACCGTGGCGCCCACCGCCTCGCTGAGATCGGCCTGTAAAAGCATTCTAAGGGCTTGCTCGTTTTCAAGCTTGGTGTTGTTGAAGCTATTGAAGTAAAGCTTCAGACTCTTGCTCTCCACAATATTGGGCGAGTTCGCCGGGACCGTGATCACAGCAATCGCGACTTGAGGCTTTCCCCTTCGATTGAGCCAGCTTAATTCATAGCAGTTCCATACATCGACACCCAAGAAGGGCAGGGCCTCTTTGGCGTCCGATCTAATGCCGATTTCGACCCGCTGAAGGTGTCGCGCGATTGGGAACAGCAGAGTTGGATCATATTGATCCTTGTAAATTGCAGTGTTGCCAAGCGGCATGGTATGTTCGTTCATATGCTTGAGCTTAACACCGCCCCAATCCTTACTCCGCCCGTACCAGCGGCCTCCATTATGCTACTGCGCGATGCCACTGAGGCAGGCGTGGAAGTATTAATGCTGAAACGATCCTTGAAGTCTGCTGTGCTCGGGGGTGTCTACGTTTTTCCGGGAGGTAAACTCGATGCGTCCGACCGCGCACCTGAGCTTCATACGGCGCTTAACGAAAGGCCGGAAACGCTCTTAGCCCGAATAGGAAATAATCCTGTGACGGCGGCCGAGGCTGCGGCTTTTTTTGTGGCCGCCTGCCGAGAAACCTTCGAAGAGTGCGGCGTGCAACTACAGGTTTCTGATCTTGTTGCGTGGTCGCGTTGGACCACGCCCGTGCTCTCGTCGTTTATGACCAAGCGCTTTGATACTCAATTTTTCGCTGCCGTGATGCCAACGGATCAGGTCGCGATTCATGATGATCACGAGGCCGTTGCCAGCGCTTGGTTCAAGCCGCGCGAAGCTTTGAGCCAGTATTGGGCGGGCTTGATCGATTTGGCGCCCGTGCAGCTCATGAGCTTATTGGATTTGTCGCGCTTTAGAAGCGCCGAAGAGGCGCTCGCTCAGGCTCGAGAGCGGCCTGCTCCCCATATTTTGCCCGAACCTTTTCAAGACGGGGACTCCAGGGTCGTGACTTATCCGGGTGACGCTCGGCACTCCATAAAAACCAGAATGCTTCCTGGGCCCACTCGATTGCGCTCCACGCCTAAACGTTTTGAACCAGAGCAGGGCGGGTTTGATGGTTTTTTTGTCAATCTGCGCTGAGCGGCTTTCAACCAACCCGCTATCGGCGCGCCTCCCTTAGGTCGCCGAAGGCGATATTGGCGACAGTGTACAGCTTGTAACTCGCGACGCAGCCGAGGTAAAGGTTCGACGCTTGTCCTTAAACAGAGTCGCTCAATCTGAAATCTGCCCTAAGAGCAAGTATTCCATCAGGGCCTTCTGAACATGCATGCGATTTTCGGCTTCGTCCCACACCACAGATTGGGGACCATCAATCACCCCAGCCGTCACCTCCTCACCGCGATGTGCAGGCAGGCAGTGCATAAACAACGCACGAGGATTCGCAAGGGCCATCATTTCCTCATCGACACACCAATCCGCAAACGCCTTTTTGCGTTCGTCGTTTTCGGCTTCGAAGCCCATACTTGTCCAAACGTCCGTGGTGACCAAGTGAGCATCGCGACAAGCTTCTAAAGGATTGTCAAATTCTTCGAAATGCGCGTTTCCGAAAAGCCCCGCCCGTTCTGTCTCAACCTCGTAGCCGGGCGGCGTCGAAACGTGAACATTGAAGTTCAAGAGCTCCGCTGCCTGCAACCAGGTGTTGCACATATTGTTGGAATCTCCCACCCAGGCGACTGTTTTTCCCTGGATCGGGCCACGATGCTCAATCAGGGTGTAAATGTCCGCCAGAATTTGGCAGGGGTGATACTCATTGGTGAGGCCATTGATCACTGGCACTCTTGAGTGTTTCGCAAAGCGCT
>JAYUOT010000477.1:0-8797 GCA_043760705.1 Betaproteobacteria bacterium
GGCTTTTCGCTTCGTGATGAAAGACCGACTCTACGTTTGTGCCGGGCAGCACGAAACGGCACTGTTCTGTTTGATACAGCGTCTTCGCCAATTGCGCAAGGCGCGTCAGTTGCATTAAGGGGTGCAAATGGTAGTTATGCTGGATCGGGCCGATGTGACCCTGACCGGCCTGCGGAGCCGAACTGCGTACGAAATACTCGGTCGGTGAAGTGACGCTTTGCATGGTTGAATGCTAGTGCATTGGGAGGGGTTTTTGCAAGCCTCGCAGGTGTCCGTCGCTTAGGAACCTTTCAGAGCGCGCTTGATGCCTCGACTGAAAGGCAAGCGCGAGGACGGCCCTATCCGCGTGTTCGTGGTGGGCGAGCACAATCTCGTTGCCGACAGCACAGACAATGACGCCTGCCACCATCGCAATAGGGATGAAGGAATAGGAAAGTACGGCGATCTTGCCAGGGTCCGCGGCCTTGGTAATCTGCCGGGCCGCATGTTCGGCGCCTCTTGAAAGTAGACCCTTGTAGGCGCTACTTCATAAGCGAGGTGATTGACCGGCCTCGCGTATAGTCCAAGAATGACACCCGACCATGACGACGATGCCCAGCCCTTCTTCGACGGGCAGCCCTCTTGCTTGGAAGCCCAGTCTTCCCTGGAGGCGCAGGCGCATCCGTATGGCGCGCTGGGACCTGATACCGTGCTCGACGCCTTGGCAACGGTCAATCTATTCGGCGATGGACGTTTGCTCAGCCTCAATTCCTACGAAAATCGCGTGTATCTCGTTTATTTGGAAGAGGGCGGCTCGGTGGTGGTGAAATTCTATCGACCCCATCGTTGGACTGAGGATCAAATTCTGGAGGAGCATCGTTTCGCAGCCGAGCTCCTCGCGCAAGAAATCCCAGTGATTGCTCCGACCAAACTTGCGAGTGGTGGTGTGGGCGACTCAACCCTGGCGTACTTCAAAGAGTTCGCCTTCGCCGTGTATCCACGCTGTGGCGGACGATCTCCCGAGCTCGATCAGGACGAAGTGCTGGAGCGGATTGGTCGCTTCCTGGGGCGTATTCACCGCGTGGGGTCGGCGCAGCCTTTTCAATTTCGCCCCACGCTTGATATGCAGAGCTTTGGTTTTGAGTCGCGTGACTTTTTGGTGGAGCATGCACTCGTACCCCGGGAGCTCCGCGCCCCCTGGATGGAAATCACCGAGCAAGCTTTGCAAGGGGCCGCTCAAGCATTCAAAGAAACGCAGGATTGTGCCCGCATCCGCCTGCATGGCGATTGTCACCCTGGCAATATTTTGTGGACCGAGAATGGCGAGCATCCGGGCCCACATTTTGTAGATTTGGATGATGCTCGCACAGGTCCGGCGATGCAGGACCTGTGGATGCTGCTCTCGGGTGACCGTCGTGACATGACTCGTCAATTGTCTAGCCTCCTGGCGGGCTACGAAGATTTCATGGACTTTGATCGCCGCGAATTGCGCTTGTTAGAGCCTTTACGAACGTTGCGCCTGATCCATTACAGCGCATGGATCGCCCGCCGATGGTCCGACCCGGCCTTCCCGGCTGCCTTTCCGTGGTTTAACACGCAGCGCTATTGGCAAGATCGCATTTTAGAATTGCGTGAGCAAGTCGCCGCCATGCAGGAAGAGCCTTTGGTGGTCTGAATCTCGGCGTTAAATCGGCTTGATGGTATAAAAGCAGGATGAGTACCCACCTTCCTCCTCCGAGCCTAGAGCTGATTCAATTCAATAGCCTCGGCCGTGGTCCACGCCTGATTGTGCTCGGTGCCGTTCACGGCAACGAAGTGTGCGGCAGTCAGGCCATACGGCGGGTACTGGCCGAGTTTGCTTCAGGACAGCTTCGCGTGAAACGTGGTCAAGTGAGTTTTGTGCCGATTACCAATGCCATGGCCTATGCCAAGGGACAGCGTGAAGGGGATCGCAACTTGAACCGCGATTTCCGCCCGGCAGTCGTACCCCTAGACAATGAAGATCGCATTGCCAATGTGCTGGCCCCGTTGCTTGCCGGTCACGACATCTTGCTGGATCTGCATTCGTTTAATTCACAGGGTAATCCCTTTATTTTTTTGGGTCCTGAAAACAATCACGGTGAGCTGGAACCCTTCGACCAACAGGCCAAGGAAGAAGCCTTCGCGGCAGCGCTCGGCCCGAGACGTGTCGTGCATGGCTGGATGCCGGCTTTCGCGCTCGGCGTGAGTCGCCGGGCCAATGACAAAATTAGCTATGGTGTGGGTACTACCGAATACATGCGCGCACAAGGTGGCATTGCCGTGACTGTGGAATGCGGAAACCATGGCGACCCGCAAGCGCCCGAAGTTGCTTATCAGGCGATTCATCGAGCCCTCCGAAATTTTGACTTGATTGAAGTGTGCCAGGTGCACGGTGCGGCCGCGCCTGTGCCGAGCACAGTAGGGGGAAAAGCGGAGCCAGCCGAAGTCCTGGAGCTCTATGAAGTGATTGACAGGAACGACCTCGAGGATGCTTTCGTCAAACCTTGGCGCTCCTTTGATCCGGTCCAAGCGGGCGAAGTGATTGCCCATCGCGCCGCTCAAAACGGCCAAGCAGCGCAGGCCGTGACGGCACCCCAAGCCGGACGAGTCGTTTTTCCCAACCCAAAAGCCCTCGTGGGTAAGGAATGGTTTTATCTAGCTCGGGTGAGCCATCGGAGCTTGGGTTAGTTTCAGCCTGCGGGCGACTCTCAAAATTTCTTCTTCAATGCGCGCCAAAAAGAACTTCCAATGAATAAACTTGATGCATCTGCTTCGGGCGTCTACCTGATCACCGTCACACCCTTCACCGATACCGGCGCGCTCGATTTAGCGAGTACGGACCGCATGATCGACTTTTGTATGGCGTGTGGCGTAACCGGCTTCACGGTGCTCGGCATTCTCGGCGAGGCCACCAAGCTCAGCGCCGAAGAGTCGAGAATTTACGTGCGCCAAGTGCTCAAACGAGTGAACGGAAGAGTGCCGGTGGTGGTGGGCGCGTCCGCCCCTGGCTTTGCGCCGATGCGTGAACTCACCGAGAGTGTGATGGATCTGGGCGCCGCCGGAGTGATGGTGGCGCCGCCGTCAACAGTCCGTACCGACGACCAGATCGTGGCCTACTTTGATATGGTCAATGAAACCCTGGGCGATAAGGTAGCCTGGGCCTTGCAGGATCATCCGGTGTCCACCACGGTGCAGATGTCAACCTCGGTGATCTTGCGTATTCTCAAGAACTCGCCCCACTGCGTCATGCTCAAGCACGAGGATTGCCCGGGCCTCGGCAAGCTCAGTGCCCTCCGCGCGGCAAGCAGCAAGGGTGAAGTGAACCGGGTATCGATTCTTTGTGGCAACGGCGGCGGCCTATTCTTGCCCGAGGAGTTGAGCCGAGGTGCGGATGGCGCCATGACCGGTTTTGCCTACCCCGAAATGATGGTGGAGGTCTGTCGCGCCCATGCGGCCGGTGAGGTGGACAAAGCCCACGATATTTTCGATGCTTATTTGCCGCTGTCGCGCTACGAGCAGCAAAATGGGATAGGTCTTGCGGTGCGAAAGCACATCTTGGCGCAGCGCGGCATTATTGCCTCGGCCAATATCCGTAAGCCTGGACCTCAGTTATCGGCGGCTGACCTGGCAGATATTGCTCGCCTGACCTCACGGCAAACACGTAAGTTGGCAGAAATTTCTCGATAAAGACTGATTGGGCGCTCAAGCGTAAGGAAAGCATTTTCCAAGCGACGACCTTCGCTGCCTTGGCCTCAGAGGTATGCCCTCAGAGGTATGCCCTCAGAGGTTCCCGATTACTCAGGAGATATGCATGAAATTTCGCCCTTGGGCTTTAACGGTACTGTTCACGCTTAGTGGGCAAGCTGTTGCCGCGGACGGCCTTATCGCCGTAAAAAGCACTTACAACGCTAAGGACACCATGACGCGGGTCGAAGATATCGTGAAGCAGCGTGGGCTGACGGTCTTCGCCCGCATCGATCATGCCGCTGGCGCTGCCAAGATTGGTAAAACACTTCGCCCCACCGAGCTGATCATTTTTGGCAACCCTCAGGGCGGCACGCCGCTCATGGAATGCGCCCAATCGGCCGGGATTGACTTACCGCTCAAGGCCTTAGTTTGGGAAGATAGTGCGGGTCAAGTTTGGGTCGGCTACAACGATCCAGCCTATCTGGCTAAGCGCCATGAGGCCGCACAGTGTCCAGTGGTCGAAAATTTGCGCAAAGCGCTAGGCGGCATCGTCGATTCAGCCGTAGCGCCGCGCTAGTCAGTCATACCAGTCCACCAGGGTAAAGCGTTTGGCCTGCTTTGCCCAGGCGCTTGGCGCCGTGGGGCTTCTAAGCTAAGGCGACTCTGTTCAAGCAGCCACCCACAACGTGGTGGTCACGATTCAAAATCTCGTGCCCGCCAACGGAATCAGCTTTGCACCATTGCGAAATGGTTTCGGCAACGGCAGCTTCGACTCGTTTAAAGACGACCAAACGGCTGGTGCCGCCATGGTGTCTATCGCCGAAGGCGGTGGTGGAGGGGCCTGGTTTGCGGCCTTTGCTACAGCCGACCTGCATGCGATCACGGGTACGGTGGGCGGTCTGCTGCAAAGCGCTCAATGCGCCAGCGCCAGCGCAAGCTGCCTAGTGGATAGTGCAGTCAACGCTTACTTTACCTTCGGCGCCAGGGACGTTTCCAGCAATGATTACTTTATCGGCAATGATTCGCCAACGGCCCACCGACTTTTCGATAGCAGCGGAAACCTCCTGATCAGTGCCCTGGGGTTGCGCGCAAGTGATCTTTGGGATGCTGGCTCCGAGACGAACGACGCGCTGGCGGCGGCTTTTCTTGTGGGTGGAGCCAATGCCTTGCGCACCGCCGAAAAGGGCGTCGTCGAGAGTGACTTCGCCGGGCTCGCCGCTTTCAATGGCCTGACCACCGCAGCGGGATATGTTTTGAACAGCACGCTTAGCGCGAATACCGATATCTACCGAATCTCCTTCGCCGCGACGGGCGTGCCTGTTCCTGCAAGTGGAGCTTTGATTGCACTCGGTATGCTGCCCATGGCGTGCATGGCACGTCGTCGTCAAAACCGTGCATTCAGTCAGTAAGTCGCGATGGAAGGTCTCGACCATTCAGTGATGAATAACCAATTGCTGCTGGTCGAAGACGATGATGCGATTGCCGAGGCCCTAAGAATTCACCTTGAGGCCTCGGGTTTTGTATTGCAGCGCGAAGCCAACGGTTTGCATGCGAGAGAGTCCATCGAGCGTCAAACCTGGGATAGGGTTCTTTTAGATTTAAGGCTCCCCGGTGCGGATGGTTGGACCGGGTGCCGCCACCCGCGTGCACGCCATCCTGATGTACCCGTGATCATGTTGAGTGCGCATGCCGCTGAGTCGCACCGCGCCAAGGCTAGGGAAGCGCCGATGACTGTTTGGTAAAGTCCTTCCCAATGTTGGAGTTGGTGGCGCGAGTTCGGGCCTATGTGCTTGACGCCGATGGCAGGGTCGATGCCTATCCGGGCGAAGCCGGTAGGGTGCGTCTGGAGCAGGTTGACCTCTTTGCTGTTCGCGATTTCTTGGCGGGCGCGGCTTTGCCCCTGCGCGCTACTGATCCCATGGGCTCTGGAGTCAGACGCGTATTTAGCGCTGCTATGTTCAGTGCTCGATCGGGCGACGTTCGCCCACCGGGTTCTCGCGCCAAGTGGGGGAACTCGACTGTGTCTGGCCTTTCCCATGGCGGCATGAGCTAGCTCATCGGGTATGAAGTAGGCCTACTCGCCCGCTTAGCCCTGCCTCTGGCCTTTGTCCCGTCCTGAAATCAAGGGGTTTGGAACCTGACTTACTGAAGCCTCGGCGCAATGCGCTACTATTCCTGCACCTAAATTATGAGAGAAGTCAACATGTCCCGCCACAGCCCCGTTATTTCAGAATCTGCCAAAAGCCGCCGCATCTTTGTCGGTGGAATGTCCGCCTTGGCCCTGGCCAGCAAAGCAAGCTTCGCGCAGTCTGGCACCATCACTTTGAAATGGGCCAACAATATTCCTGTCACGCACCCTTCCAACCTTCGAGTACGTGAAGCCGTGGATGCGATCAAGCAAGAAACCGGTGGCAAAGTGGATATCCAGATTTTCCCGAATAATCAGTTGGGCGGCGACACCGATATGCTGTCGCAGGTGCGCTCCGGAGCGATCGATATTTTTCCGTTATCGGGTTTGATTCTGCAAACACTGGTCCCTTTGGCCGGAATTAACGGCCTAGCTTTCGCCTTTAAGGACTATCAAACGGTTTGGGCCGCCATGGATGGTGACCTGGGCGCCTACATTCGTGCTGCGATTGGCAAAGTGAATTTGCACACTTTCGACAAGATTCTCGATAACGGCTTCCGCAATATCACCACGTCCACCAAGCCGATCATCACGGCAGAAGACCTGAAGGGCTTCAAAATTCGTGTACCGATCAGCCCTTTGTGGACCTCGATGTTCAAAGCCTTTGGCTCCGCCCCGACCGGCATCAATTTCAGTGAGGTGTACTCTTCCTTGCAAACCAAGGTGGTCGAAGGCCAAGAAAACCCGCTGGCCATTATCGATATCGCCAAGCTCTATGAGGTGCAAAAATATTGTTCCATGACGGGCCATATGTGGGACGGCCAGTGGATTTTGGCCAATGGTAAGCGCTGGGCTGGCCTGCCCCCAGAGGTGCAAGCGGTGATCACCAAGCATGTGAATGCTGCGGTGATGAAACAGCGGGACGACATTCGCCGCTTAAACAATGGTCTGGAAGCACAGTTAAAAGCCAAGGGCATGACTTTTAATTACCCCGATCTGAAGAGCTTCCGAGACACCCTCTCGAAGGCTGGCTTCTACCAAGAGTGGCGCGGCAAGTTTGGCGATGAGGCCATGGCCAAGCTTGAGAAGTATTCAGGAAAGTTGATTTAAATAATCCTCTGCTCTGACGCTCACTTTCTCCCGTGAGCACAAAGGTCGTCACCTGAGCGACTTTTGAGTTAGCGCTTTTTGCACCCATGAGGTTCAAAAAGCGGTACGCTCGGAACCTAAGAATGAAAGCAAAAGTGAAGTGAATCGCCCTGAGCCGAGAACACTGTATGCCCAAGACTGATAACGAAATTTCAATCGAAAAATACCGCTCGAAAGCCGCGCGTTACGATGCTTCGGCTGAATTTACGATGCCTTTACGTCGGCGTACTATTGACCTTCTTGAACTCAAACCAGGTGACGTGGTACTCGACACGGGCGCCGGTACCGGCTTGAGCTACGGCTTGCTTAGCGAGGCCGTTGGAGCGACGGGTCGAGTCCTTGGCTTTGAACAGAGCCCTGAGATGTTTGCCCAAGCGGAGGAGCGAGTCCGTCGCGAGGCTTGGTCTAATGTTTGGCAAAGACTTGGCAATGCTGAAAGCATTCAACTTCCTCAGGCCCCCGACGCGATTCTATTGAACTATGTCCATGATGTTTCTCGAACGCCCGAAGCCGTCGCCAATATTTTGCGCCAAGCCAAGCCCGGCGCGCGTATTGCGATGGCTGGCGTGAAGTTCTTCCCCTGGTGGACCGGACCTTTAAATATTTTGGCTTGGGCTAAGAACCGTCCGTATAACGCGAAAGCTGCTGATCTTTGGGCTCCCTGGGATATTGTACAAAGCTACTGTGATCAGTTTCAAAGAGAGAGTACCCAGTGCGGGATGGGCTATATTGCTCGGGGCCGACTCAGGAATTCGAAAGTGAGCGTGGGGCAACTTCTACGCGAGTAACGACACCCATCCCGCTGACCAAAAAACCTGGCCGCCTGTAGTGGTCTCACCAGTGCCCGCCCACTGGGTTCATTTCGAAGGAGGGTTGCAAGAAATTGGCCCTGACGGCCCTGACTTTGCCTTTGACAATGAAACGCCGCGGGCCAATGCCCATCAGACCCTCTGATGTCAGCGAAGTCTTCAAATACGTTCGAGCCCTGAACCACGGCATCAAGCGACTGGAAAAGGACGAGTTCCCCTAGTCGCTGCGTCTCATCCGGGAATTCACGCCGAACTCATGCAGGGCGTACGAGATCAAGAGCGAACACATGGTGAATGCCGAACTTCGCAAAATTGGATCGGATCGAAAGGCGCGACCCTCAACAACGCCCGCTTCGTTCCACCGCCCGCTCATGCACAATTTGAAACGACTCACCCGTTTCTTGACGGCAATGGGCGTGTTGGGCGCCGGTTGATTATCTTCATGTTAGTTGAGGCCAAAGTTCTGGCCAAACCCTTGCTTTACCTCTCAGTCTTTCTGAACGAGCATCGTAGCGAATACCATGATCGTCTGACCGCTGTGCGCTCCAAAGGCGATTGGGAAGGTTGGGTCAAGTTCTTCCTCCGAGGCATCAGTGAGAACGCAAAGTTGGCGAACGACACCGGCGCCAAAATCATCAAGCTGCGTGAACAACATCGCAACATGCTTTCGAAGAACATGCATGGCATCGCATTGCTGGACAGCCTGTTTGATCGTCCTCACCTTGATATCAAGCGCGCCTGCGAGGTGATGCAATGATCCATCGTGACAGCGGGCAAGGTGGTACGCGAATTGCAGGCCTTCGGCATACTTGAGGAAATGACTGGCCAGGCCAGAAATCGGGTGTTTCGATATGAACCTTATCTGTCACTATTTGAGGATCAGCAACTCGAAGAGTTACTACGAGCGACCGGACAATTCTTTCAATTTAACTTAATAGCTCTGTCGGGCGGACTCAAACAATGCCTACCTTAGAATGGCTCAATCGGGCCGCCGCTTTAGAAATATCCAAGAAGGTGCCTTAGC
>JAYUOT010000478.1:0-8766 GCA_043760705.1 Betaproteobacteria bacterium
GCAAAGGGATCGGGTGCCGTGTATTCGATAAACTCGAAGCCATCGGTACCCATCGGATTTTCCCAAGTTTGGAACATATCGAGCCCTTGTTTTCAAAGATTGCTAGCGATAGCTTTAAGTGTAATCGGGGTCGCTTGGTGATTTATTGCAAACTTTCCATCGGCACAGAGTTTTATCGAATATACTTTTAAAATAGTCTAGACAATTAGAATTTTCATGCAAGAAATAGACAAAACAGACATTACCCTCCTTAACACCCTCCAAATTGAAGGTCGAATTAGCAACCAAGATCTTGCGGATCGCATTGGTTTATCGCCCTCGGCCTGCCTGCGTCGTGTCAAGAGACTTGAAGACGAGGGATTCATCAAAGGCTACGCCGCCGTACTCAACTCTGAAAAGTTGGGTGTGGGCTTACTGGCCTATGTCAATGTCAAGCTTGAAAAACGAGCCATAGCGCGCGGAGGTCGATTCGCTTTTGATGACTTTAAAGACGCGGTGCAGACTTGGCCTGAGGTGGTCGCATGCTTTTCAATGACCGGTGATGCCGATTACTTGATGCGGGTTCAGGTGAGAGATCTCAATCATTTTTCGCGCTTCGTCATGGATAAGCTCCTGAAGTATCCGGGCGTGCTCGACGTGCGTTCGGGCTTCGCACTTGAAAGGATCAAGGACACCGTCGCTGTTCCGCTTTAAAGAATCGGTTCAACTTCAAACGGCGGTGAGCGCCTTGAAAAAATGCTTGGGTTCGAGCGGCTTGTGTAGGACCTTGATGTTTTGGTCCCGGATTTGCTGCCAAGGTAGAGAGCCAGTTTCTCCCGTCACAAGCCAGCGGTGCGCGTGGGGCTGCACCTGCGACAAGGCGACCAATGCTTTCAACCCGGTCTCCGAGGCTTTGAGTCGATAGTCAGAGAGAAGAATGTCAAATCGTCGTTCATTTACATGAACTAGCGCCTCACTGGTATTGGTCGCCACGCTGACCTCACAGCCCCATTCCTCTAAAAGCCCGCGTGTACTCTCCCGCACAATCAGCTCGTTATCGATCACCAAGACTCGCAGGCCAAGACGGGTATAAAGCGGGCTCTCGATAGGCCCCACGAAGTGGGCTGATCGACCCGGCTCGGCTGCGCCCAAGTTCAATCGAAAGAAGGTGCCGAAGCCAGGCTGCGACTCAATGGTCAACTCAATTTTCAATAGATCACAGAGACGTTTGACAATGGCCAATCCGAGCCCCAGACCCTTGCTTCGGTCTCGCTCAACATTGCCACATTGGTAGAACTCCTCAAACACCCTGGGTAGATCTTCAGGATCGATACCCATGCCGGTATCCCTGACCTCCAGAACAACGCTGTCGCGGTGCTCATAGACATGCACACAAACCGATCCTTCTGCGGTGTATTTCAGGGCATTGTCCAATAAGTTGCGCACGACTTGCACCAACAGCCGAGGGTCAGAAACGACACTACATTGCCCTGGAATATCCCAACGCAGGGTCAAATTTTTTTCATCACACCGCGCCTGAATTTCTTGTCGAACGGTGTGCAGCGTTGTTTCAAGTAAAAAGGGCTCAACCGCTGGCACGATCAGGTTGGCGTCTAGCTTTGACACATCCAGGAGTGCATCCAATAATGGCGCCAGCGATTTTGCGATGCAGTCTTGAATGGCCGCCGCCAACTGCTGCGAGCGCTCCGGGAGCGCTTGCAAAGAAAGGCTGGCACTATATAGCGATAGCGCATGCAGAGGCTGGCGCAAATCATGGCTTGCCGCTGCAAGAAATCGAGTCTTGGCTTGGTTGGCTGCCAGAGCCGACTCTCGTTGTTGATTCAGTTCCACATTAGTGTTTTTTAACTGAGCGACCAACTTTTGGTTGACGAGATTGGCGCTGAAGGCGTTTCGGATCCATCGCTCCGAGTCACTACACGTTGCCCACAGCACCCAGAACAAGGCTGCAATAGCCGCCGCAAATACAAGATGAAGGCTGGCACGTGCATGGGGATCGAGCCCCTCCATATTAGCCCGCGGATGCACTTGGCCGAACAACACCCAAGCCAATAGCAGTTGCAAAAACAAGGGGGCGCCATAGGCAACGAAAGACCATCGACTCGACGCGCAGGTGGCCACCGCTCCGGCTGCAAGACCTACCAACAGCGTCGTAATGGCAGCATGCTGCAAGGGCTCCGCACCCGGAAAACCAAGCCAACAAAACGCACCCGTCGATACCCCAATGGCAAAGTTGATTAGTAGCATTCGCCGGATGTAGTGAGTCGCTTGGAAAATTTCCATCGGTCGTTTTAAATAACGCTGGCTATATCTCCAACGACCGAACATCAATGCCGCCGCCAACGCCCATAGCAACCAGCCGGCGAGCTCAAAGTTAGATCTTGGCAACAACCAGGCGATGACCCCCGACACTGCCAGCACGGGCATTAAAACGCGCCGCGCCTGCAAAGCAAGTGATCGCAATTGGAAGCCCTCAAAGTCTTCTTCCAGTTGAAATTGGACAAGGTCAGCGCCTACTGAACAGAGCTCGGGTAGCGCTCGAAGCCCCGGGAGTTTGTGCAACAAATCAGACCTCCAAAGCCCGCCGCAAATCGTTTAAAAGTGCGGAGGATTGCACCGATTTTTCTACAAACGCATGCGCTCCTAAAGCCCTGGCGCGCGCAGTCATACTCTCGCTCCGGTTAGCGCTCATCAAGATGACCTTTGCTTTAGGAAAGCGGGCAATCATGGCTTGCAGGCACGCCCAACCATCGAGTTCGGCTGGCTTGACCGAAGCATCGCCGCTCAATGCCGATCCCGTGCCGATCAAATGAAAGTCGAGCAGCACAAAATCAACGCACCCATCGTGCTCAAGCAGAGCAGGCTCGCAACGGCTGAAGCAGCGAATTTCCAGATTCGGATACATATCGGTCAGCAACCCCGCCAGCGAGTTGCGAACCAGTTCATTGTCGTCGATGAGCAAGAGCGTCATGTGAAATCATGTAGGTTCAGGTGGTGACTGGTCTAGGGAAGCGCAGATTTAATCTGCGCTTCCCTAGGGATTCTGAACGCTCTCGCCTCCAGAACAAAGCTCAACTTAGACCGAAAGGATTAGTCCTGTCGATCAGCCCCAAGCACCGGGCCGCAACTTAATCAGAGCTTCCCTAAGTGATTCACAGAACTATTCTTTCGCGTGAAACAAATAGCCCGTCAAAAGCGTTGCAGCCAGACGCGACGCACCCGGTAGGCGGCTACCTGGCCAGAACGTTAAGTTTCGCACCGTCGGCATGACCCAGCCATCCGCTTGAAACATCGGTGTCAGCCACTTACTCGCAAACTGATAAGCCGATAAATGCTTTCGTCGAGCTGCCGAGTAGGCGGCCAGGGCCGACTCCATGCGTGACCCGTCGCTAGACTGTACATCGTTCAGACAACCTGCCAGACACCAGGCATCCATCAAGGCCATATTGCTTCCCTGTCCAAGCTGGGGGCTCATGGCATGCGCGGCATCCCCGATACAGATGATTCGACCGTGGTAAGGCCGTGGGGTACGTACATCCGCATAGCGCGCCCATGCAAGCTGGTCCCAGTGCTGAATTTGGTCAAGAAAGAACTTTGCCTGTGGTGCCAGGCTAAGCACTTGCGCCTTCCACCATTCGAGCGGCTGGGCGCGCAGCGCCTCGACCCGATCCGCGCGCACACTCCAAAACAGACTAATCAATGGCGCGGCTCCGCGCTTGCTCTTGTCTTCCAAGCGATGGAATCCAGTCGGCATGAAGCCCAGCATTTGGTGAGCACCTCGATACCATTGTCTTAACACCGCCCCTACCGCTTGATGGGGATCCTCTAATAAGGTCCAGAGCGCTCCCCATGGATAGGTGGTAAGTGTCGATGAAATACCGGCTTGCTCTCGCAATTGAGTGAAAGCGCCATTGGCAATGACTGTGAGATCAAAGCCGTCCAGACCTTGGCCAGGCCTTAAGTGCGCAATGTCCTGCCCGCCACGAAACTGCGCGCCGGCGCCAAGCGCCTGGCCGAGCAAGGCCGAAATCAAAGCATGGCGTGAAAGACCCAGACCAAAGCTGCCCGGGCGAAATGCATCGTAGCGCATGTCCATGACGGGCCAACCCTGTGTCAGCGCTCGCCCGAGCCAGCTTGCCCGGTCACCGCCTGATCCCAGGCTCCCATAAAGTCGCTCAATTCTGGCGCCGAGCTCAAGCAAAGGATCATGCAAGCCCATCGCCTGAAGCACCGCGAGACCGCTCGGTTGAATCAGTACACCCGCCCCGACCGGGCTGGGCTCAGGTGTTTTCTCCAAGACCGTCACTTGGTGGTGTGGGGCCATCAATGTCGCCAAGGCCAGGCCCGCTGTTCCCGCACCAATGATTGCAATCTTCAGAGCCCTCGCTCCCAAATAGCGATCACCATCTCCGCGAACTCTTCATAGCTGACCGGGCCATCGGGTCGCAACCAAGCGAACGTAAAGTTAATGGTCCCCAGCAACGCCATCGCTTGAGGCTTACGGTGCAGGGGATCCTTCATGGCCTCGGGTTGCACCCCTTGCAAGGCTCTTGCGAAAACCTCAACCACGTCGCGTTGCTTCGCCTCAATCGGCTCCTGACGGGCTGCACTTAGAAACTTGAGGTCATGCAATAGCGCCATATGATGGGCATGAGAATGTTGATACTCTCGCAAAAATTCACGTACGAGGCGGCGCAATCGCTCTGACCCCAACGACTCTTCTGCTTCGATCTGGAAGGCCAATTGTTGCAGCTTCTCGGTATAACGTTGCAAAGCTTCAAAAAGCAAATCTTCTTTGCTCGGAAAGTAGTGATATAGGCCCGCTTTTGAGGTACCACAGGCAAGGGCCAGCTCCGACATCGAGGCACTCGGAAAGCCAAGGCGAGAGAAGGCATTCACTGCGAGATCAAGAATTCGATCACGCTGATGCTGGTGGTCGGCCGCGCGAGCTCTCGCCACCGTTAGCTCTTATCCCAGGCGCGATGCAGTGGTGGGTGAAAGTCGTGCCTCACAAACTAGCGATCATCATAGCTAATGAGGACTCGTGCAGACTTTGCGAGTGCCTGACAGGTGAGAACAAAACCCTTGGCAATCTCGTGATCCTCTAAGCTGTAGTTCTTCTCCATCACGACCTCTCCTTCCAGCACCTTGGCGCGACAAGTGCAGCACACACCTCCCTTGCAGGCAAAGGGCAGGTCGAGCCCCTGCTCTAGTGCCACATCCAATACTTTGGCCCGTCCAAAGGGTAGGCGCATCTCGCTTAACTTGCCATCGAGCAGCACCAGAAGCTGGGCGGCGGGCGCAGAATCGTCAATCATAATCGGCCCCTCGTGCCGGGGCCCGGGAACGCCGAATCGCTCAGTGTGGACTTGCTCTTTCGCCAAACCTGCCTCTAAAAGTGCTGCCTCAACCTCGTCAATCATTGAATTTGGACCACAAATGAAGGCGTGATCCATCAACTTGGTGGGCAAAAGTTCGGCGCACAAGGCCTTGATCTTCGCGAGGTCCAAGCGCCCATTGAACAGCTCGCTTTCCTGAGGCTGACGTGACAATACATGGTAGAGCCGTACTCGTTCCATATACTGATTCTTGAGCGCTGCAATATCCTCCAAGAACATCACCGATTCGCTCCGGCGATTGCCATACACCAGACTAAACACCACCGACGGCGAACGAGCGAGCCAGGTGCTCATCATGGCCACCACGGGAGTGATGCCACTGCCCGCCACGAAGGCGACCATGTGTGCGGCTCGGCCCAGGCCGAGCTCTGGAGTGGGTTCATTGACCAGTACCCCAGCCGACTCGCCAAACTTGCCCTCGGGGGTCATGACGTCCAGTGTATCGCCCGCTTTAAGATTCGCAACCCAATTGGAGAATACCCCGCCCTGCACTCGCTTGACGCCTACCTCGAGAGTGCCGCTTTCCTGAAAGGCTTGCTCGGGGCTGCAAATAGAATAAGAGCGACGCAAAGCTTGGCCATCAAGCTTGGCCTTAAGCGTTAAATACTGGCCCGCCTTAAATTGATAGGCCTCGCGTAGCGCGTACGGTACAGACAAGGCAATTCGAGCGGCGTCACCATTTTCAGGGGTCACACTACGGATGCTCAGTTTGTGAAACTTTGGGGTCATTGGTGAATCTTCTAAGAGACGAATTTTAATCGGCTAGCGGGGGACATCTCGCGTGCGCCTCACCCTTGCACACTCATTAATAGGGCTTGAAATAGTCGAACGGTTCCCGGCACTTGAGGCAGCGGTACAGGGACTTACACGGGGTCGATCCAAAATTCGAAAGCTGTTCGGTCTGGTTCGAATCGCACCTCGGGCAGGCGACCGAACTCCTGCGGCGCAGCGCAATCACCTGCTGCGCTTCAGCCGCGCTACAGATGGGTGGGGTGATGCCATAGTCCTTTAATTTTGCGCGACCCTCGATGCTCATCCAGTCGCTGGTCCATGCCGGGCTCAGTTTAATTTCGACTCGGGCGTCGGTGAGGCCGGCGTCGCTCAGCACCCTTCGAACCTCTTGGGCTATGGCTTCTGTAGCTGGGCACCCGCTGTAGGTCGGGGTCAGAATCACGCACAGGCCGCGCGCATCGTCAGTGACCTCACGCAAAATACCGAGGTCGAGCAAGGTAACGACCGGTATCTCGGGATCCGGCACTAGCGCAACCAAGTCAAAGGCTTGCTGAGCTCGAAGGCTGCGCGGCACTGATTCAGGGTGCGCGTCGGCACTCACCACGTCGCGCCTGGATGTTGTCGCGCGAGGCTTTGCATTTCCGAGAGCAGGAAGCCAAACGCCTCGGTATGTTCACCCTGCTTGCCTCGGCTCAACATCTTGGACTGGGCCGGTCGTTTCAATTGAGCTTCGCTGAGCACCTGATCGACCAACTGATTCCAAGAGGGTTCAAGGTCGCTCGGCAGTATGCCCGTCAAGCCATGCTTGGCCTCTTGATCGATCGCATCATCACTGAACAGCTCATTACTGTAGGGCCAGACCCGCTCAAGGGCTGCTTGTGCACGCCGTTGCGACTCAGTCGTGCCATCACCCATACGGCGCATCCACTCGGCAGCATGCTCCCAGTGGTAGCGAGCCTCTTTCACTGATTTTTGGGCAATCTCGGCGAGCGACGGATCAGGCGATTGGCTTAACGCCGACCAATATGGCAAGAAGTAAGCCGCGCAGACAAAGAGCTTCACCAAGGTCACTGCGTAGTCCTCGCGAGGGCCACTGCTAAAGGTCAGTCCATTCGGGAGTTCTACGAGAGATAGATTCAAGTAGTCCTTTTCATTCCGCCAAAAAGCGTACCAGTCCTCGTCTCGGCCAGCGCTCTCAGCTTGTTTCGCGAGATGTTGATAAAGCATACGGGCCTGGCCAAGCAAGTCCAAAGCGATATTACTCAGCGCCAAATCTTCTTCCAGCATCGGGGCATGCCCGCACCACTGCGCCAGGCGCTGAGAGTGAATGAGTGCGCTATCGGCAAGACGCAACAACGCCGTTTGCTCAACCTTCAGCTTCGGCATGGTCGCCATCATGCCCGTTGAGCTCTGAATCGGAAACACACTGAGCTCCATCACATGTGCTCGACTTCATCGGGGAGTTTGTAGAAAGTCGGATGGCGATAGATTTTGTCCGCCATCGGGTCGAAAAACGACTCTGCGTTCTCTGACAACGATGCGGTGATCGCACTTGAGGGCACCACCCAAATACTTACACCCTCTTGACGACGACAATAGACATCGCGCGCCATTCTCAAGGCCGACGCCGAGTCGCTTGCATGCAAGCTGCCGCAGTGTTTGTGATCGAGACCTTGTTTGCTGCGCAGAAAAACTTCGTAAAGTGGCATCGCGGTTTCGCTCATGCTGCGCTCCGATTTTGAAGTTGCTGAACACGCGCTCGGGCGGCCTGTTTTGCCGAATAGGCTTGACTGGCCTCACGCAGCCAAGCGCCATCGTCATGGGCTTTTACTCGGGCCGCGAGTCGCTCTCGATTGCAGGGTCCGTCGCCCGCGACGACCTTCCAGAATTCATCCCAGTGAATCACTCCGTAGTCGTGTTGACCAAGCTCCTCGTTCCATTGAAGAGCAGGGTCCGGGATCGTCAATCCGAGTAACGCGGCCTGCGGCACGGTGGCGTCTATAAATTTCTGACGAAGATCGTCATTACTGATTCGCTTGATGCCCCAAGCGGAGGTTTGCGCGGTGTGCACGGACTCTTTATCGCTCGGTCCGAACATCATCACGACCGGCCACCACCAGCGGTTGAACGCTTCCTGCGCCATTTGTTTTTGCTCGATCGAGCCTCTGGAAAGCGCCAACATCGACTCAAAACCTTGCCGCTGGTGAAAGCTCTCTTCCTTGCAGATGCGAATCATGGCCCGCGCGTAGGGGCCATAGGAGCATCGGCACAAAGGGATTTGGTTCATGATGGCCGCGCCATCGACCAACCAGCCAATGCAGCCAATATCGGCCCAGGTCGGGGTGGGGTAGTTGAAAATTGAAGAGTACTTTGCCTTACCGTTATGCAAGGCCTCGGACATCTGTTCACGCGAGGACCCTAATGTTTCAGCGGCGGAATAGAGATAAAGGCCGTGCCCTCCTTCGTCCTGCACTTTCGCGAGCAAAATCGCTTTGCGGCGCAGACTAGGCGCCCGGGTGATCCAGTTGCCCTCGGGCAACATGCCGATAATTTCTGAATGAGCATGCTGGCTGATTTGCCTCAGCAAGGTCTTGCGGTAAGCGTCGGGCATCCAATCCTGAGGCTCGATCTTTTGGTC
>JAYUOT010000479.1:0-8740 GCA_043760705.1 Betaproteobacteria bacterium
CGGTGAGCGCTGCATACTCCTTCTGTTCAAGCGCCCCATGCAACGCCATGCAGTTGAAGCGCCTTGCCGAAGCTTATAGCGCAAGGCCTGATCTATAAGACGATCCTAAAATACGGCCGTGATTTAAGGCTGTGATTCAAAACCGCTCCCCCAGCGCTTAGTCGTCTGAGTTGCGGCTCACGATGGCCATATCACGCGTGTTCTTTTGAACCGCTAGGACTCCGAAAATGGCCATCAAGAAAGCCATGCCAAAAAAGCCTTTTTCGCTGAGTGATAACGTGTTCGCATTCATCAAGCCTAAACAAAACAAAACGCCACAGATCACCAATGAAACCCAGCACATGGCGTAATATTGATTCGTCACCCGAATTCCTTCAAGTCGGTCACGGATCGATTTTTGGAGCGACACCATCGAGAATAAACCATACAAAATAACCACCAAATAGAAGCCCTTCTCATTACGCACTAGCCCAGAATTCCATAGGCCAACTAGGAAGCCTCCGGCCCCGATGACCAGGGCGGCCCAAGATGCGCCTATGAAGGCGGTGGAGGGTTGATTGATGGATTTAGCCATGTTGATACCTTTCTAGGTTTGGTAAAAAGAAAACAGTGAATGCCGCTGATCTGTTGGAAAGGGGCTTTTGCAGCACAGACTTTGGCAGAAATTTTAAATTTGGGTCATCATCAGGGCGATGGATAATCCCGTTTTTAAAATCTTGGAGTCCCCAGCCAATTGGTGTGGCATGGGGCTGACCCTGTTGGGCCCCTTTTTGGCGGCCACAGAGGTCATCGCTGTGAATGGCGCTGTCGCAACTGGCTCGGCGGTTCTGGGTTATATCGTCGGATTTGTTGTTGGGGGCAAGGTCTTTGGCTTTCCAAAACTTGGCGTGCATGCCGATGCTGAATCTCTTGCGCAGACGAGTCATAACGAGGCCCAGATGAAAATCATCTCTGCTCTGGCGAGTGTTCGACACCGGGTCGAACTGAATCCTCAAAAGCGCCTCAGACGTGCGATCCGCGAGCGCATCATCGCCTTGTGTGACCAAATCGAAGACGTGCTTTCGGAGTGGTCGAATAGCAGCAGCAATTTTGCTCTCGAAGATCGCTTTAACCTGCAGCAAATCGCTGCGAAACACTTGCCCGATGCGATTGATCGGTTCAGCGCTATTCCAAAGTCGTTTGCAGATACCCAGATGCTCGACAATGGGAAAACAGCTTCGCAAGTGTTTGAGGAAACCCTTGACGATCTGGGCGCGAAAATTCTGCAATTGAAGGGTGTTCTGGCTCAACAGATGGCCGAGTCGTTGGTCAATCACTCGACCTTCGTGAATCAGAAATTCAAGCGCGATTAACATTAAAGAGATTGGCCCGTTTTACAAAGCGACCGGACCAGCAATCGCCGAGGACAAAGCGCTACGCGCTTGTTCTGCGCGGGTACGATCGACATAGGTTTTTGCTTTATTTAACTGATCTTTCATGATCAGATTGTTCTGACCCATAACATCGATCGCCTTCGCCCTGAAGTTGTCCATCGCATCCATCGCCTTGAAGGTATGGTCAAACATTTCGCGAATTTTCTCAATGCCGATCAGAGGGTTGGAGGCGAACTGGGCAGTCGCCTCAACATGACTCCCCAATTGGCGTCCAGTTTCGGCCACCAAATTTTCGATGGTCGTATTGACGCCTTTGAGCATATCCATGACCTGAATTTGATTGCCGGTAGCGCGAGCCACCGTTTGAGCCACCGCTAAAGCACTCATGCCCGTGGTCGCCACCCGAGTGCAACCGTTCATCATTTCGCGACCCGTTTTCTTCAAAACGTCGAGCGCAAGGTAGCCATTGGTACAGACTGATTGTTGGGTCAGCATATCGCTCAAATTTTGCCGCGCGTAAAACAATACTTCTTGCTGGAGGGCTTTGGCGCGCTCGGGGTCACTGACCTGAATTTGCGCGACTTTTTGCGCCAACGTTTTATCGAGCTGCTCGGCAAAATGAATCGCCCCGCTGAGCTTTTGCATGCCGTCCCATAGTTTGACTCGAGCGGCCTCGATTTCAACAACATCGCGTTGCATATCGTCTTTTGCAGCGTACAGTTGCTGCATGCTGTGATTCAACTGAACACTGGCCGATTGGTATTTGCGAAAATAGGCCTGCAACTTATTTCCAAAAGGAATAATGCCCAGAATTTTGTTGGGTTGCAGCAAGTCGCCGTCCTTACCAGGATTGAGCGCATCCAGGTGCCCGCGCATCTCTGAGATGGCTCTGTAGGCGGGACTGTTTTCAACTCCAATGAAGTTCTTCTCCATAAATCGCCCTTGCATCATGGTCGCGGCAATGGAAACTTCTTGCTTACCGAGAGCAAAGGCGGCGTCGAGCTTCGCCTTAAAAGACTCGGAGTGCAGATCTTCGTGCAGAAGGCCTTCAACAAATTGTTCGACTTGCTGATCCACCGCGCTTTTGGTTGCAGCGGCGAGCGGCACGGCCGTCTTCGCAACGATCTCATCAACCGTTTGCAAGACCTCTGGAGGGCTTAGCTTAAAACTGGGCTGGGCGGTGGCTTGAGTATTTTCCATGCGTTCCTGTCCTAATTGAAAATTGGGCGACTCGAATTGACCGCTACGGCTGATAGCGTTCATTTCGATTGACGTTGGGTTTAATCTTGGCGGGATCGGCGCACTTTGTCTGCATTTTGTTGACCAAACCCACAATTTTCGGACTAATGGTATTGATCTACGGTACTTTTTGGAAACACAAGGCTTGAAGGGCACGGTTATGGATGATGGGTCACCGCCCTCAGTTCCAGAGTAGCGGCATTTACACAACCCTTTCCCGTAAACGTCGCCCATTCGATGACCACAAACAGCCTATTTAGCGCTGCAGCTCGCGGGCCGATGTTGTTCGAGCAAACTTAAGCTGCGCCAAACCTTCGTTTCAAACCACAGGTTCTAGCGAGCTTACATAGGAATCGGCCAAGCGCGCGGAGCCCTTGCCTGCATGTTTGGCCTGCTACATGGCCTGCTACATGGCCTGATCGGCAAGGCCGAGTTCGAAGCCTTTCTAGAATGTGGCATTCTGGCGCATGGCTTCCTACGTCTACGCTGTGCGGACTGCGCGCACGACAAGCTGGTGGCGTTTTCATGCAAGCGGCGAGGCTTTTGCCCGTCGTGTGGGGCGCGACGAATCGCAGAGACTGCGGCGCATTTGGTCGATCATGTGATTCCGAACGTGCCGGTGCGCCAATGGGTGCTGTCGTTGCCGATTGGGCTTAGGCTTTTGCTCGCCTCCCAACCACAGTTACTTACGCCCGTGTTGCAAGTGGTGCAGCGTGTGCTGACCAGGCAGTTGCTCGATCAAGCTGGACTGAAGCAAGGCGAGGGCGAATGCGGCTCGGTGACGCTGATTCAGCGCTTTAGTTCCGACATAACTTGCAGGCAAGTTAGTCTGCACTGAAACTTCGTTTTGGCTCCGCCGCAAACTTAAACATTCATCTGCACTGCTTGGTACTTGATGGCGTTTATCGGGTGAACACGGCAGGCGAGCCTGAGTTTGTAGAAACGTGCGCGCCGAGCGATGAAGCCTTGCAAGTAGTGTTGCGCCGAATTATCCACCGCTTGATGAAGCTACTGGTGCGCCAGGGTATTCTGGTCTAGGATCAGGGTGAGCTGTACATGGCGGCCCCTGAGGAGGGTTCTTGCGAGACCGTGTCGATGCGAACGAATCCGATGCGCCCCTCGGGCCGTGGCGCTTTGCGCACACCTATCGGATTGCACACCGGAGTCGTCTTGGTGAGCACCACCCTTTGGCACTTGTAGCCGACGCTCTTCCTGAGGTTGTACAGGTGCGAAACCGAGAGAGTAGCTAGCCGCTCGTATTGAGGTTCACCGTAGACCTCGAAGGCCCGCTTGAACAGGTGTGAGATCGCCGGACCACACACATCCTCATTGGCCCGGTCCATCTCAACTAACAGCTTCACATCACCTGCCGTGTACTTGCGAGCAAATGGGGCCGCTGGCGCACCGTAGCGCTTCTCAAGCGGCGTCGCCGCCAAACGGTTGGCCCGCCACCTCTTCACCAGCCGGGTCACCTGCGGGCGGCTGTAGCCCGTGGTGAGCGCAAGGTACCTCAAAACCACCCCACGCTCATGCTTGTTGCGCCTCGGATAGTCAAAGCGCTTGAGCACCCTGCTGATGTGCTCATAGCGCCCAGAATCACCACTCTGAGCAGTAAACTTCACCAGCGCGTTGGCCCTATTAAAACTCTCGATCTGCTCGATAGTCTTCAAAAGCGTTTCATTCATGTCGATCACCATCTTGTGGATGATCAACCCAACCCCAGATCTACCTCATTGACCCACCTTCAGGATCATTCCTCAGTGGAAATACAGACCCCTCTTCAGGATCACACCACGTTAGAAAAGGCTTCCCCTTGCTAAATAAATTTGACGACGGCATAATATACGTTCCTAGTATATTATGCCAATCCGATGACCGCATCACCCCCCCTCATTTGCCTTTAGCATGGACTCTCAGCACCTGTTCGAGATCTCCCATGCCCAAACGCAAGACCTTCGTCGCCACCACCTTCGGTGAACGCTTGGCCAGCCTACGCAAGACCGCCGGTTACACCCAGGTCGAGCTTGCCCATGAACTCGGCATCACTCAGCGCATGGTCGCCTATTACGAGGCCCCCAATGCGCCCCCGCCTGCTCATCTGTTGCCCCAGCTCGCAGAAACGCTTGGGGTGAGCGTCGATGTGGTCCTCGGCGTGGTCGAGCCTCGCCGCGTCAAGCGCCTCGCCACCAATCGGCTTGAGCGACGTTTACTAGAAATTGAGAAGCTTGAGCCCAAGGCCAAGCGCCAAATCACCATGCTCCTCGACACTTTCATCGAAGGCGAGAAGCTCAAGCAACGCGTCAATCTGCAACCCAGCCCCCAGGAGGCTTAAAGCCATGACCACCATCGAGATTGAACTGCCCGATGACACCGTCAAGGCCGCACGCGAGGCAGGCCTGTTAACGCCCCAAGCCCTAGAAGAACTCCTGCAAGAGGCCATCAAGCGCCAACAAGCCAAAGCCCCTGCGCAGCCCATCGACGAGGAGCAAGGTCACCCCAAGTACGGTTTATTGTTCGGTATGTGGCGCGACCGCGAAGACATGCGCGACGTCGCTGGCTACGTGCGATCCATCAGAGCTGATCGATTCAGCAACATCGATACACCACCTAAGAAGTAGCGCCAACGCATGCTCATTGATAGCGATATTTTAATCTGGCAATCGCGCGGCCATGTCGGCGCTGCCGAGCGCCTCTTTGAACTCAAGACCTGGCAGATCTCCATCGTCACCTATATCGAACTGGCCCAAGGCTCCTTCGATAAGCGCGATCTTGCCCGACTAAAAAAGGCGCTCGCTCAGCGCAACACTCAGACCTTCCAAGTCACCCCAACCATCTCTCAACGCGCCGCCGATCTCATCGACCAATTCGCACTCTCCCACGGCCTACGACTCGCCGATGCACTCATCGCAGCAACCGCCATCGAACTCAACCTCACCTTAATCACCGCCAACGTCAGGCACTTCAAGAACATCTCTGAGCTCAAGATCGAACCGTTCTTGCTTTAGCTTCTAAAACAGCAGGACACCCATGACATCAAAGACTCCTGACAGCCCTCAAGACGACATGCCCGTCTATCTCGAAGCCAGCATCCAAGCCTACCTCAGTCAGAGCGCCCAGGCGCGCGGCATCAGCATGACGCAACTCGTTAACGAACTCCTACAAAAGAATATCGAATTGTTCGAGATCGGCAGGTAACGCCGCTAACAGACCTGGCTCCTCAGTTCAAGGTTCGCCATTAGCAATAGCTCGCGAGTATATTGCCAACCATTTAGACCAAATTGCAGGGTCTGCTGGTAAACCGTCATCCAGCAAAGACATCGAACCTAACAAAATACCAAGCTCATCGGATCTGGTTATATTCCAATGTTGCTCTAAAAAATTGAACATAGCCTGATAGGCATGTCTAGCCGCGATCTGAGTATCTTCTGGGAGCAAAGCAGTCCTTAATAACGACGATTTAAACCTGAGAGCCCCCTTTCAGGGGTGTAAGTCCGAGGCACAGCGTTAACTCCACCGTTCACCACTTCGTTGTTACGGACTTGAGCCCAGACTTGACCTTGACCAGAATTCGAAGCGTACCAAGAATTACCGAATCTGTCAGATCCTAAAAGGTTGCGTGCATCGTTTGCAACATTGAGAACAGTCTCCCGGCTAGCTTGGTTATTCGGAAGATGGCCTGACTCATTGCGGAAGATATGATCAACTCTGCCCTCGGCTATTGTGATCGCAGACGACTCACCTCCAAAGAAGCTTCGAACTGCATTGATCACACCCATCACCGGTCTTGGCAACAAAAGCGCGTCAACCGGTGTGAACGGCGGTGGAGAAACGCTCTTTTCTGGCTGTAAGCAGCGCTTTTGTTTTTCTTGATGGTTTGAGCAGTAGCGATTCGACGAAGAGGCCCTAGGGCCTCTTCGTCGATGGCGGTGTTTTCGTTTGGGTTGCTGTCAGCACTTGCTGTGCGACCGATTAGTACGCTGTAATAGCGCCCATACCGAGGAGTAGGCGGGCGCAGCGGCGGCCCTTACGTAGCAGTTTGTTCCGTCCGCTGCACCCTTCACTGTGTTTGACACAAGTGCGGCTCGATTGTGGCACTTTTGGACGGCTTTCGTCCAGCACATCCCGGTGGGTCAGGGATGTTTATGCTCGATGCCCTTTCGAATGCGCTGCGGGCGGAGCCTGCTCGTATGTTCCTGTGTGCCCGTTGCCGTGACCAAGTCGTGGTGTGTAGCCACTGCGACCGAGGCCAACGCTATTGCCCTGACCAGTGTTACGCGCTGAACCGCCGATATGCCCAGCGCGAAGCCGGCAAACGCTATCAGCACAGCCTCAAGGGTCGCCACAAACACGCCCAACGCATGCGTCGCTGGCGAGCACGTCGCGACGCTCGTACAAATAAAGTGACGCATCAGGGTTCCCACGCCGTGGACCCAAGTGATGTACTGGCGGCCTCTCTAACGACGGAGCCAACATGCGCCCCAACGCCTTCTCCTTTGCCTTTGCTGATGCCCAGTCCTGCCCGTACGGCAGTCCTTATCGCTTATTGCTGCCGCTTTTGCGGCGCAGCGCTTCGAACCCATCTGCGCCCGGGCTTCTTGCGCCGTCGAGGAGACTCTGAGCCGTGACCATTTCTCTTGAACTTCGCACTCAGATTCTGCGCCTGCACCAAGTCGAACGCTGGCCCGTGGGCACCATCGCCCGCCAACTTGGCGTACACCGCGATACCGTCAAACGGGTACTCAGAGCTTCAAGCCCCGTGGGGCCTACCTTCTTGCGCCCTAGGGCACGCCAGATTGATGCCTACTTGCCCTTTGTTCTCGCCACCCTGGCCTCGTTCCCAAGATTGACCGCCAGTCGACTTCACGTCATGGTTCAGGAGCGCGGTTACCGCGGCTCCTGTTCAACCTTCCGTCATCAGGTGGCAACCCTACGCCCCCGCCGTAACCCGGAAGCGTTCCTACGTTTACGCACCCTTCCCGGCGATGAGGCACAAGTGGACTGGGGCCATTTTGGACACTTGCAGATTGGCCGTGCCGAGCGGCCCCTGATGGCCTTCGTCATGACGTTGTCCTATTCGCGCCGCATCTTCCTGCACTTTAGTCTTAACGCCCGCATGGACAGCTTCCTCACCGGCCACGTACTGGCCTTTGAGGCCTTCGGTGGTGTGCCTCGGGTGATCCTGAGCGACAACCTCAAGAGCGCTGTGCTTGAGCGCATCGGGGACGCCATTCGCTTTAATCCGCAGTATCTCGCGTTTGCCGCCCACTACCGCTTTGAGCCACGTCCCGTGGCGGTTGCTCGCGGCAATGAGAAGGGCAGAGTTGAGCGCTCGATTCGCTACATCCGCGATAACTTCTTTGCGGCCCGTACCTTTACCGATGTGGCTGATCTCAACGCCCAGGCCCGTGCATGGGCTGGCGGTGCAGCCTCAGATCGGCCCTGGCCCGAAGGGTCCCAGATCACGGTCGGCGCGGCCTTCGATCACGAGCGGCCCAGGCTCATGAGTATGCCGCCCAACCCGTACCCGCTGGAGGAACGCGTTGAAGTTCAATCAGCCAAGACCCCCTATGTGCGCTTTGACTTGAACGATTATTCCATCCCTCACACCCATGTGCAGCGCAGCCTCACGGTGTTGGCCAGCGCCGACCGGGTTCGCATTCTCGACGGCACGGTCGTCTTGGCCGAACACCCGCGCAGCTTTGATAAGGCCGCTCAGATTGAGAAGCCTGAACATCTCGAAGCACTGAAGCAACACAAGGGCCGAGCGCGACATCACAGCCACGTGGATCGACTCTCCCAAGCCGTACCCGCGATGGCCGAATTCCTCAGTCGCGCAGCCCTTGCGGGCCATCACTTGGCCTCCATTACGCGCACCCTCAATGAGTTCCTCGATCACTACGGTGCGCCTGCCTTGCAAGCCGCAGTGCTGGAGGCGCTGCGCCGCGACGTGGCCCACCCCAATGCGGTACGGCACGCATTGGAACATGCGCGCGAGTTAGCCCATGCCATTCCCCTGGTCGTGCCGCAACTCTCCGAGAAGGCGCGGGCACTGGATGTCCATGTGCCCACGCGCGGCCTGGATGCCTACGACGCGCTGCAAGCCACTATGCAAGCCACTACCGCCATCA
>JAYUOT010000480.1:0-8712 GCA_043760705.1 Betaproteobacteria bacterium
ATTTCGGAGGATTCAATGGCCGTTGTAAAACCGGACTCGGTCCAGAAGCTCTTCAAGATTGGCCAAACAACTTCCGGGGGACGATTAACCACTAACCACCGCTGCGGGCCGGCACGCTCCATTCGCACGCCGTCGACGGCTGGAAGCAACGTCGGCCCACCTTGAGCATTAGTTGTGCCCTGCCCGCGCTGAAAGCCCGACAAAGTACGGTCACCACTCGGCTCGGGCACTCGGTAGCGATCATCACTTCTTGGAGAGACCAAATCGGGTGGTACATCCAGTCCAGGCCCCTTCTTGGCGGATCGGTAATCAATTTTGCTTGATTCAGTGAGCGCATCGGTGACGCTACAACCTGCAAGCACCAAGCTAAGTGCCGCGGCACTCAATGGAATGGCTTTAAAAGACATCTTTACTTTACTCCAGCGGCATGCATCGCCGCCTCAATAATCGGACCCAAACTCGGCGTCAGCGGGGTCATGGGAAGGCGCACTGCCGGGCCGCAACGCCCCATTTTTGCCAGAGCCCATTTCACTGGAATGGGGTTCGCCTCGACAAATAATTTGAAATGCACCGGCAGTAGTTTTTGATTGATCGCTCGTGCGCCCACAAAGTCTCCGGCCAGGGCCAAGCGGCACATGTCCGCCATTTGACGAGGGGCAATGTTGGCGGTGACCGAAATCACACCACGGCCACCGAGAGCCATGAGTGCCAAGCAGGAATCATCATTGCCGCTCAGCAAGGAAAAATCGGCCGGAAGGCGGGCGATCATGTCCGAGGCGCGAGGCATGTCTCCGGTGGCATCTTTGAGTCCAACAATACCGGGCACCTGGGCCAGGCGTACCACGGTGTCATTGGCAAGGTCAGCCACTGTGCGGCTCGGCACGTTATAAAGAATCACCGGCAGATTCACAGCTTCGGCAATCGCTTTAAAATGCTGATACAAACCTTCTTGGGTGGGTTTGTTGTAGTACGGAACCACCTGAAGGCTAGCGGCAGCACCCAACTTGGCAGCCTCGCGGGTCATTTCAATCGCCTCGCGGGTTGAATTCGACCCGGTACCTGCAATGATCGGAATGCGGCCTTTCGCCTGATCGAGGGCGATCTTCACCAGCTCTACATTTTCTTCCGAACTCACCGTCGGAGACTCGCCTGTGGTGCCAACAGCAACAATGGCCGAGGTTCCCGATTCGATATGCCAGTCGATGAGCTTGCGATAACTTTCGAGGTCAAGCGACCCGTCTTCGTGCATTGGACTAACAATGGCAACAATACTGCCCTGAAACATGGCTGGAACTCTTTTTAAGGACTATTCAATTTTCGACTTAACCCTGAATATTAACAGGCCAAGCACTCAACACCTCGGGAGAGGCCCTACCCCTTGGGGCGTTCAGGGCAAGCAATCTCTGAACACGAGTACCGGGCGGTCGATGGGTCTCATTTCGCGCATTTTCAGGAGCTCCTGAAGTCTCGTCGAAACTCACCGAATCTTCGTAGGACAAAACGTGTAAATTCATCCCGAGTGCGGCTTGAAACAGCTCACCTGGTTTTAACAGAAAATCAGGGCGACGCGGTCGACCGAGGGTTTCATGGCCCATCGCAAAGGTTTGATAAATCAGCACACCCCCTTCGTTCAACAATTCGGCCAACATCCACAAGCGAGGCCGAAACAAATAGTTGGTCACGACCACGGCATCGAACTTACTGTCGCAATGAGGCCAGACCTGCAATTCCAAATCACAAACGACACAACGCAGGCCTTGATCGGCACTTTGCCCTAGAGCTTCAAGCGCGACGGAGTCTTTATCCCAGGCCTCAACATCCATGCCGAGCGAGAGCGCCGCTAAGGCATGCCGCCCCTGCCCGGAAGCAAAATCCAACACCTTTGAGCGACGTGGTAGCCGCCGAAGCCAAGAAACCACCCATTCGTTCGCTTTAATATTGTGTGAATCATGCAATTGCGTCAAAACACTAACCATGAGTCAAAATCCCTACGACACCAGACAATTTATCGGAACTAGCCACGCGGCATGGACAACTTAAGCGTCGATACCCGCTTCCAGGAAGAGGATGCCCCATCGGTGTTCGCGCCCGACCCAGCTCAAAAGAGCTCGGTCGAACCTAGGGCTATGGGTAAAACGCAACTGTTCAAGATTGTAGTCTTCACGCTTGCAATGATGCTCCTGATGAGTGTCGTCTCTTTCGTCTTTCCAGAAGTATTACCTGGGGCAGTCCTGGCCCCCTTGCTCGCCTGCGCGGTCACGATCGGCATTGCCTTGGTGCTTCGGCAACGTTTGATGCAGACCGCCCTTCTTGACAAACAAATTGCTTCGCTCAAGGCGGAGCTCACCAAAGCCGAAGTGGCGGAAGAGCTCGCCGCTTTCGGGACTTGGGAGCATGATCTCGACACTGAACAATTGTGGTTTAGCACCGGTGCACTGGCACTGTTTGGCATGGCCTCTGACGCGCCGATGCCCAGCCTCAAGGGTTTTCTCATTTCCGTCCATCCTGAAGATCAAGTGCGCTGGAACGAAGCCCATCGCCGTGCCGTACGCCAAGCCACTGATGCCAAGCTCGAATACCGGTACAAGCAAAGCGAGGGGGAAACCATTTGGGTGCGCAGTGTCGCCAAACCGCACCGTAACAATCGCGGCGAAGTCACCCATCTGACCGGCATCGTGCAAGACGTGAGCGCGATCCGCATGATGCAAAAAAAACTCGCCGCCAGCGAGGCTAAATTTCGAGATCTCACCAACCTGAGTTCGGACTGGATTTGGGAAACCGACACCGAAAACCGCATTACCTATTTGTCGCCTAGTGCCGATGCCGTGCTCGGACCTTGGGCCAAAAAAACGCTGGAGCGCAAGACTTGGCACTACGCCCGGCATGATGATGCTTTGCCAACTAAATGGGACCACTACAGAGAGGCTTTTAAAGAGAAAAAGCCTTTTGACAATTTCGAATTTACCCTGTTGGATCCAAACCGCTCGGTCTATCACATCTCCTTGAGCGGCCGCCCTCTTTTCGACGAGAAGGGCCAGTTCACAGGTTTCCGGGGCACAGGCCATAATATTTCACAGGAAAAAGAACAGCGTCTGCTACTGGAGTTGGACCGGGATATCGCCACCATCATGCGCGAGCAAGCAGATCCTGAACGGGTGATTTCGGCCACCTTGATTACCCTTTGCGGTCGCCTGGGTTGGACTGGCGGCTTTCGTTTGGTGCGGCAAAGCGCCGGGTTCGCTCCCATGGAACGTTGGGGCTATGCGGCTTTCAACGCCGCTATGAGCGACGTGCCGGAAGTCATCCCCTATGCGGAAGCCGAAGTGGAATCGAAAGTCTGGGAACGCAATAGCGCGCTTTGGTTTGGCAATCCACAGCAGTACGATCGCTTTTACCGCCGCTATGGCCTGGAGAAGTTAAAGGTCAAGGCTTGCTTCTTTGCTCCGATTGTCGACGAGAGCGGCCAAACCACGAGTCTGCTCGTGTTTATGTCGCCCAACCATTTCCGCGATAGTCGTTTGCTCAACGAGATCGGTCAGGTTATGACGCGTAGCTTGTCACTGTACTTACAGCGTAAAGCGGCCGAAAAACGACTCACCTTCACCTCTTTGCACGATGCGCTGACTTCGTTGCCCAATCGGGCCTATGTCAATCATCAGCTCAGTGAGCGCTTGAAGAAAGGCAAAGCAATTTCCTTGCTTTATATTGACCTCGATCGCTACAAACTCATTAACGACACGTTAGGTCATGCCGCAGGTGACAAGGTGCTGATCGAAGTCGCCCAACGCTTGCGCGACTCGATTCGTCCGCGCGACGTTGCGGGCCGAATGGGAGGCGACGAATTCATTATCTTGCTGCCCGGACTCACCGACAAGGAAGAAATTGAAAGAATCGCGCGAGCTGTCTTGGCCTCAATCGAGAAGGCGTTTATTTTACAGAACCGTGCCTACTTCTTGTCAGCCTCGATTGGTGTCGCAATGGCCCCGAATGATGCGATTCAAGCCGACTTGCTGATCAAGGCGGCGGACGCCGCCATGTACCAAGTGAAATCCGAGGGGCGTAACGATGTGCGCTTCTTCGCGGGCACCATGTCCGATGAGCGCACCGAGCAACTACAACTCGCGGCCGAGCTTCCCTTGGCCCTTCAGCGCGGCGAAATCGACCTCTGGTATCAACCTGTGCTTGATGTGGCCCAAAGGCGCATCGTCAACTATGAGGCCTTGATGCGATGGCGTCATCCCACTCGGGGCATGCTTTTGCCCGACAAATTCTTACCCATGGCAGAGCAGACCAAGATGATTCGCGAAGTCGGCATGTGGTCGATTAAGCGGGCGATTGAAGATCGCATCACCATTGGGCTTGAGCGCTTCCCTGATGTGGCGGTGACGGTCAATGTTTCCGTCAAGCAATTGGCGGAAGAAGGCTTCTTGGCGGGTGTCAATCAAATGCTGGCGGCTAAATCTTTCCCGCCCAATCTTTTACAGCTTGAGCTTACCGAAAGCTCATTCATCGAGCATCCCGAGAAGACCGTCATTCTCATTTCAGAGCTGCGCCGTCTCGGCATCAAGGTAATGATTGACAACTTCGGTACCGGCTATGCCTCGCTGTCCTACCTTAAGAATCTTCCAATCGATGGTCTCAAAATCGACCGCAACTTCATCAAAGATTTGCCAGCAGACCGAGGCAATGCGGCCATCGTGCAAGCCATTCACACCCTGGCGAGCAAGCTCGGTATGTCGGTGATCGCTGAAGGCGTAGAAACCCAGGCCGAGGTGAAAGGTTTGCGCTCGCTTGAGATCGACAGAATGCAGGGCTCGATTATTTCCGAGCCGATTCCCTTCGCGGACCTCAGCGAATTGCTGGACAATCTGCCAGCCTTGCGCCAAATGCATCTAGCGGCTTAGTTATCTAGCGGTTGAATCATTCAGCGGCTTATCCACTCCGCGACTTATCCATGGAGCGGCTGAACCCTCTGGCACCCGATTAGTCGTAGGAAAGTCCCATGACTTCGCGTACATCGCGCATCGTTTCCTGGGCTAACTTTCTGGCACGATCACAGCCATCTGCCATGATGTTCCTGACCAACTGAGGATCATCCAGATAAGGCTGAGCACGCTCACGAAATTGGTTCTGCTCCAGCAAGATTTTGTCGATCACCGGTTGTTTGCATTCCAGGCAGCCGATGCCTGCACTCTTGCAACCTCGTTCGACCCACTCCTGGGTACTCGCATCGGAGTACACCAAGTGCAATTGCCAAACCGGACAGTTTTTCGGATCGCCTGGATCGGTGCGCCGCACTCGCGCTGGGTCAGTGGGCATCGTGCGGATTTTCTTTCTGACTGTATCCGGATCCTCGCGCATTCCAATGGAGTTGTTGTAACTCTTGGACATCTTTTGTCCGTCAATGCCCGGCATCCGGGAGGCTTCAGTTAACAAGGCTTGCGGTTCAGACAAGATGAGTTTTCGAGAGCCCTCAAGATAACCATAGAGTCGCTCACGATCACCCATGCTGAGACTTTGAGAATCGTCCAAGAGCTCGCGGCCTTGCTCGAGGGCTTCGGTATCGCCCTTCTCCTGAAAACGGGCCCGTAACTCGGAATAAAGCTTGGCACGCTTACTGCCCAGGATCTTGATCGACTGTCGGGCTTTTTCTTCAAAGCCAGGCTCTTTGCCGAACAAATGATTGAAACGGCGCGACACCTCGCGAGTCAGTTCGATATGCGGCACCTGATCTTCGCCCACTGGCACAAAGGCGGCGCGATACAGCAAAATATCGGCGGCCTGCAACAAAGGATAACCCAAGAAGCCATAGGTCGATAGATCACGGTCACTCAGCTTTTCTTGCTGATCCTTGTAGGTCGGGACTCGCTCTAACCAACCGAGAGGGGTAGACATCGAAAGCAGCAAATGCAGCTCCGCATGCTCAGGAATTCGAGATTGAATAAAGAGTGTGGACTGCTGTGGATCAATGCCAGCCGCTAACCAATCAATCACCATCTCCCAAACACTTTGACCAATCACATCGGGTGAATCGTAATGGGTGGTCAGCGCATGAAAATCAGCGACAAAGAAAAAGCAGGGGTATTCGGCCTGTAACTTCACCCAGTTTTTGAGCGCACCATGGTAATGACCAAGATGAAGAGCTCCCGTAGGGCGCATGCCAGAAACAACACGTTCAGGAAACATAGATAGACAACTTTGAAACCAAGAAAAAGGGGGAACCTAGCAAAATTGGAGCATCAGAAAGAAGCGCGTCAAAAATTGAAAAGTCTAGAAATAAGTTCGACACCCAATCCAACCAAGGGACCCATCAAGCTCGACAATACGCCAGTGAACACCAGGCCGAGAAGGATGAACATACCGTAGGGCTCGAGCAACGACAAGGCCTGGGCTGCATTGCGAGGCAATAAGGACACCAAAATGCGCCCGCCATCGAGAGGCAGAATCGGCAAGAGGTTGAGAGCGGCCAAGACCAGGTTGACCGAAATACCGGCCAGCATCATGCGTCGCAAAAACTCCTCTTCGATCTCGAATATGAGTAGCCCCTTTAACAGCATCGCCCAGCCCAATGCCATCAAGACATTGGCCAGCGGCCCGGCCGCCGCCACCAGGCCCATGTCGCGACGCGGTGAACGCAGATTCGACCAAATCACCGGCACTGGCTTCGCCCATCCAAAAAACCCGCCCACACTTCCGGACATCTTGGCGGCTAACAACATCAAGCCAGGTACGAGAATTGTCCCCATCGGATCGATATGTTTTAAGGGATTCATCGTGACCCGACCCAGCATTCGCGCAGTTTGATCGCCAAGCAGGCTTGCCACCCAAGCATGAGCAGCCTCATGCAAAGTAATACCTAGGATCAGCGGCAAGGCATAGACTGCAATTAATTGGGGAAGACTCAAATCCATCGCTCGTATTCTACCTGTGCGAATTTAAGTCTTCAGAACACTGCTCATTTGCTTAACGGTGAGCAAATGGTAAGGCACCCTAGTACCCAGGGAGCACGCCTCGGCCTTGGCGGACCAAGACCGGTTCGGCACCCGTGAGATCAATCACGGTGGTAGGCTCGAAACCTTGGCCTCCGGCATCAATCACGAGATCAATGCGGCCCTTGAGCCTGTCCACGACATCATCGGCTTCATGAAGCGGCTCGCTGTCGCCAGGCAAAATCAAGCTGGCCGAGAGGATCGGCTCGCCCAGCTCCGTCAACACGCCGTGAACAATCGGGTTTGCGGGCACGCGCATGCCTATCGTCTTGCGGCTAGGATGCCAGAGGCGGCGGGGTGTTTCACGAGTCGCGTTGAGAATGAAGGTAAAGGCACCGGGGGTCGCCAGTTTCAAATACCGGTATTGGGTGTTATCCACTTGAGCATAGGTGGCCAGTTGCGATAAATCTGCACACATGAGGGTGAGCAAATGTTTGTCATCGAGCCCGCGAATGGCCCGCAGTCGATCAACCGCCTGTTTGTCGTCCAAATGACAGCCCAGTACATAGCAGGCATCGGTCGGTGTTGCCAGAAGCCCTCCTTTGCGTAATACGTCTGCGGCTTGTTTTAGTAGCCGAGCTTGGGGGTTCGCGGGATGAAGGGTAAATCGCTGGGTCATTCTGACCAGCGCTCAGCCTCGGGCCAGTCATACCAAACTGGCACGACGGAATCCGGTAGGGGGGGCAACTGGCCGAGATCAGTATGGCTTTCGTCCGGACTATGAAAATCCGACCCGCGCGAAGCTTTGAAACCTAATTTCAAAGCAAGCTTGGCGAACTCTCGATATTGGTCCTTGGTGTGGCTCCCGCACACGACTTCGATGGCTTCGCCGCCCGCTTGTTTGAATTCGTCGTAGAGCGCCCAACGCGCAGGTTCATTCAAGCGATAACGCCCAGGATGGGCCAAGACAGCCGTGCCGCCTGCCCCGCAAATCCAGGACACGGCCTCACTCAGTTTTGCCCATCGATGACCTACAAAGCCGGGCTTACCTTCGACAAGATATTGGGTGAAGACCTCACGCACATCGCGACATCTACCGCTCTCCACCAAAAAGCGGGCAAAGTGAGTGCGCGAAATCAGCTTTGGGTTGCCGACAAACTTCAAAGCCCCTTGATAGGCCCCAGGAATTCCCACCTTGGCCAAGCCCTCCCCCATTTCTTGAGCACGGGAATCTCGACCATCACGGGTGCGCTGCAGCCCAGCCAGCAAATTGTCGTCGAGCGGATTGACTCGTAATCCGACGATGTGTATGGTTTCTCCAGCCCAGGTCACTGACACTTCCACGCCATGAACGTAGCCAAGGCCCACCGCTTTGGCCGCGGCGGCGGCTTCTGCTTGACCGCTTAACTCATCGTGGTCGGTTAGAGCTAGGACGCGCACTCCGTTTCGTTGGGCGCGCTGTACTAACTCAGTGGGCGATAAAGTCCCGTCCGAGTGTTGCGAATGGCAATGCAGGTCAAAATTCTGACGCCAGGGATCGGGCATTGCCGCCATGTTAGGTTCCATAGTGCTCATCATGTTAGAAACGATTCAATCAGGAAAGCGATGACTTCTGGCCGATCATGATGCAGCATATGCCCTACTTCCGGCACTTCCTCTAATTGAAGGTCTGGAATAGCCAATAGGCGGCGCCGATAGGCAGGCGTAGCCACAAACTGGTGCCAATGATCGCGTTCACTGGCCAAGACCATTAAGGTGGGGGCACTGATACGTCTCCACAAGC
>JAYUOT010000481.1:0-23417 GCA_043760705.1 Betaproteobacteria bacterium
GACCCAGCGCGATCCACTTGCTCCTGGATTCGCCCGCATCACTGACCGTAATTCTCAGCAAACCTTTGGGGACAAATTCATCGAGATCATCGAACTTGACGCAGTGCGCGCCTGAGGTGACCACCACCCGAGCTTGCCCTCGATCCAATCGGTCGATGAGGTCATCTCTTGAAAGCAAGGACGTCGCAGGAATCATCACCGCGCCAATCTTGATGCAGGCCAGCATGGTTTCCCAAAGCGCTACCTCATTGCCCAACATCAGCAAAACTCTCTCGCCGCGCTGGACACCCAAAGATTCCAGCCAGTTCGCCACCTGGTTGGAACGCTGCGCCAACTGCGCGTAGCTTATTTTTTGCTCGAGACCATCGTCACCGATTATCCATAATGCCAGGGTTTCGCTTTGAGGGCCACGGGCTAGATGATCAAAATGATCGAGGGCAAAATTGAAGTGCTTCAGCTTCGGCCAATTAAAGCCGGCCATGGCGGCGGCGTAGTCGCTGCGGTGTTTAAAAAGAAACTCGCGCGCGGCGAGAAAGGCGGAGAGGTCTGCGTTCATGACGGGTGGCCTGCACGAAATTCGTTAGATTATCAGCTTGCCTTGAACTCTGCCCTGAACAAGGTTTTATCCAAGCGGCTAAAATTGACTCACTCCGATTATCCTTGCATTCACTTCACGCATGAGTAAACACTATCCCGAAACCCTGGCAACCAAGGCGCTGAAGGCTGCTGAAGTTGATTTCGAGGGTCATTTATACGACTATGAAGAGCACGGCGGAACTCGAGTATCGGCGCAAAAACTTGGGGTTGACGAATTTGCCGTGCTCAAAACTCTGGTGATGCAAAACGAGTCCAAAGAGCCTCTCATGGTATTGATGCATGGCACGATGAGTGTTTCGACCAAGGCGTTGGCGCGAGCGGCCCAATGCAAGACGGTTCAGCCCTGCACTCCAGAGGCGGCACAGCGCCATAGCGGCTTTTTGGTGGGCGGGACTTCGCCTTTTGGAACCAGGAAACGGATGCCCGTTTTTTTGGAGCACACTGCGCAAGCTCTGCCGAGAATATGGATTAATGGCGGGCGGCGCGGTTTTCTGGTGTCCATGGATCCGCAAGAGTTGCTCCGGGTGCTGAGCCCGGTGCTCGTGAGTGTGGGTCTGGAAAAATAATGACGAATGGTGTTTTGATGAGTGGTGTTCTTCTAAGCTGTGTGACGATTGCTCTGGCGTACTTGCTCGGGTCGATTTCTTTTGCGGTGCTCAGTAGCAAGCTCTTTGGCCTGGCTGATCCACGCAGTTATGGCTCGGGCAATCCCGGTGCGACCAATGTGTTGCGCAGTGGCAGCAAGGGCGCGGCGGTGTTCACCTTGTTGGGTGATGCGCTGAAGGGCCTGGCGGCGGTGCTTCTGGCGCAGTGGGCGACTCATCAGTATCAACTGAGTGCTTCAGTGCCAGCGCTGTGCGGTCTGGCGGCTTTTCTAGGTCATTTGTTTCCAGTCTTTCATGGATTCAAGGGCGGCAAGGGCGTGGCGACGGCCGCAGGCGTATTGTTCGGCCTGAGTGTTTGGCTCGGGGCGGCCACTGCTTTGACCTGGGCGATTATTTTCTTTTTCTTTCGCTTGTCGTCCATGGCCGCGGTGGTCGCAGCAGTCTTTGCATCGTTTTACCAAGTGCTCTTGTTCGGCTTTCGGCTCGAATCCCTCGCCGTGTTTGTGATGACCGGGCTGTTGATTTATCGTCATCGCGGCAATATTGCGAGAATGTTTGCCGGGCAGGAAAAACGGATAGGTTCGTCCCAAGCTAAACCGGGCGAGAAGAAACGCGCTAAGGTTTAAGCTAAGGTTTAAGTATCGCGAGCGCCAGAGCTCCGGCGCAGCACAACATGGCAAGCCACTGCATGATGCCCAGAGGCTCCTGGTTGATCAAAGCGCCTGACAACATGGCGACCATGGGTACCATGATCGACGACACACCGGCCGTGTTCGCGGGCAACATCCCGACAATCGTGAACCAGCACAAATTACCGATACACATCGGCACCAGTGCAATATAGGAAATGACTGCGATACTTTGCCAGGACGGCATGAACCATTGGTGGTCGCCAAAAATGAGGGCACCCATAGTAATTGGAATGGAGCTGAACACCAATTGCCAGCCTGTCAGTACGATGGCCGGGACGTCGATTTTTTTGCGTTTCAAGATCACCGTCCCGATGGCCCAGCCCAACCCGGAGATGAGCCCCAGTGCAAAGCCCAAGGGCGCGCTGGCGTAGGCACCCAGGCCGCGACTCATCAGAAGGCCGACCGAGATCGCCCCTAAGCTTAGGGCCGCGACCAGACGTAAGCTAATCTTCTCGCCCAGGAGAAAGACGGTGATTAAGGCGGTCCAGAGCGGCATCGTAAAGCCGAGAATGGCGGCCTGACCGGAAGGGATCAGGATGGCCGCATAGGTGCTCGTAATGTTCCACAAGACCAGATAAAAGCCGGTGGCCCAGGCGATGCGCGCCCAATATTGTCGATCAATCCTGAGTGACTTGCCCTGCAAGCGTGCGGCAATAAGTAGTGCCGCACCCGCAAAAAAAAGTGCGACGCTTCGAAACGTCCAGACCGAGACCTCTTGGGTGGCATATTTGAACAGCGGCCAATTGGTTCCCCACAAGAGAGTGAGAATGAACAAAAGGATGATGGCCTTGCGCGGGACGTGCGATGGTGAGGGACTGGCCGTCATTTATTCCGCCAAGGCCTCAAGCGGCCAGCGTGGTTTCACGTTGGGGCGATAGCTGAACGGGGCGTTCGGCGGATTCTTTTTAAGCTTGAGTGCTCCGACCAGGGCGATCATGGCGCCATTGTCGGTACACAGGCTCAGTTCGGGAAAGAACACCTCGAAGCCGACTTGATTGCGGCTTGCCAGGCTCGCTTGAGCCAGTTTTGCACGGAGCACTTGGTTGGCACTGACGCCGCCTGCAATGACCAGTCGCTTGGCACCGGTTCTCACCAGGGCCGCCACCGCTTTTTTGACCAGGACCTCGGTGATGGCTTCCTGCACTTCAGCGGCCAAGTCTGCCTTGAGCGATTCAAGCGAAACATCCTGGAGAGGCAACTTACTGACTTGATTCAACACGGCGGTTTTTAAGCCGCTAAAGCTAAAGTCCAGATTGCCTGAATGCAAAAGGGGACGGGGAAGCTTGAATCGGCCCGCCGTACCCTGTGCGGCCAAGGCGGCAATGGCGGGTCCGCCGGGGTACCCTAGACCCAGCAATTTGGCACTTTTGTCAAAAGCTTCGCCCGCCGCGTCATCTAGCGTGTCACCAAGCAATTCATACTCCCCGAGCGCTTTGGCATGCAGCAACTGGGTGTGGCCGCCAGAAACCAGAAGCGCGACGAAAGGAAAACGGGGTGGGTTTTTCGATAGCAAAGGCGACAGTAAATGGCCCTCGAGGTGATGCACGCCTACGGCCGGAATCCCGAGCGCATAGGCCAGGGCACAGGCGGTGCCCGCCCCCACCAGGAGTGCGCCCGCCAGGCCAGGTCCCTGAGTGTAGGCGACGGCGGAGAGCGCATCGAGACTGACTCCCGCTTCGTTGAGCACTTGCGTGCTGAGCGGAAGTACCCGGCGTACATGATCGCGCGAAGCAAGCTCGGGCACAACGCCGCCGTAATCTGCATGCATCGCAACTTGAGAGTGGAGCGCCTGGGCCAAAAGCCCGCGTTCGGTGTCGTAGAGTGCGACGCCGGTTTCGTCGCAAGAGGTTTCAATGCCGAGAACTAACATGGGTGAGAGTATGACACTGGTTCGCCGTTGAACGCTCCTGAAGCGTCAAAACGTAAGTATTCACTAGGAAACACTACAATTGCCCTTATGCAAACTTCAGATCAACCTATTCTTCGTGACATTGTTTTAATTGGCGGCGGCCATAGCCATGTCGGTGTACTCAAAAGCTTCGCGATGCGCCCGATACCCGGTGTGCGCCTGACGGTCATTTGTTCCGATACCCATACCCCCTATTCCGGCATGCTGCCCGGATATATTGCGGGTCACTACGATTACGATGATGTTCATATCGATTTGAGCCGTTTGGCGCAGTTCGGCCAGTCGCGTTTGTACCGCGCCGAGGTGATCGGCATTGATCGCATCAACCGAAAAGTTTTGTGCCGCAATCGCCCGCCGGTGCCCTACGACAAGTTGTCGATCAATATTGGATCGACGCCCCAAATGCGGGACGTGCCGGGGGCGGCCGAGAATGTCGTTCCGGTCAAACCCATTGTTCAGTTCAATCAACGTTGGCTGGCCTTGTTGGAACGGGTGCGCACCAAGGTCGGCAAGAGCGTGATCGCCGTGGTGGGTGCGGGTGCAGGGGGTGTCGAGCTTACCTTGGCGATGCAGTTTCGATTGCGTAAGGAATTGCAGGCTCTGAGCCGCAACCCGGATGATTTGAGCTTCCATCTTTTTAATAGCACTCAGGAGATCTTGCCGACCCATAGCAATGGAGTGCGCGCGAGTTTTATGAAGGTGTTGCAAGCGCGCGGTGTCAAGGTGCATCTCAACGCAGAGGTGACTCATATCGCTGATAAAGTTTTACGGACACAATCGGGCGAGACTCTGGCGGCTGACGAAATTATGTGGGTGACGCGCGCAGGCGGCGCAGCGTGGCTAAAGAATACAGGCTTGGAACTGGACACTCAAGGCTTCATCAAGGTCAATGATTATCTTCAGACTCTGAACGATCCGGATGTTTATGCGGCCGGTGATATTGCCAGCATGATCAACTACCCGCTTGAGAAGGCCGGTGTGTTTGCCGTGCGCCAAGGCAAGCCTTTAGCCGAGAATTTGCGTCGCAGTGTGACCGGCGAATCGCTACAGGCCTATCATCCGCAAACCCGCTGGTTAGCCTTGATCAGCACCGGTGATCAATATGCGATTGCATCGCGAGGCGCGCTTGGTTTTCAAGGTGCCTGGGTATGGCGATGGAAAAACTGGATTGATCAGCGTTTTATGCGCAAGTTCAGCGAGTTCCCGGCCATGGATGCGCAGGCCAGCAAGGGCTCGGGAGGCACCAGCGCCAGTGTTGTGAAACTGGATAAAGAAGAAGAGCAGCAGGCCATTTCCGCGATTGCGATGCGCTGCGGCGGCTGCGGCGCCAAGGTAGGCTCGACGGTGCTGTCGCGTGCGCTTGCGGCGATCTCACCGATTGAACGCGAAGAGGTGATGATTGGCTTGCACTCGCCGGATGACGCCGCGGTGGTGCGCGTTCCCGCAGGCAAAGCGATTGTGCATTCCGTGGACTTTTTCCGGTCCTTTATCGATGACCCGTATATCTTCGGCAAGGTCGCCGCCAATCATGCGCTGGGCGATTTGTGGGCGATGGGCGCGGAGGCGCAGTCCGCCACCGCCATTGCCACAGTGCCCTCGGGGCTGGAAGCCAAAGTGGAAGATGCCGTTTTTCAAATGATGGCTGGTGCGGTGGAAGTGCTTAACGAGGCCGACTGTGCCTTGGTCGGTGGGCACACCGGCGAGGGTAAGGAGCTGGCTCTGGGTTTCGCCGTGAATGGCCTGATCGATGAGAATTTGAAAGGGGCCATGATCAAAGGCAGCATGCGCCCCGGTGATGTACTGATTTTGACCAAGCCGATTGGTACCGGTACCTTGTTTGCCGCGCATGCTCGTTTGCAAGCGCGTGGGCGCTGGATCGATGAGGCTTTGATATGGATGGTGATGTCCAATCGGCAAGGGGCACAATGCCTGCGTGAATTTGGTGTCACCGCGGCCACCGACCTGACCGGCTTTGGTCTGCTCGGACACTTGGTCGAAATGACCAAGCCTTCGGGTGTGGATGCCGAGCTGCATCTGTCGGCTCTTCCGGTCTTGGACGGTGCGGTGGAGATGGCCGCCGCTGGTATTTTGAGCTCCTTGCAGCCCGCCAATGTGCGTTTGCGCCGCGCGCTACGCAACCAGGCCGAGATGGTTCAGCATCCACGTTATCCGCTCATCTTTGATCCGCAAACCGCCGGTGGATTACTGGCGACGGTGGCCGCCGATCGCGCCGAAGATTGTCTCAGGGCCTTGCACGCATTGGGTTACGTCAAGGCGTGTGCGATTGGCCGTATCTTGCCGCAAGGCGACCAGTTGGAGCCGATTACGCTTGTTGCGTAGTCAGTGGTTGTTTTAGAGAGCTTCAGTCTGCCGAAATCGCTCCGGCAATCGGCGTGACAAACAGAGGTTCTGTGGCCAAGATTCCAAAGGTCTTGCCAAACTACTGAAACGCATGCTCAATCTCGCAAGAGTGGCCGAAAGTCTCGATCACTGTTTTGTTTGCTTGCCAACAACCGAAAGGACGACTTGCTAGTTTTTCTAGACAGTCAAATGGCGGTGCTTCAGGGAGCTGCCCAACGCCAGTTCGAAGCGGAAATGCTTTCGCATTTGCGCAGATTTTCGCCGAAAACTTTTGCGATGGCAGGCGAGCCAGGCGTGAGGACCACGATTCAAACCGGGATTCAGCGGGCTCACGGCTACGGGCTGAGTTTTCGTGGTCCTGTAAGGCTTTATCTTGAGCTTATGATGATGCTCGGTTCGGCCTTTGATACTGATCCGCAATACCCCTGGGCGAGTCAAGTCCTGCAAGATCGCGACTTTGCCTCTCAGATGTAGCGCGCCGAGCTGATCTATAAGAATTTACTGATTTATTACGAACAAGTCATTGGCGAGAAACGAGTACTGGCTAATGAAGCTTTAGCAAACCTGGAGCGCTTCCTGAATCTCCCGCTTGAGCTTTCTGCTGCCAATTTTTATTCCGAGATGCAACAAGAGCTGGTTCGAATCGATCCACGCAAAGTCAAGTTGATCGGCGTGAACGGGGTAGCGTCCTTGATTCGCTCTGGAGTTGCGGTTGCCACAAAGCATCGCCTGGCCGATTTCCGATCAGGCTCTGTTCTGATTGCCTTGATGTTTTCGCTCGGCCACGGTTGTAGTGATGATCCGCTCTTTCCCTGGATATCGAAGAGCACATTGCGCGCTGGGGCCGACTTGGGTAGCACCAAGCTAGCCGCATTGGACGCCCAGGCCTTGCTCTGGCTCCAATCAAACCGCAGTTCGCTCGAACCAGGCTCAAGCGATGTGCGACAAAGACCTTCCTAAGCCGCCCGATTCTGGGCCAGGTGCAAGCACACCGGTAAATGAGCCGGTGGTGGCTTGTGTGGCCAAAGTGATTCCCAAGCTGGTGTCGATTGCCTTCCTGGATGGTACCGATGCACTGGAAGTGGCTAGCGGAACTCAATTGGTAAACCTGATGTGCGATGCAAAATTTGTCGACGGAGTCCATGCCAAGAATATTGATCGATTAGGCAATAAACCCAGACTCAAGGTTCGCTTCGACCTGCCCGGGTCGAGTAGTTTCAAGGTGAAATGCCTGCCAGGAGGTGGCAACGCCGCCTATACACCCACCGAGAAAGCACGTACCCCGCAGTTCACCTACGAGGACCAAGAAAGGTCTTATTCGACCGAAGCCGATGGGACGAAGATTCTGGACGATTTTTTTCTCGCCGCGGTCGGCAAGGATACATACACTTTTGAAGCCGTCGATGACCAAGGCACCAAGGCCCGCACGGGTGCGATCACAACCCATCGACTGATTCATTATGTTCAAATCAAAATGACTGGCTTGACGGCAGCGGCCTCAAGTCTGGGCACGCTAGGGGGCGAATTCGCCAAACACCAACTGACGTTGCAGGCCTGGCCAACGGTGGAGATGGAGCACATGCCCAATATTGGCGCGAGCGATTCCAATACTTTCAAGGAAAAGGCGCGGCTCGCTTATTCCAGCTCGAAAGGCCCTGAAAAAGAGCCGTACACGATGGCTATTGGATACACGGATCACCTCGCGGTCAAAAATCCGAACCAAAAACTGATTAAGTCCGCCGTCAAGGTTGGGCCTGGCGAGTCGGCAGTGACGAGTCCCATTCTCGGTGTGGGCCTCAATAATCCAACGTTGTCCGAAAAGCATCTTTGGAAGACTTTGGTTCCGGGTGAGGGGTGGTTTGTGAGCGCGATTTTTTTAAAAGAGGGTGGCGCGCCCAACGCTGACGAAGTGCCTATTGCGCAGGATCAATGCGCTGCAGTGGCCTCAGGAGATATCGCCGATAAGTGTACCAACGTAAAGATTGACGTTTCCGGCTTGCCCGCGGGGACCGGCACTCTGACCCTTGAAGTGAATTGGGTCGACCGGATGCGCGGTGGCATGTCCTTTCCGGGCGGAAGTGCCGCTCGAAACTCGCGAGCGCAGTGTCTGCTCTCCGAAGGATCCGGGACCGAATTGGCGCGGAATTTTGATTCAGGCGCCTAGTCGGGTAGCGCTCACGCGCGAGGCCTCTGGGGTCTTTGCGGCCATTCCCGTATGCGGCCTGTACACGCTGGAGATGGGTCAGTTGATCAGAGGTGCGCCCATGAAATTGGTCATGACAGAAACCAAGACAAAAAGGAGATATGTTGGAGAAGTGCTGGATCGCTATCCTAGCCCTGAAGCTCCGCCACCGCCCAGCGCTGCCATCGATCCTGAAAGCCTGAAAGGTCTGGCGACCAGTAGTTACTTCAATTTGAATGCAGCAAGCTATCTGAGCCTCCCTGCGCACCCTGGCATCTTGGTGGTGCAAGTTGAATTCGGAGGCGTTTTCTCGAATGAGGTCGTGATAGAAATCAAGTAGCCCTATGCGACCAGGGAAGGTGCGCCGCTCTGGCAAGGTTCTTGCGTGGCTTCAGTCATGCATGGCCTCTCCCCCAAAAATTTTGAAGTTCTGAATGTTAGCGCCGCCGCCAAGCCGCTGCGCATTGTCATTGTCAATCCAAGCGCGGTTTGATGAAGCTTCACGGTCTCGACGAGGAGGCTGCCTACGTCCGGTTACATAAGACCGCGATGGATCAAAAGACCAAGATGGCCGATCCGGCGCAAAAGCATCATGGATGCCGGCGCCTTGCTCTGATTACTTGCCGAGCTTGCGCTTGGTCTCTAAAAAGGCGGGCTTGTTCACAAACTGATCGGTGATGGCCTTAGTGACGTCCACTTCGGCCGACTTGTAAAGTCCGGCTTTCACCATTTTGTCGTAGAAGGCGTTGACCTGAGCCATGCTGATCGCGCCGATGCCTTGGGCAAGCGCATCGCCAGAGTCGATGATGTTGAGCTTGGTGAAGGCTTCGATTTCGGCATTGATCAAGGCGTCGGTCATCTCTGGGTTGGCCTTCTTGATGGCCTCGATGGCGGGCTTGCGATCACCATAGAGAAAGTTGTACCAGCCAATCACGGAGGCTTCCACAAACTTGCGCACCATCTCGGGCTTGCGGCTGAGCAGCTCGGTGCGGGTTTCGACGGTGGTGCTGTAGGTGCTCCAGCCATAGTCGGCCAACAAAAATACCTTGGGGTTGGCTCCCTGCGAGCGAGCCGTGAAGGGCTCTGAGCTCGCATAGCCTTGCTGCACGAGCATCTTGTCTTGCAAGAAGGGCGCGAGGTTGAAGTTGTAGGGCCGTAGCTGCTCATCCTTGAAGCCGTGCTCGCTTTTAAGCCATTGCCAATAACTAAATTGCCCGTCTTTGCCAACCAGGATTGTTTTGGCGGTCTTTAGTGCTGCAAAATCTTTGTAGGAGCCTTCGTGCGCCATGAAGACTTGCGGATCACGCTGAAAAAACGCGGCAACGGCGATGGTGGGAATGCCATTTTTGACGTTGTCGAACGAGTGGAGCAGGTTTCCGGCCATGAGGAAATCCAACTTGCCTGCGGCGAGCAGAGGGCGGTTGTTCACTTGCGGCCCGCCCTGCACAATCTCCACGTCCAGGCCATAGCGCTTGTAAGTGCCATCCGCCAGAGCCTGGTAAAACCCGCCATGGCCGCCTTGAGCCTTCCAGTTGGTGCCAAAGCTCAGCTTTTCCTGGGCGAGTGACGATTGCGGCAGAAGAAGTACGCCGAGAGCGAGGGCCGAAGCATAAGCGCAGAGACGAATGAGATTCATGGAGGTTCCTTTCTTGCATTGAGAGGTCAGGCATATTCGCTATCGTGCCAAGAGCCGAGAAGGGCCTTGCTCAAACGATCAAAGATAAAAAATATACTGATACCAATGATTGAGAATAATACTAAAGCGGCGAACATTCGCGGAATCTCACCTCGAAAGCTGGCTTCAAGCATACGCGAAGCCAGGCCGGTGTTTTTGCCGGCCGAACCGGCCACAAATTCCGCGGCGACCGATCCTACCAAGGACAGCCCGCCTGCAATTTTAAGACCGGCTAGAAAATGCGGTAGCGCGCTCGGCACTAGTAGCCAACGAAGTCGTTGCCAGGGCCCGGCTTGATACAGCGTGAATAAATCTTTGAGATTGTGATCAGCACTGCGCAAACCAATCACCGTATTGGAAAGAATCGGAAAGAACGCGACGATCCAGGCGCAGATCAAGAGCGCCGCAAAGGTGCTATCCACATAAATCAAAATCAGTGGCGCGATCGCGATGATCGGGGTGACTTGCAAAATCACCGCAAAGGGTAGAAAGGCCAATTCAACCCAGCGTGAAAACGTAAAGACTACGGCCAGAAGCACCCCACCGAGTACCGCGACCGCCAACGCGGCGAAGGTGAGCTTGAGAGTGAAGAGCAGCGATGGCCAGAGCGAGTCCCAGTCCTTGATCAAGGTTTGCGCGATCAATGAAGGTGAGGGCAGGAGGTAGTGAGGAATCTGATGGATGCGTACCCAGGCTTCCCAAAGCACAACAGCCGTGGCGAACACGATAAGCGGTACCCATTGCGTCAAGCGTTGACGATCACTCATGGGGAGCAACATTCAGTTGCAAGAGGGCCGACACCTCTCGACAGCGCGTTCCATACAATGCCGAGGTGCGAAACAACTCGTCGCGCGGCTCTTGCTGGCCGATCAACACCTCCCCGATCACTCGGCCCGGTCGATCCGAGAGCACCACGATACGATCCGATAAAAATACCGACTCGTAAACACTGTGAGTCACAAAGACAATGCTCAATTTTTCCTGAGACTGAAGTGCCAAGAGATCGGTGTTGAGCTTCGATCTTGTAATTTCGTCGAGCGCCGCAAAGGGCTCATCCATGAGCAAGACTTTCGGTTGCGTCACCAAGGCCCGGGCGATGGAGGCCCGCATTTTCATGCCCCCAGAGAGTTGACGGGGATAGGCGGATGCGAAATCGCTCAAGCCTACTTTCTTGAGAGTCTCCGCGACCTTCACTTGCATCGCCGCTGACGGGGTGTTGCGCACTCGAAGTGGCAGGCTGACGTTTTCCGAAACCGTGGCCCAGGGCATGAGGGTAGGCTCCTGGAAGACATAGCTCAGCTCGTGCTTCTGAAAGGAGTTCTCCACCGTACCCGCACTGGTTTGCTCCAGGCCCGCAATTAAACGCAAGGCGGTACTTTTGCCGCATCCTGAAGGTCCGAGCAAGCTCGTCAATTGCCCGCCCTGCAAAGTGAGGTCAAAGCCTTGCAGGGCCTGGGTGCCGTTGGCAAAGCGCTTGGCCACTTGTCGAAAACGAACCAGGATACTCATTCATTTAAGTGTATTCGATTTGCTCGCGAAGGGTCATCCCATGAGTGATCTTGAGAGAGGCCTTGCGGCAGCAAGAAGCGTGTACCATCGAACTGCATGAACGTGGCCAAGGTTTTCAAGCTTTCGGACGTGATGATGACGAGTGGCCCTGCTGCGACGATTGAGGGTTGCTGAAACCGTTTAGTTCGAGTTTTTGCGTGCTTTTCCATCCCGGATGACCAGAAATTTTTAAACGCCCGATTCCCCGGGCACGGATGTTGCTGCTAGCCCGGTAGGTCCGTCGCCTCGTGAAGCGCCCTGCGCTTGTGCGGAAAAACGGTCAAAATGCGAAATCGCACAAAAGCCATGCGGTTTCACTGGTTTGGACCGACGCTAGAAAGTTTTTGGAATGGTTATGGGAAGCGCTGAACACGAATGCATCGGCCGGAGAGCGGTATGAGGTCGGACGATCCTGTTCCGAGTTCTCAGGAACTTCTCAAAGCCATCGGAAAGGCTAGCGGCAAAGGCTTGACACAGGCGCAGGCCAAGCTCTTGTATTCGCGCCTTCTCGACGGTACGCTGAGCGACCTGCAAGTGGGCGCAGCGCTGATGGCCTTGAGGGTAAGGGGAGAATCACTGCCTGAAATACTCGGCGCACTTTGCGCCGCCGAACCCTATATTCGCGAGATTCGCCTGCCGCCAGGTCCTACCGCCCTGGTCATTCCGAGCTATAACGGAGCTCGATTGCTGCCGAATTTACTTCCTTTGCTGGCTTGCCTTCTGGCGGACGAAGGCCTACCGGTGCTGGTGCACGGACTGCGCGCTGATCCTGCCCGGGTTACTTCTGCCCAAGTTTTTCATGCGCTCGGTATCGACCCGATCGTCTGCGCTCCGGACGCCCTTAGCGCGGAGGTGGGCCTGCGTCTTAAGCGCGGCGATCCGGCCTTTGTTCCGCTTGATGTCTTGAGTCCGGCGCTCGCGACCTTGCTGGAGTGCCGTTGGGAAATGGGGGTGCGCAATACCGGTCACAGCCTTGTCAAGTTGTTGCAACCCATCAACGGGCGCCCGGTGTTGCAGTTGGCGAGTTACACCCACCATGAATTCCGGGTTTTGCAGCAAGAAGTGTTTGCGTCTTTGGGTGCATCGGCCTTGCAATCACGTGGCTGTGAGGGCGAGGTGGTGGCGAGTGCCAAGCGCATCACTTCGATTGAATTGATCCAGGCGGGGCGCATTGAGACCCTGTTGGAAGTTGAGGCTTTGGCGGCGGCGGATATCCCCGCCTTGCCTGCGGCCCAGGATATCGCGGCGACCGCGGCTTGGACTCAATCCGTTTTGGCGGGTGCGATACCGGTACCACGATCCATTGCATTACAGCTCGCGTGTATCAAAACGGCCTTGCGGCTTAACGATGATGCTGCGCCGAGCGGTCGGTCGCCAGCCAAGCCTGATAGGGCGAATAAAGAGGTTCTTGAGAAATGAAAAATATGCCGATACATGCTGACCTCGCTGCCAAGGTGGGTCAAGTATTCTTGATTGGCGCGGGCCCTGGTGACCCAGAGCTACGCACCTTAAAAGCCGCGCGATTGATCGCTCAGGCCGATGTCATCTTGATGGATGATTTGGTCAACCGGGCGGTGCTATTGCATGCGGGTCCTCAGGCGCGAATTCGCTATGTCGGTAAACGCGGTGCTTGCCGCTCGACACCTCAGTCCTTTATCAATCGCTTGTGAGAGCATTGACTATTCGGCGCTCGCTCAGCAAGGCCTAACCCTTGTGTTTTACATGGGCTTGGCACGTAGCCAAGACATCCAGCGCGACTTATTGAACCGTGGTGTGCTCGCCGCGCTTCCGGCGGCCATCATTGAGCGAGCCTCTTACCCTGACGCTCGTGTTCTGCGCACCACCTTGGGTGAGCTTAGTGATTGCGTTTTGAAGAACGCGGTGCAGTCTCCCGCCCTTTTGGTTTTGGGTCAGGTGGCCGCCCAACAGGCTGTTGCAGCTGGGCTTGATTTTGGATCTTTAAACGAGATTGTTGCCCAACACCTTGCAGCAGGAACTCCATCTGATCCGCAAGTACGTTGCGGTTAGCAAGAATAAGGCCTTCGTAAAGATTGGGCGTATAGGCGATGAACAGGGGCAGTCGCCCCCAGTCATGCGGTTCCCGGTTGCCCTTGGCGCTATTGCAGCCCTTGCAGGCAGAAAGCACATTGGTCCATACGTGCTGCCCACCTTTCGAAACGGGACGGACATGGTCAGTGGTGAGCTCATCGTCTTTAAAACGTAGACCGCAGTAGGCGCAAAGGCCCCGATCTCGGCGAATTAACTTACGGCGCGTCAAGGTGGGGACGGTGTGGCTCATGCGAGCACTTCCGTGCGACCTGCCCTTGATGGCAATAATGGGATGAACGTCAATTTGTGAGCGTGTGCCGGTTAAACGACTCATGCCGCCGCGCAAACTGGCAAAACGATCTCCCAGCGTCCATGCGACGGTTTGCGTCGCATAGTAGCTTGCCGCTTCCTCTAAGGTTATCCAGCGTTGCGGAATTCCCGCAACATCAATCTTCAGGACTTGGGTCAATGATTACCTCGCCGATCAGAACTTACTGAGCCAAAGCATTAGTCTATTTCACGCGGCCTATCTTACCGGGCTGGCTGAGTAATGCAAGTTGATCGAGTGGGCCTAGGGAAGCACGTTGTGACGCTCCTAGATAGGTACCAGGGCTGGGGCTCCGGGCAAACTGGACTCCAAGGTCGGTGCCGGATGTCCGGTTCCACTACCGGCTTCACCATACATCAGCACTCGGTTTCGGCCCGTGCGCTTGGCTTCGTAGAGGGCTTGGTCGGCCTGTTCAATGGCTTGACTGAGCGGTTGGTCGCTATGGGCGAAGGCGATACCAATGCTGATGGTGCAGGGAATCTCAAAGCCCGCAAATCCAAACGGGCGCGCGTTGACGTGCTGGCGTAAACGCTCGCCAACCGCTCTCGCATCGGCCAATCGATCAACTGGCACTAGCGCACAAAATTCTTCGCCGCCATAACGTGCCAACATGGCATCGGGACGAAGGCTGGCCCGCATCTGACGCGCACAGTGCTTCAAAATCGCATCACCCATTGGATGCCCGTAGCGATCATTAATTCGCTTGAAGTGGTCGATGTCGAGCATCAGCACGGCGATCATATTTCCGGCTTGCTCGCATCTGGCCACGTAGCCAGGCGCTTGTTCATTGAAACCCCGTCGGCTCCCCAGGCGGGTCAATTCATCGGTGGAGAGTAGGTGCTTTAGGCGGTTCGCCATTTGCGCGTTCACCGTGAGCATCAGAAGGGCGATGAAGAGGCCAGTGAGCACGGACGTGCCCGCGATGCTTGCCGTTTGCGTCACCCCAAGTACTAAGGCCGTACCTTGTTTGTTGAGAGTTAAATCGTGAGAGAGTGTGTTGGCCACCTCGAACAGGGCGACACCACCGTAGAGTGCGGCCGTGATAGTCAGGAGCTGTTTCAAAATAGGTGTATTGGATTGAGGTAGCTTGGCGAGTCTCAGTGCCAGTGCCAAGCCCAAAATGCCTTCAAAGGCGTGGCGAAGGGCGTTACTGGTGAGAGGGCGCTGCGGATCATAGGCCCATTCGAAGACGAGAAAGGCAAGAACAATCAAGGTCACCGCCAAGCCGGTTCGGCGCTTTAGGCCCAGCAAACGGCGCGTGAGTTCGGCGACAGCGATGACTCCGAAGACCACTCCAAAATTGGCGATATGCAGGGCTAGTGCCAGAGTTTCTTCGACCATGATGGTCGAGGCGGTCAGGATAAAAATTGCCGTCGTCATTAGGCACAAAGAGAGCCGACTCAGCAAACGGCTGGACTGTTCATCAAGTGTCCGAAGAAAGAATACGGTGCCCGCGCCCATGAGCACGATCAGTCCGGCCAAAACATAAGCTGTTTGAATATTCACGAGAAGGAAAACGCTCATCGCGACCTCTTCTCCAGGATGTCTCCTGGAAATTTTGGAAAATTAGATTTGCTGGACAATCGGTCGAATAATAAATTACCCGAAAGTTTTCGCCTAAGGTATTGTTTTTATATCGCTTTTGTATTGTTTTTTGTTTGCACTTTATATTCTTTCACATTTAGATCCGCACATCAAGAACTCTATTTTTACTTTTGCTCCTTGGATTTCCCTGAATTACTTGAAAAATGCTACAATCAAGGGCTTCGCTATGAAAAAAGCGAAAATCCCTGGCCAGAGGGCCTATTTTTAAGTTTGAAACGACGCTTGAAATCGATTCAAGGTGGTTTCCCCCTCACGAGCCGACCCAGGAAGGAGGTGATTCCGTTATGCCAGCTATTCGTTTAAAAGAAAATGAGCCGTTTGATGTTGCATTGAGACGCTTTAAGCGTTCCATTGAGAAAACTGGCCTGTTGACGGAATTGCGTGCGCGCGAATTCTATGAGAAGCCAACGGCCGAACGCAAGCGTAAGAAGGCGGCTGCTGTAAAGCGCCATTACAAACGCATCCGTAGCCAGATGTTGCCCAAGAAGATGTACTAAGCCCTAAGCCTGGTACATCTTAGAAAACCCGTCCAGGCTATCTTGGACGGGTTTTTATATTTGTAAGCTCCATGGATGAGTTCCTGAAGGCTGCATTTCTCTTTAAAAGGAAGTGATATGAGTTTGAGAGAGCGAATTACCGACGACATGAAGACCGCAATGCGCGCCAAAGATGCGGTTCGTTTGCTGACGATCCGTGGATTGATGGCGGCTATTAAGCAAAAAGAGGTGGATGAACGCATTCAGCTCGATGAAGCGCAGATACTTGCCGTCGTGGATAAATTGATCAAGCAGCGTCGCGATTCAATCGCGGCTTTTGAACTTGCCAAGCGGCAAGACCTGGTGGACAAGGAAAAAGCGGAGTTGGCCGTGCTCGCCACCTATATGCCGGCCCAGTTGGGCGCGGAGGACATCGCCATTGAGATCGCGGCTGCGATGAGATCGAGCGGCGCAGCAGGCCCGCAAGATATGGGTAAGGTGATGGCTATTTTGAAGCCGAAGTTGGCGGGCAGGGCGGACCTCTCCGCCGTGTCGGCACAAGTCAAGGCTAAACTCGCGGGGTGATCCCGCAAAGCTTTATTTCTGACCTCCTGGCCCGCCTCGATATCGTCGAAGTGGTGGGGAAGTACGTGCAGTTAAAAAAAGCAGGTGCCAATTATCAGGGTCTGTGTCCCTTTCACGGCGAGAAGACCCCGTCTTTTTCAGTCAGTCCGACCAAGCAGTTTTATCACTGTTTTGGGTGTCAGGCTCACGGCACCGCCATCGGCTTTTTGATGGAGCATCAGGGGCTCAGCTACGTTGATGCCATTAAGGATCTTGCCCGACAACAAGGTCTTGAGGTGCCAGAGGAGCCGGGCGCTGCTGGAGCGCCCAAGCGGGTTGCGCCCGATGTACTGGAGAGCTTGTCACTTGCGGCCAAATTCTTCAAAAGTCGACTGAAGGAGTCTGAAAAGGCGATTGACTATTTGAAGCGACGTGGGCTCTCTGGACAAACCGCGGCGCGTTTTGGGATGGGCTATGCACCTGAGGGGTGGCGGCCCCTCGAAGCGGCCGTGCCAGAGTATCAAGCACCCAGCATGGTGGAAAGTGGTTTGGTGATTGCGGCGGAAGATGGCAAACGCTACGACCGTTTTCGCGATCGCATCATGTTTCCGATTCGTAACCCCCGTGGACAGGTGATCGGCTTTGGCGGTCGCGTGCTGGATCAGGGTGAACCCAAGTATTTAAACTCTCCCGAAACCCCGGTTTTCGTGAAAGGCCGAGAGTTGTACGGCTTGTATGAAGCGCGAGAGGCTCTACGTCGAGAGAACTGCGCGATCGTCGTAGAGGGTTATATGGACGTCGTGATGTTGGCGCAATATGGTGTTGACAACGCCCTTGCGACCTTGGGCACGGCGACGACGCCTGATCACCTCAAAAAACTATTGCGCCAGGTGGATCGGGTGGTGTTTTCGTTCGATGGCGATAGTGCGGGCCGAAAGGCGGCCTGGCGCGCACTTGAGGCCAGCTTGCCGATGACGAGCGATACTCAGCGCATTGATTTTCTCTTTCTGCCACCCGAGCATGACCCGGATAGTTTCGTTCAGGCTCATGGCCTTGACGGATGGAAGGCTGCGCTTGCAAAGACCGAGTCGATCTCGAGCTTTATGCTGAATAAGTTGGCGAGCGATTGCGATCTTTCGGAGCCTGAAGGTCGTGCAAGATTGATTGCCTTAGCGCGCCCTTTGTTAAGCAAAATGAGCGCTCCCGCACTGCGCCTGCAAATTGTGCATCGCCTCTCTGATCTTACCCAAATCAGTGTAGGCGAATTAACGCCGCTCCTGCTTGAGGCGACAGGGCCGGAATCCGGGCGTTTTCAGTCGAACCGGAATAGTGGTCTTGAAGGCGCAGGCCCTGCGGGACTGTACTCGGGCGCTCACTCAGGGGGGCGCTCGGGAGGGGCGGGGTGGAGTGGTCAAAAATCACAAAACGGCCAAGGCTTTCAGCCCTGGGCGGGTAAAAAGCGTGGCTTTGGCAACGCCTCAGGAATGAACGTGCTGGATTCGCGTAGCACCTTGCCAAAGTTTAGTGTGCGTGCCGGCCCCCCTGAGATTGAGCAAAGACTGAGATTCATTGCCGCCTTGAGCCCGAATTTACCGGAACAGGTTTTGCATGACGTCCTTGAAGAGGAGGTCATCAGCATTGCAATGCGCGATTGGCTGAGCCTCCTGGTGTCCTTTCACGCGCAATCGGGCTCCGATGCAACCTGGGTCGCGCGAGCCGGAAATGTGGCGGCCTTAGAGGCACTCACGGAGTATGTCGCCGGGGTGGGTAGCGACGTGCAGCGGGCTTGGGCGAAGGCTTTGCGCGAGGATGCATTCTCTAATGTGGGCGGTGTTTCCAGTCTTGGTCCCACGGAGATTGCCGCCGAGGGCGAAGAAATCCGACAGCGATTGATGAAAGTCTCGCAAAAAGCGGAGCTGCAACGTCTCTCGCGCTCGACCGATTCTCTGGATCAAGAGCGATTTCGCGAGCTTTTGCGACAAAGTAAGAGTGCTATTTAGGGCCAATATCACTCCTAATCTCAAGAGAGCTTGAGGGGCAGATGTTATAATGTGTGGTTCCCCTCATCCAACACGTCCCTCATTGGGTCTGTCGTCAAATTCAGGGCCTTTTTGCCTTTTTGATGAATAGATTCTGAGAGACCGGGTTTTCTTTGTGAAAGCGCTGGCAACCATGGTCGTAAAAAGCACTGGCAAATCAAGTTCCGGCAGTAATAGTGCTGGCAGAATTAGCACTGGCAAGGGTTCAGGCGGTTCCGCCGTGGTCAAGTCCCCTAGTAAGGCTGGCACGGTGAAAAACGCGCTGTCTTCCGCTAAGACTAGCTCAGGCAAATCTAGCTCGGGTAAGGTGGGTTCCGCTCAGGTGGGTTCCGCTAAGGCAGGCTCCACTAAGGCAGGCTCCACTAAGGCAGGCTCTGCTAAGTTTGAGTCAGCCAAGGCCGGGCCTGGCAAAGGCGGGTCGGTCAAGGCAAGTTCAGTCAAGGCAGGTCCCGCAAAAGCAGTTCCTGCCAAAGCTGTTCATGCCAAAGCCAAAACTAAAGTTGTCAACGCTCAATCCTCTGCGCAGGCTGTGTCTGTCAAGGCAGGGTCCGCCGCTAAAGTGGTGAAAACATTGGCGAAATCAGCGCCGAAGCCTGCCGTGAAAGTACCAATGAAGTCTGTTCCAGCCAAGTCAGCCGTGGCGAAGCCTGTGTCAAAGGTCGTGGGTAAATCCACTACCAAGCCAGCTCCCAAGGTCGAAATCAAAAAAACCGATAAGAAGAAGTTGACTGAACTGAAAAAGAATTCTTCATCGACTGTGACGCCTAAGAAAGCGCCTGCGGCGGTGCCAAAGACCAAGACGGTAAGCAAAGAAGCCCCGAAGACATTGAAAGAAACCTCGGTGCCCAAAACTACAACGATTAATACTCCTGTTACAAAAAGTACGGCGACTAAAGATAAAGGGGCCAAAATATCGGCCTCACAAGATGCTGCGACCAGCGCCGCGCTCGCCAAAGAGGTGATGGTGAAGGCTGCCCTCGCAACCGGTAAAGTGAACTCTAAAAAAGTGGCGACCGCGACCCTCCAAGAGTCGGCGACAAAATCTTCTCTTAAGGCCGAAAAGTCTGTCGATAAGAAGTCCGATACCGTTGACGCTCTTAGCGAGCAAGAAGCCAAGGCGACGATTGCGGCTGCCAAGGAAAGCGCTAAAAAAGCCACCAAGGCCAAGGCGGATGACTCTACAGCGCTCATCGTCAAGCCAACGGGAGCCAAGCGCGGCCCCAAGCCTAAATTAGGCCGCCCGCCCAAGGCCGCCAAAGCCTCGGGCGATGATGGTGAAGACGATGGCATTGGCGGGGGTGCCGTTTTCGATGCCGAAGAAGGCGAGATCGATAGTGACGTTGAAACCGCATTAGTCGAAACACCGGTTGCGCCCACCAAGGGACGTAAGGGTGGTCGAGCCAAAGAGAAGGCGCTGCTGAAAGAGTTCGGCGGCAAGCAAAACATGACCGAGGAGCAGCGCGAAGTTGCTCGCTCCAAGTTGCGTGTTTTGATCAAGATGGGTAAGGAGCGTGGCTTTCTCACCTATGCTGAAATTAATGATCACCTGCCCGAAGAGCTTGTCGACGCAGAAGCGATTGAAACGATTATTACAACCTTCTCCGACATGGGTATCACCGTGTTCGAGCAGGCACCCGCCGCGGAAACTTTGTTGATGACCGAGAATGCTCCGGTTGCCAACAATGATGATGACGCGGAAGAAGAAGCCGAAGCGGCACTGTCGACCGTAGACTCCGAGTTTGGTCGCACCACCGATCCGGTGCGTATGTACATGCGTGAGATGGGTTCGGTAGAGCTACTGACCCGCGAAGGCGAGATTGTGATTGCCAAGCGTATTGAGGGCGGTCTGAAGGATATGGTGATGGCGATTTCCGCCTGTCCGATCACGATTACTGAAGTTCTGGTTGAAGTCGAAAAAATCAAAGCCGGTACGGCTCGTGTTGACGAGTTGGTTGACGGCATTATTGACCCGAATGCTGAGGAAGAGCCGTTCCCCGCGCCAGGTGCACCGGCTGCCGCCTTGGCCGCCGCCGCTGCGGGCAGTGAAGAAGACGAAGAGGATGCCGAGGCAGCCGCTAGCGCCGCCAATGCGGCCAATGCTGCGAAGCTCGAAGAGCTGCGAGTGCAAGCGATGGTGCGCTTTGATCGCATTATCACTTCTTTTGATGCATTGCGCGCATCCTATGAAAAAGACGGCTATAAGTCGAAGGGCTACATCAAGGCTCAAGAAGAAATTCGCGACGAGTTATTGACGATTCGCTTCACCGCCAAGATGGTGGAGCGTTTGTGCGATACCTTGCGTAAGCAAGTCGATGGCGTGCGCCAGATCGAGCGCGCGATTCGCGCCATTTGCGTCGATAAGTGTGGCATGTCGCAAACTCACTTTATCCAAAGCTTCCCCGGCAACGAAATCAACCTGAAATGGGTTGAAAAAGAAGTGGCCTCGGGTGCAGCCTACTCGGTCATTCTCACTCGAAATATTCCCGCAGTGCAAGATCTCCAGCAAAAGCTGATCGATCTGCAGGCGCGCGTCATTTTGCCTTTGGGCGATTTGAAAGAGACCAATAAGCGCATGAATGATGGCGAGCTCAAAGCTCGTAAGGCCAAGCGCGAAATGATTGAAGCCAACTTACGTCTGGTAATTTCGATTGCGAAGAAATACACCAACCGTGGCCTTCAGTTCCTGGATCTGATCCAAGAAGGCAATATTGGCTTGATGAAAGCGGTCGACAAGTTCGAATATCGGCGCGGCTACAAATTCTCGACCTATGCGACCTGGTGGATCCGCCAAGCGATTACTCGCTCGATCGCCGATCAGGCGCGCACTATCCGTATTCCGGTGCACATGATCGAAACGATTAACAAGATGAACCGTATCTCACGTCAAATCTTGCAAGAGACAGGTTCCGAGCCGGATCCAAACATGCTCTCCGAGAAAATGGAGATGCCCGAGGACAAGATTCGCAAGATTCTTAAAATCGCGAAAGAACCGATCTCCATGGAGACGCCCATTGGCGACGATGATGACAGCCACTTGGGCGACTTCATAGAAGACACCACCACCTTGGCGCCGTCTGATGCGGCCTTGCATGAGTCGATGCGAGATGTAGTGAAGGAGGTCCTGGATTCACTCACACCGCGTGAAGCCAAAGTTCTCAGGATGCGCTTCGGCGTTGAAATGAGTACTGATCACACGCTGGAAGAAGTGGGTAAGCAGTTTGATGTCACCCGCGAGCGTATTCGTCAAATCGAAGCCAAGGCGTTGCGTAAGCTCCGTCACCCGAGTCGTGCCGATAAGCTAAAGAGCTTCCTCGAAGGCCAATAAGCTGTCGACCCCCTATCCCCTTGCCGGCCTTGCGTCGGCTTTCTTCGCCATTCTGATTTGGGGGGCACAACTGCTCATCGCTAAAAGCGTGATGGGCCAGTTGGATGGCTTTACGCTGACCTTTATTCGTTACGGCGTTGCAGTCATTCTTTTTGTAATTTTCCTTTGGTGGAAAGAAGGAAAAGAGGCCTTCCGATGGGAGGATCAGAGTCGAGCGATTTTGATCGGCGGTGGCCTTGGGATGGGCGGCTCGGCCCTGCTGGTGTTTCTCGGCCTATCGATGACCAAGCCGGAGTTGGCGGTCATTATCCTGGCCTTGCAACCAGGTATGGCGGCCTTAGGGCATTGGGTGCTTTTTAAGAGGCGCTCCTCGTACTTCACCTTGCTCTGTTTGGCCATCGCCTTTTGTGGTGTGGTGATTGCCGTGACGCGGGGCGGAGCAAGCCTTCAGTCCCTTACTGGAGAAGGTGCGAGCTTGACTCAGCATGCCGGTGCCATCATTGCTACGGGTAACGCTCGCCTCGATCAATTAATTGGTGAACTCCTGGTTTTGGTGGGGGCGATGGCCTGGGTCACTTACGTTCTGGCCTCTTCGAAATTAGCGCACTGGTCCGCGCTTCGAATCGCTACCGTCAATTGCATTCCAGCGGTGGTGGTGATTGGCATAGGCTGGGCCATCGCGATGGCTTTCGGATTCAAACACTGGCCAAGCCTCGATGCTTGGGCCGGTTGGCTAGGCTTGAAGGTCGCCTATGTGGCCTTGCTAGGCGTGTTTTTGGCGATGATGCTTTGGAATGAAGGCGCGCGCAAAATTGGTCCCCTCAACGCCATGCTGCTCCTCAATTTGATGCCGGTAATTACCTTTTCGTTTCGAGCTTTGGAAGGTGCACGGTTTGAGGCCTCTGAGTTGCTCGGAGCGGCGATTGTTGTAAGCGCTCTGGTGGCTAATAATGTTTATCAAAGGTGGAAGCGTCAGCCGGCGCGAACCGCTTAGAGCCGAGGGACCGGGAATTTCGAAACCGCGGCACGTTCTACCAGCTCGCGTAGCCATTGATGTGCCGGGTCGCGGTGATGACGTCGGTGCCAGAGCATTTCCACATGCACCGCTCCGACCGCGAACGGCAGTGCGCGCACGCTCAGATCATGAGCGAGACCCGTGGCCTCTAAAAAATGTCGAGGCAAGACCGTGAGCAAATCCGACTGTGAAACCACCAGCCCAGCGGTGAAGAACTGATTGACGGTCATGGTGATGTGTCTTCTGCGACCCAGACCGGCCAGCGCCTCGTCGATAAAGCCAAAAGGACGACCAGAAAAGCTGACCAGTAAATGGTGGGCGGTGCAGTAGCGATCAAGCGTGATCTCAAGCTCGTCTAAAGGATGCCCGCGTCGCATCACCACCGCGTACTCGCCCTCGTAAAGTCTTTGATGGCGAATCGCATCCGGTGCGTCCGGAGCGGACAAA
>JAYUOT010000482.1:0-8639 GCA_043760705.1 Betaproteobacteria bacterium
GTTTTAAACTGCCCGTGGAATCCGCCGTCGACCTCGCCAAAGCCAAGCGCCGTGCCAAAAAACAAAGCGCCGCCGAGAACCGCCAAGAAGCCATGCAAGAAGAGCTCAAGAGCGAAATGCGCGGACTGGAGCATCATGCAGATGACGATAGCGGAGTCGGCCTGCCTTGTGAGCCCTGCGCGGGCCAAAGGCTCAACCCGGTAGCCCTCAACGTACTGATGAAAAACGAATCCATCACCGAGATGACCAACCTCTCCGTGCTCGACGCCATCCAATGGGTAGACGAGCTAGGCTTCCAAGGCCGCGAAGCCGAAATTGCCCGCGACGTGGTCAGCGAAATCCATTCGCGCCTGAGCTTCCTGCGCGACGTGGGACTGGGCTACCTCTCACTCGGCCGCAGCGCGCCCACCCTCTCCGGCGGAGAAGCCCAACGCATACGCCTCGCCGCACAATTGGGCAGCAACCTGCAAGGCGTGTGCTATGTGCTGGACGAACCCACCATCGGCCTGCACCCTCGCGACAACCTCGTACTGCTCGACACCCTCGACGCCCTCAAAGCCAAAGGCAACACCCTACTGGTGGTCGAGCATGACGAAGACACCATCCGCCGCGCCGACCACATCATCGACATCGGCCCCGGCGCTGGCCGACTCGGCGGCGAAGTGACCGCCACCGGCACCTATGCCGAAATCTGCGCCAACGAAAAGAGCCTCACCGGCAAATACCTTGCCAACCCCATCCAGCACCCCAAGGAAACCCTCCGCAAAATGGGTGCAGAGCGCCCCGTGCTGCGCATGGTCGCCCCCAAACTGCACAACCTGAGTGAGAAGCGAGTGGATATTCCCTTGGGTGCATTGACCGTGATTACCGGTGTCTCGGGCTCCGGCAAATCAACACTCGCCCGCGACTTGCTATTGACCAACCTCGCCGCCCAAGTCGGCGCCAAAAACGCCCGCCGAGGCAAAGAATGGATCGCCCCACTCTGGACGGGCCTGGAGCGAATCGAAGGCTGGGAAGCAGTAGAGCGCGTGCTAGAAGTAGACCAAACCCCCATCGGCAAAACCCCAAGAAGCTGCCCCGCCACTTACATCGGTTTTTGGGACAACATCAGGCGCTTATTCGCCGATGCGAGTGAATCGCGAGTACGCGGCTACGCCCAAGGCCGCTTCTCCTTCAATGCAGCTGGTGGACGATGTGAGGCCTGCGGCGGTGCCGGAGTGCAAACCATCGAGATGAACTTCTTGCCCGATGTAAAAGTGCACTGCGACGTGTGCGACGGCCAACGCTTCAACCGCGAAACCCTGCAAGTACACCTGCGCGGCAAGAGCATTGGCGACGTGCTCAAAATGAGTATTGATGAGGCCGTGGATTACTTCTCGGCTCACCCCGCGATACAGCATCCTTTGTTGTTGCTACAGGATGTGGGGCTGGGGTATTTAACCCTGGGGCAGCCGAGCCCAACCTTGTCCGGCGGTGAGGCTCAACGTATTAAGCTGGTGACCGAGCTTGCCAAAGTGCGCGACCTCGGGCGCTTTAAACCGCCCCATACTTTGTATGTGCTGGACGAGCCTACCGTGGGGCTACATATGGCGGATGTGGAGAAGCTGGTGAAGGTGATGCACCGGCTGGTGGATGCTGGGAATACTCTGGTGGTGGTTGAGCACAATTTGGATGTTTGGGCTGAGGCTGATCACATTATTGATTTGGGGCCTGAGGGGGGTACTTTAGGGGGACGGGTTGTTTCGGTAGGAGCACCTCGGATGCTTTCGAAGACAAACCAGACCCATACCGAAAGGGCTTTAGCGGCGTTCCTTGGCTGATGTCGAAGCCATCGAACTACACTGTCCAACTTGAGTCGATAGGGAGTAGCCAAATTACAACTCACAAAAAATATGGGCTGATATGAGTCAATCTATTTCAAATATCTCCGTGTTTATAGACTACGACAATCTGTCAGAAGGACAAAAACGTTCTGGTATGTTGGATGTGCTCACAAAAGCTTTGATGCAACTTTCGACAATTCGCTTTGCTGCTCGAATCGCATGTGAGGTGAGGGTGTATGGCGGATGGTACGAAGGATCCGAGATGACGCAACTGGCACAAGACGTTAGTATTAAAATTGGAGACGAGTTTCCGAAACTAATTATAGTTTCTCAAAGTAACGGCGGAAAAGTCGCGATCAACACTAGTGCTGAACTAGCAATGGCTCTAATGCAAGAACCTTCTTACCATTTGTTCGGAACATATAGAAAGAAAGGAAGGCCAGCAAATGTTCGGGTTGAAAGCCAAACGGATGTCGGTTGCTGCGACGATATGTGCGCCCTTCCTCTCATGAAAAGACTACTAAAAAATGGAAAATGTCCACAACTTGGCTGTCAGATCACTAGAAGTAATTTAGTGTACCGGAACGAACAGAAAATTGTCGACACGATGCTTTCATGTGATCTTATTCACGCTGCTAGTCTTAACGAGACTTTAGTTGTGCTCATTAGCAGTGACGACGATTTTCTCCCTCCACTTAGGACCGTGCTACTGCGCGGCGTGTCGGCATTCAGATTTCACCCTCAACCAAATAGTCAGCGTGCAAGCTTTCCTATTGGTGGAGCGAGACTTATTGAACTGGAACTTTGAATATGCAAATCAATGACTTTAAGTCCATCGTGACTACGTTTGCAGATCCAGGAACTGAGTTTCTTTTCGACAAGACACACGTTGTCATTTCGGTCAACGGCGACTTAATCGAAGCGGAAATCTCAACGCAAAATGGCGACGTCTTCGTCACCGATGGAGATCTTAAGGTACCTGCAAGCAACTGGATTTTGAATCGCCTAGCTAGGCTTCCACTACTGGCGAACCGTCTTTTGTCAAGTGTGCCACAAACCGAATTCTTCGTTTCTCCGTCCGCGGCACTCCTACGCACACTCGAGCTAAATCCTGGTGAAACACTTGAGAAAACCGAGGATGCCCTCAGTACAACATTAGAGTCGCTCAATCAACGAAGCGCTCTTGAGACAATGGTGCTCTATATCACTAGTGATGCAGGAGAGGGTAAAACCTCACTTATCAATCAGCTCACACGCGTTCAAGCTCAGCGGTACGCCGACCAAAAAACCGATTGGCTCTTAGTCCCAATTCCCCTAGGCGGTCGACATTTTTTGCGCTTTGATGACATAACAATTGGCGCTCTTCAAAATCGATATCGATTCCCATTTTTGTACTATAACTCGTTCATGGCTCTCGTACGCATGGGAGTGATAGTGCCCGCGTTTGATGGTTTCGAAGAAATGTTCGTTGAAAGCAGTTCTGGCGAAGCCCTGTCTGCAATGGGCATTCTTGTTGGCTCTTTGGAGTCCAGAGGTGCTGTTGTAGTAGCCGCACGGAAAGCTTACTTCGAGTTTGAAAACTTACGGACACAGGAGCGTCTATTCGACACTATTCGATCCCACTCTGTAGGCTTTGGGAAATTGGAGTTGAAACGATGGTCAAAAAGGGAGTTTTTAAGCTACTGCGCAAACCGAAACGTACCGAATGCAATTGAATTGTATTCACGAGTGAGCCAAAGGCTTCAGCCTAATCATGCTCTCCTCACTCGAGCCGTATTAGTCAAAAGGCTTTTGGATATCGCAATAAATAGCCCATCGTTGGACTCCTTACTTGAGCAGTTGGAACAATCAGGACCTGATTTTTTCTCAGTGTTCGTATTTAGCCTGATCGAGCGCGAAGCTAGCGTCAAGTGGATGGATCGTAGTGGTGAAAACGAAGTAGGCTCTCCACTGCTAAGCGTGGCAGAACACTGCGGGTTATTGTCGGAGATCGCACTCGGAATGTGGGAGTCGAAAGTAGATTTCATGAAGCGCGATAGCCTAGAATTTATTGCTGACTACTTCAGTGAAACGAATAAAAAGAGCGCTCATCAAGCGCGACAGATTCAAGATCGTATTCGTGGTCACGCGATGTTGATTCAATCGCCGAACAATTCGCAAGCAGTGGAATTCGATCATGATGAGTTCCGACTTTATTTTCTCGGCGAAGCAATCGCTAGGCAGATACACCCACTTAGCGAACGCGCAAAAGCTGAATGCCTCGGCACGTTTCGGCGGGGCATTTTGCCGGAGCAAGCGCGCTCAGCACTTATTCGAGCACTATTTCGCGACTTGAAGGTAGATTTGACCAAGGTAATTGCGTTCATTCTTGAGATAGGTACTTTGGACGCTCAAGCTTCATTCACTAGGGAGAACTGCGGAGAGATTGTCATTCGATTGCTCAATGGCGCGAACAATGGGCCTCTCACAGTTTCTCAAATGGTGTTCGGGAGTGACTCGTTGAGAGACCGGAAATTCTCCGACTTGCGATTTGAAAATTGCATTTTCTCTCCGACAAGCGTCGAACTGACTGATTTGTCTAATTGCACCTTTGTCAATTGTAACTTTACACAAATTCGACTATTCGCTTCCACAAAACTCTCGAACCTAAACATGGAAGATTGCGTTATTGAATCGATGGTTCTCCCGAATGAGGTCCGGGAAACCTGGGACCCCTTGGAAATCAGAACCCAACTCAGAAGCGTCGGGGTGAAATTCGCCAATGACAATACGGTTCAAACGCAAGAATTGCTAGTCGTTGACACAACGTTAGAAATTCGTGACTTCGAAAAAGTCGTCCGTTATCTACTTCGTAGCACTCATATTAGCGAGAGCATCATACTCATCAAACTTGGAACTAGAGGCCAAAGCTTTATTGATCAAACCTTGCCTAACTTGCTAAGGAATAAGATTATGAGTGAAATTGAAAACCGAGGAGCAGGCGATCAAAGACGTTTTCGCCTATGCATGCCACTTCAAAAGGTAAACTTAGCGCTCGCACATGCTGGAGGATCGTTTGACAGGTTTGTGGAGTATTGCACCAGGGGCATCTGACCACAATATGCACTTGGAAAACATGCGTTTTCGGATTCGTGAACTACGACTCTTTCAGCCAACAGACATCTAGTTTTCAAGTCAATTTCATCGACACAAAAGAAAGAAGCCAAAGAGCGTCGAGGGTCCGGCATTTAAGTGAGATCGAAACTCGTCACCCACCGCCAAGTAGGCGCTTTAGATCCGGTGTTCGCGCTTTATAGTACCGAGCCCAACATTTGTTCCGCACAATTTCAAACTTCTCGCCATCGCCAGCGGCTAAAGCCTCCTTACCACAGACCGTCTCTTTTTCGGCATTAAAGACCCTTTGAGCGTCCAGGTTCGCATCACGGATTTGTTTCGGCAACGATTTCCAAACAAAATTTATTTCGTGCTCAGCGGCCGCATATTCTTCGTTGACTACCTGCAATGGACTCTTGGGCGTTGGCTCGGAGCTTGAAACTGGAGAGGTCGCTTGAACTCCCGTAGGGTTTGCTGTAGTTGATGGACTAATAGCAGGGGAAGCAATCGCCTGCTGCAAAGAACCGGAGTTTGCATTTTGAGTCGGTAAATTCACGACTGCCCAAAGCACGGTCGAACTTACGATTTGTTGAAATGGCTTAACGTTCTCTACCGTTACTTGGAGCTTCTTTCCGTCGTCAGTCGGCTGAACGCTATAGGAAATTTTCAGTGAAAACTTATCGCCATCAACTCTAAAATTTGAGTCCTCGGCCAATGTTTTTATTTGCGGCTGGTTCTGAGTTTTTCGTTTCTCATTGGCGTTCGTCAACGTGCCACCAGGTATCGCAAGAAAAAGGTTAGCTTCGCAAAATTTCTTGGTGCTATGCGGGTCACTCTTGGTGGTTAAGACGTCATCGAGAGAGTATTTTATTTGCCCGGCTACCGCACGTATTTTGGCGAGATCAAGCCGCTTCTCCTCGGGAATGGACTTGTTTTCATCACGAGCCTCTCGTTCCACGTTATCGGAAAAAATTTCGCTAATCGTTTGGACGGCTAACTGGCTAGAGCAAGTCTTATCAACGACTTCTGGATTCTTTGCGACTACCTCGATTTTCTTATCGCATCCCGCAACTAAGGCGCTCAAACAGAGCATCGTTACCAAGCTTTTCGAAGTATTCATTTTCACCATTTCGGGGTAAGGGGTGAACCAATTCTAAACTAAGCTCCACCTTTTAACCTGTCGTCTCGGCAATTCCAAGACACTGAAGGCCTTATCTGCGGTTACGGCGTATCTCCGACAAGCATAAATGGTCCGCTCATTGATTTCAATGCGCTTCTCGTAAACAGTTATTGCACGTTTCGTGCTCACGAAAGACGATGCCCTAGAACTTAGGATCGCCCAACACATGCTTAGGAAACTTCGCCCGCAACCATTTCAACACCTCAACCTGATCTGCGGCACTAGCCCGCCGAACCTGAATCAGCAGCTTTTGCAAATCAGGCCGAGTCAGCGTGGCATTTGATGCCCCCTCATTACAAACAGAACAAAGCGCACGAAGATTAGATGCATCGTCCGTGCCGCCCACACTCTAATCACGCACATGACCAAGGTGAAGTCGCGTCTTCCGAGTCACGTCATAAGGATGCGTCTCACCTGCCACCGCGCCGCACATTTGGCAGGTGAATCCATTGCGATCCAGCACATAGGCCCGAGTCTCTTTCGAGATGGCCCGCTCGAAGGCGGGCGCGGGCTTAGGGTTTTCCAACAAATACTGGCCAGGCTTTAACTCGCTGCGGTCATTATGGGTGAGGATGAGGTAGCCCTCTTCGGTTCGAAGCTCGCGCACTCGCCTGGCCCATTCCGATTGGTTTTCGGCGACTACACGTAGCTCGTCCGAATCCATCACGCGACCAATATTCGCAAGAAAATGCTGGCGCAATTTTGCCTTGGCACCGCCTTTGAGGGTTTTCTTTTCCGTCTTTGGCTGCGTCATCGTGGCGCTATGCTCAGGCACGCATTAATTTGGGCTTGGCTGCGCTATTCAATGCCGCGAGGATCTGCGACCCAACAGCGCATGCCACCGGCGGCGGAAATGCATTTCCAATCTGGCGATAGGCTTCGGTTTTCTTGCCGCTAAACAACCAACTATCTGGGAAGCCTTGAATTCTGGCCGCCATACGTACCGTGAGGCGCGGCATGCCTACAAAATCTTGGCTTGGTACGCCATTGGCGATACCCATGCCGTCCACACCGATTGCGGCCCAGGCTTTCTTGGCGCGCGTCGGGCCGAGATCGGGGCCACCGTGCTTTTTGCTTCCGCCCACCAAGGTGGGGGCGATGGTTGCGGCTCGCTCTCGCCAGCTTTTAGCGCCTCTCCAACATTTAGTGGCCATGAGATCGAAAAGCGACTCGCCCACGGTTTGGGCCGCCACGCTACTGGCCTTAGGCCAGGAAAAATGCTGCGCTCTGTTTTCTTTCAAGGCGACCAGCACCACTCGAGGGCGCAATTGGGGCACGCCGTAATCACTGGCATTCAGCAAGCGCCAATCGGCAACGTAGCCTAGCTTTTTTAAGTCGCTCACAATGTTGGCGCGGTAGTCGTCAAAGACCTTATCGAGAATGCCGCGCACGTTCTCCAGCATCACCGCTTCAGGCTTGCACTCGCTCACCAGGCGGATCGCTTCGGGGAACAGATCGCGCTCGTCGTCATTGCCTAGCTGCTTGCCAGCCTTGGAAAAGGGTGGGCAGGGCACACCACCTGCGAATAAGGCAACGCCCTTCCATTGATCGACAGAGTAATGGCGCAGATCGCCTTCAGCCACCTGCCAGTTTGGCCGATTCATGCGAAGGGTTTGGCAAGCTGGCGCCTCAATTTCGATCAGGCTCACATGGTCAAAACCTGCTTGCTCTGAGCCTAGGGCTTGGCCGCCTGCACCTGCACATATTTCTATGGAACTGATCGACATGGTGCTAGCTTGAGAGTTTGGTCAAAAATAACCTGTGGTTAACCACTGTTGAAGTATTCAGTATCAAAAAATCCGAGGTTATGGAAACTGCACGATAAAGTGTACCGGACGCAAGGAGCAATGCCGCTCCACCGCTCCAGGCAAGGCACACATTCCAGGCTCGCGTCGGAAATCGAAGAGCCGATACAACCGGATCATTCACCAAGTTTTGCGGGATACATAGACGTCTGGCCTAGACCTTCAGTCTCATTGAAGCCCGAGCACGTCTCCACTATCTTATTGGAATTAGAGGTCAAGCATCGGGCAGCCCGGTAAAGGCCTCGGCCTCAAAAGATGCGACAGCGTCAAAATACTTTGATTAAAAGGTGCTTGTCTTTTCGTACCTTATGCGGTACACTCAACGAAATCAGTCCAGTGAATTCAAACCTCAAGAAAGTACACGCAGTCTTCTATGTCATGCCCGACTCTCTACCGCCGTCTGAGCCAGTGCGAGATTGGCTTCGCCGCCTAACGAGAACCGAAATGACGGAGATTGGGCAAGACATAAGAGTCATCGAATTGAATTGGCCTAATGTGCGAGATGTAAAACCAAAGCTCATCGACTACATTGGAAGTGATCTGTGGGAAGTGCGGTCCAAGCTTGAAAATAGAATTGCGAGAGTGCTGTTCGCAGTTGAGGGGAAAACCATGCTTTTACTTCACGGCTTTATTAAAAAGCAACAAGCGACGCCCAAGCATGATAAAGATCTCGCCTTAGGGCGCTTGGCAAACTACCGGAGAGCGCAATGAAGAAACCCAATCGCCACGTCGGCTCTC
>JAYUOT010000483.1:0-8624 GCA_043760705.1 Betaproteobacteria bacterium
CTGATGACTCTTGGGTTGCCCAGTTTCAGGGGCCACAGGGCGCCCTCTTCGTTGTGGTGGGCCCAACTAGGGATGCGTGGCTTTAATCGACGTGGCGCCTAAGATTTGATCCGGCCGATTAAGCCTATTTCTTTTGTGGCTCGGCTACGCCGGTGGCCGAGGTCGCTGATGGGCCCGTGGATGCGGTAGCGGCAGTTGCTGGAACGGGTGAGCTAACGGCGGTCGTGGCGGTGACCGCTACTGATTTGTCCGACGAGGCTGTCGCGGTAGAAGGGTCGAGCACCGTTGATTTGTTGGGCTTGCCGTTCTCGTGTTCCTTGCGATCAAAGGCCAAGAATTTGCCCATGATAATTTGCACCCACTCAGGATAGTTGTAAGCCTTGCCGGTTGATTGGTCCACGATTGCGCCAATAATTCCACCCGCCAAAATATTGCCAAAGGTTGCACCACCTGCTCTAGAGGTCAGCACGGCTTTTCCTTCTGCGAGTCCCTCTTTCGCGCAATCGATTCTAAGATCGCCGCCGCTTTTAGCGACGGGTATGACGGCAGGGGTTTTGAATTCTGTACGGGTTGCGCCTTTTAATATCGAACAGGTTGCGTCTTTGACCTCAGCTCCGGTTGCATCGACAGTCTCCACACGAATGTTGTTCTCATTCGGAGTGGTCAGACTGGCGCAGCCGACGGACATCAAGAGAGCAGTGCAGAGACTGACGAGTTTTAACAGACGAACCATGGGGTATCTCCGAATAGAATTTGTTTGAGTTTTACAGAGTGATGAATCACAGTGGAAATTAGAACATACCAAGAATGGATTTGATCGGAACGTACGTTCCGATCAAAGGCGAATGGAGTGTACAGGCGTTAAATCAAGGCTATTTTGATGCGTTGCCAGGTCACGGTCGAGCTTACTTCGGCGACAATTGACGGTTTCGCACTTTTATCTCACCCAGTGCTACTTTTGTCGTGCCCATTTGCAATTGAACGTGTTCTACTCAAGGTAGACGAAAATACCCAAGGATTCCCCATGCCGCTTGTCTCCAGTAGCTTCGACCTGCACTCAGTGGAGTGGCGTAGAATTAACGACCCCGAGGTCAAAGATTGCCGGGTTGATTTTGAGTACAGCTTGCTTGGCTACGACTTCGCAAGCCACCGGCTCGACATGTTGCTGCGTTATGGTGAGGGTGGCCACTGTCGGCGCCATCGCCATGTGGCTGCGACGGTGACGCTCGTCCTGGAGGGCGAACAGTTTCTTGACGAAAAGCTGCCAGACGGTCGAACCCGATCCATTCACCGCAAAAAAGGGACCTACGCGCTCGCGACAGCCGATGCCCACCCCCATGATGAACATGGCGGAGATACCGGCGGAACCGTCTTGCTTTCGATGACCGCCGCTGCCGATGGCATTCTTTTTGAGTACTTTGACGAGAATATGCAAAACCCCTGGACCGTTTCGATTCGGGAGTTTGTTGATAGCTGGGAGAGCGGTGCGGCCTACGGGGTGGGTCCTGAGCGCGAAGAGGCCCTAGAGCATCGCGAAGAGGTGCTAGAAAGTGACAGGGAACTAACCGGTAGCGATGTGATCCGCAGAGAGCCTGAAGACCTGCGTGAGTCCCAGGAAGTTGCGGCAGATGGACGAGTCTTGGAGTTCGCCAAGGCTCAGGCCGTGCACGCCGAAAGCTCCTCCTCTTCGAGATTGTCTCGATTCGTCGGCACGAGAGGCCGGGAAGAAAAAAAGAACTGGAAGATCGGCATTGGGTTCGGGATAGTGATCGTTTTAATGTTGTTTGTAGCAGGCTACTTCATTATGGGGGCCTATACAAGAACGCTTCCCCCGGCTGATCGCAGTTTCGGCGATCTTACCCGTCCTTCCTTACGTTAGTTGAGCCTCACGCCTTCAAGGTTTTGAGAATAAACCTGCCGATCCTGCAATAAATCATTGTAAACCTGTGGATTTCACCTCACGGCCTGAACAAATAGTCGGGCATGATGTACTCATAGGGGGTCTAAATCCCCAATTTTGAGGATGACAGATCGAGATGAAGACCTTGGTATGGGGCAGTGCCTTAAACATCGCACCCCGGCTGGACAGGACGTCGAACGGGGCAAGCGTACCGGCCACGAAGCACGAATGTGCCCCGAAAGCTCAGACCGGGCCTACACAAGCGATGAGTGGACTGCGTACGCTGATGGGCCTACTTTGTTGCCTGGCTTTGGTTCAAGGATGTTCGAGCTTCGAGCTGTCGACGAATTCTGAAAGCACAAAGCCGGAAGAGATTCTCGCCGCAGGGACCACGTCTAGTGAGACAGACGCTACGCGCCCCGCTCAGGATTCAGACTCCAGAGACGGCACTCTCGAACTTTTCCCCACGACTCTAACGTCCGCCGTCATGCCTGCGGGTTGGGAAAAGTGGATACTCCATCCGCTCAAACGCAAGACTGACTATGGTTGGAAGAAGGATCGCAAAGGGGTCTATCTCGAAGCCAAGTCGCATGCCTCAGCCTCAGGGCTGATCAAGCGCTTGAACATCGATCCGAAGTCCTTGCCTTACCTGCAGTTTTCTTGGATGGTCGATGGGCTTTTAGAGGGAGCGGATGTCGGTGATCGCGCCAATGAGGATAGTCCGGTGCGTGTCGTGTTGGCTTTTGATGGCGACAAATCAACCTTGCCCATGAAGGAACTGGCCTTTATGGAAAGAGTCAAAACCTTCACGGGCCATGACCTGCCCTTTGCAAGTTTGACCTATGTCTGGGATAACAAACGCCCCCTGAATACCATCGTGCCGAACCCACATACCGGCCGGGTCCAGAAGGTGGTGGCCTCGAGCGGCTCCGCCGGGGTTCGCACTTGGCAAATGCATCAGCGAAACATTTTGAATGACTATCGCGCGGCCTACGGCAAGGAGCCAGGTAAGCTCATCGCCATTGCTGTCATGACCGATACGGATAACACCAAAACTCAAGCTCAAGCTCGATATCGCGGCTTAGTGCTCTCCAAAGCCGAGCCTCATCGGGCGATCTCAAAAACCGAATAGCCTTTGACTAAAGGACAAGGCTAGTTTCCAAGCCGCCAGGCGTCGCTGGGGCTCGGGTAAACTGACGAGATGTTGATCGACATCATTTCCCCCTCGGGTGCCTTCCTAGATCCTGCGGATCTCTGTAAATTTGATGGCGCTTGCGAGCGGCTTCGTAGCTTGGGTTACGAGCTTAGAATTCAGGCGTCTCGCCAAGCTTGGCAAAGATTCGGCGGTGACGATGCAGCGCGCCTCGCCATGATTCATGGAGCTGCAACGGGGCCGGCCGATGCGGTCATGCTGACTCGCGGAGGGTATGGACTCTCGCGGCTTTTGGACCGTATCGATTGGAGCTCGATTGAAGCCGCGATTGACCGCGGTCAAATCTGGCTGGGCTTTAGTGATTTCACGGCCTTTCAGGCGGCGCTTTACGCGCACGGACGTCGGCGCAGCTTTGCAGGCCCGACCGTAACCGCCGATTTTGGTGCTGAATCGTTAAACCCCTTGATGGTTGCAGGGTTTCAGGCGCTTCTTCGGGGCGTCACTCCAATTGTCCAGTGGGACGTCGGTACCCCGCCTATGGGCGCAAAGACCAGGCCGCGCTTCTCGGTGGAGGGCAGGCTTTGGGGGGGCAACCTATCGATGCTCTGTAGTTTGATTGGGACGCCCTATTTCCCGGCGATGCGGAACTCGATACTATGGCTTGAAGACGTGGCGGAGCACCCGTATCGAGTGGAGCGCATGCTTCACCAACTCTTTTTTTCCGGGGTGTTGAAGGAGCAGAGTGCGCTTGTTTTTGGTGAATTCAATCAGTGGAAGCCTGCAGCTCACGATCATGGTTTTGGATGGGATGCGATGATCGAATACTTCCAAAAGCGCTTGCACTCGGCTTACGGTGAAGATGCACCGGTGATCGTTCAAGGACTACCCTTCGGCCATCAGGCGGAGAAGGCCATTTTAGAGTTTGGCCGTAAATATCGACTGCTTATGGCGGACGATCTTTTTTCGCTGCTGCCGCTCTAAGAGCGCGGGGTGAGAGCGGGGAGGCGGCGATACTCAGGACGTCTGGGCGGCAGAAGGATGTGCGCTACGCTGGAGCCTGGGCGGCAGAAGGCGGGCGCTACGACAGGCGAGAAATCGGGCCAAGCCCTGAACACTATTCGGCCACTAAATGACAGGCCGCTTGCGTGCCGGACTTCAACATTCTCAGCATCGGTCGTTCGCTCTTGCAGCGATCGACTGCATGAGGGCAACGCGGATGAAAGGTACAGCCGCTCGGGGGGTTGAGAGGGTTAGGAACTTCCCCTGACACCGGTGTTCGAGCACGCCCACTCATATGCATGTCCGGAATCGCATCCAGCAACATCTGGGTGTAGGGATGTTGAGGGCTCGCGAAGAGTGTTTTTTTAGAGGCCAACTCAACAATTCGACCGAGATACATGACGCCGACGCGATCACTGATGTGATGAACCACGGCCAGATTGTGCGAAATAAAGAGGTAGGTGAGGCCTTTGGCGCGCTGCAGGTCGCGCATGATGTTGAGCACTTGCGCCTGCACCGAGACATCGAGTGCCGAGGTGGGCTCGTCGCACACTAAGAATTCAGCGTCGGAGGCCAGTGCTCGCGCGATGGAAATACGTTGCCGTTGGCCGCCGCTAAATTGATGAGGATATTTAGTGGCATCGGCTGCAGCCAGCCCGACTTGCTGAAGCAGGGCGCCTACGCGCTCGAGGATTAGGCGATGATCGCTCATCAAGCGGTGCTGGTGAATGGGCTCGGCGATAATGTCGCCGACTCTCCAGCGAGGATTCAGGCTCGCGTAGGGATCCTGAAAAATCATTTGTATGCGACGCCGCAGCGCCGGTCCTTCAGGCCCTTGCAATTGCTCAAGATCCTTGCCGTCGATGCTCACGTGGCCCGTGCTGGTCTTGTACAGCCCGACCAGCAACCTCGCAACCGTGGATTTGCCACAGCCGGACTCACCCACCAAGGCCAAGGTCTCACCACGCTGAATCTCGAAGCTGACTTCGTCAACCGCAGTAAGCCACTGGCGAGGTTTGCGCTCCAGCATTCGAGTCAGCCAGGGGGCTGAAACGTCAAATGTTTTGGTAATGCCACGGGCTACGACCAGGGGCTCTATTGAACGGTTAGGCCGGTCGTCCGTGAAATGTTTGGCGGGATCGGTCATGGCTCAGACAAGCTTCCAGCAAGCTGCCAGGGTGGGGCCTGCGGGCATGAGTTCTGGTCGATCTTGATAGCAGCGATCAAACACTTTTGGGCAGCGCGGATTGAACGCACAGCCCTTTGGAATGGCGTTGAGTCGCGGCATCGCGCCGTCAATTTGTGCGAGACGCTCATGGTCCTCACCGATTTGCGGAATAGAGGCCATCAAGCCTTGCGTATAAGGGTGCTGGGCATGGTGAATCACATCGGCGACCGGGCCGATCTCTGCGATTCTTCCAGCATACATCACCGCGACACGGTCGGCCGTCTCTGCAATCACCCCCATATCATGGGTGACCAGCATGACGGCCGTGCCGTTCTCGCGACAAAGTTTTTTGAGGAGGCTGATGATCTGGGCCTGAATCGAGACATCGAGCGCGGTCGTGGGCTCGTCCGCGACGATCAGCTTTGGGTCCGCTGCAAGTGCCAGTGCGATCACCACCCTTTGGCGCATGCCGCCGGAGAATTGGTGCGGATAGTGTTCGATGCGTTCTTCGGCGGCCGGAATGCCGGTGGACTTCAGAAGGTCAATCGCGCGCTGACGGGCCTGCGCTTGCGTGAGGGGCAGGTGGGTTCGAATGGTTTCGACTAATTGTCGGCCGACGGTATAGAGCGGATTCAGTGAGGTGAGCGGATCCTGAAAGATCGCGCCGATCTCGCGGCCACGGACCTTGCTCATGGCATCCGGAGCCAGATTGTCGATGCGTCGACCGTTCATATGAATTTCACCCGAGGCGATACGCCCGGGAGGCTCCAGCAGGCCAATAATGGCGGCCCCGGTCAGTGATTTGCCGGCACCCGATTCGCCGACCACGCCCAGTACTTCGCCCTCGGCAATATCAAATGAAATATCGTCCAGTGCCGTCAGGGTGCCACGGCGGGTCGGGAACTCCACCTTGAGATGTTTGACTTGGAGCAGAGTCTTCATTATTGCAACTTGGGGTTCATGGCATCACGCAACCAGTCGCCCAAAAGATTGACCGACATACAGAGCAGAATCAGTGCCAAACCCGGGAACACCACCAACCACCATTCACCGGAGAAAAGAAAGTTGTTACCGTTGAAAATCATGGTGCCTAAAGAGGGTGAGGTGGGTGGCACGCCCACACCGAGAAAGGACAGGGTGGCTTCCGCGATAATGGCTTGAGCCACATTGATCGTGCCGATCACCAACACCGGCCCCAGTACATTGGGCAGCACATGGCGCCACATAATTTTGAGCGAGGGCACACCGATCACACGGGCCGCTTGCACGTACTCTTTGTTTTTTTCAACAAAGGTTTGGCCACGAATGGTGCGCGCATAGTCGGGCCACTTCGACAGGCCAATTGAGAGAATCAGAATGCCCAAAGCGAGAGAAGTTTCCCCGCTGCCTTTGGGGATGAGAGCTTGTGCAACCCCGTTGATCAACAAAGCGATCAAGATCGCTGGAAATGAAAGCTGCACGTCAGCGATGCGCATGAGGAGTGCATCGAGGCGACCCCCCACGTATCCAGAGAGCAGGCCGAGTAAAACGCCAATGGCCATCGACAGCAACACCGAGGCAAGGCCGACGAACAGTGAAACTCGCGAGCCATACAAGATCGTGGACAGTACGTCGCGGCCTTGGTCGTCGGTGCCGAGCGCATAGGTCCACTGACCATCTTTTGAGAATGAAGGCGGGATCAACGAGTTGTTAAGACTGAGCGTCGCCAAATCGTAAGGCTGGTGTGGCGCAATCCAGGGAGCGAGCGCCGCCCCAAGGATCAGAATCAAAGCAACAATCGCCGCCCCGATAGCAACCGGGCTTCTTTTGAAGTTGTAGAGAAGGTCACTATCGAGAAAGCGCGCTCCGATCACTTAAGAACCGTCCACTTCAGATCGTTGAAGTTGTCGGCGCGCTGAATCAAGCTGACGCTTTTCTTCATGCCCCATGCCAAAGCTTGCTGATGCAGAGGCAAGTGAGCGATTTCGTCTGCATGAATCTTGAAGGCTTCGGCAATCATGCCATTGCGCTTGGCTTGATCGGTTTCGGAAGCGATCTTGGCGGTCAGTTCATCGAGCTTGGGATTGCTAAAGCTACCCAGATTGAACTGGCCACGACCACCAGGAGCCGGGCTGGCCATCAAGGCATTCAGTGCGTTGTGAGAGTCGTAGGTGCCAGGCGTCCAGCCAAGCATGTAGAACGAGGTATTGCGACTTAGAATCTTGGGGAAGTAAGTGGCCTTACTCTCGGCCTCGAGATTGATCTTGATATTGATCTTGGCCATCATCCCGGCAACCGCCTGGCAGATCTCGCCGTCGTTGACATAGCGATCATTCGGGCAATTCATCTTGACTTCGAATCCGTTCGGGTAACCCGCATCCGCGAGGAGCTTCTTGGCCGCTTCAGCGTCAAAAGGGATGCGCTTGTTGAGATCCGCGTTGAAGCCTCGAATGCCCGGCGCCACCATGAGGCCGGTCGGTGTCGAGGCACCCCGCATGATGCGTGTCTTGATGGATTCTATGTCGATCGCTTGATAGAAGGCCTGACGAACTCGCTTGTCCTTGAAGGGATTCTTGCCCTTTACGTTGGAGAATAGTAATTCGTCGCGAGACTGATCCATTCCGAGAAAAATGGTGCGTAGCTCTGGGCCTTGCATCATTTTCAGATTGCCGTTTTGCGCCAAACGGGCGACGTCTTGCACGGGCACAGGCTGCATCATGTCGATCTCGCCGGAAGCCAGGGCAGCGACGCGAGTGGAGTCGTTACCAATTGGCGTGAAAATGGCCTCGTCTATGTTGGAGTCAATCTTGGTCCAATAGCTTAAATTGCGCACCAGCACGGTCCGCACCCCAGGGTCCCTTGATTTCAAGCGATAGGCGCCCGTGCCATTGGCCTTGAAGGAAGCCGTGTTTTCCACGCCCTTGCGCTTATCCACCGGCATTTCGGCCTTGTTTTCTTCACACCACTTCTTGTTCATGATGTACACCAAGGCCACCACGTTCGGCAGAATCGGGAAGGGAGCCTTGGTAGTGATTTCGACCTTATGCGAATCAAGCTTTTTCACGGAGGTGACGTCGTTGGTGTAGGACTTCATGTCTGAGCTACCCTGCTGGGTGCGTGCAAAGCTAAACACCACGTCATCCGCGGTGAATGGGCTGCCATCGTGGAAAGTCACTCCCTTGCGTAATTCAAACACCCAAACATTGGGGCTTGGATTGGTCCAACTGGTTGCCAAAGCTGGCACCAGTTCCAGGTTTTTGCCCAGGCCAGTCAGGCCTTCGTACATGTTGCCGAGCACGCTCAACTGCAGCGACTCATTCAGTGAATGCGGGTCCATTGATAAGGCATCACCTTGGTCAGCAAACTTATAGGTCTTGGCGATCGCTACAGGGGCAGTCACCGTACTGGCCGTGATGAGGCCAAAG
>JAYUOT010000484.1:0-8581 GCA_043760705.1 Betaproteobacteria bacterium
GCCAAAGGCCGCCCGTTTTATTACATCGTAGCCACCGACAAGCAAAACCGTCGTGATGGTCGTTTTATTGAGCGCCTGGGGTTTTATAATCCTATCGCCAGCGGCAAAGAACAGAGCTGTTCCATCGCTATGGATCGTTTGAACCATTGGCGTACCAATGGTGCCGAAATGTCGCCCGCAGTCGAGCGTCTTGTTCGCTTAGAGTTGAAAAAAGCTGCCTAATCGTGCGGCATCGCTATGCGGCCTAATTGTGCTGCGTAACTTTGCTGCCGGGTGAGTCAAGGGAGCGACCGGGTGAAACCAGATAACCTTCTTGAGCTTGGGCGTATCGTTGATGCGTACGGGCTGAAGGGCTGGATCAAGGTGAACCCGAGTTCTACCGACAGTGTCCTGGTCAAGCTCAAAACTTGGTGGCTAGAACAACCTGAAGGGGAGTTCCGCGAGTTCGAAGTGTCCAAGCCTCGCCACCATGGGTCCACCGTGGTGGCTCTGCCCGTAGGCTTTGATGATCGCAATCAGGCGGAGGCATTGAAAGGTGCTCGGGTTTGGGCCTCGCGCTCTGAGTTTCCGAAACCTCCGAATGACGAATTTTATTGGGTTGACCTAGTGGGTTGTGACGTCCTGGATCCGGATGGGCATTTACTCGGCCGGGTGGTGGGTTTGCAGGATCACGGCGCCCATCCAATTCTGGAAATTCAACAGGTTGAGGCTACGAATGTGGCAAAAGAATCGAAGCTATTGCCCTTTGTGTCCAGTATCGTCCATAAAGTTGACTTGGCGATGCGCCAGATTCATGTCGAGTGGCGCGCCGACTTTTTTGACTAAGATCTCGATTGTGCGAGATCTCGACGCAATAATCAGTCGGGCCTTGATAGATTCCAGGCTTGAGCGAGCGAGAACTTTGAGCCCGTGGCGATGCATTTTGACTTAGTCAGTATTTTCCCGGAAATGTTCGCGGTGCTCACCGAACACGGGATTACGTCGCGCGGCTACAAGCAGGGGCGCTGGAGTCGTCGCGTCTGGAATCCAAGAGATTTCACCGAAGATACCTATCGTCGAATCGATGATCGGCCCTATGGGGGCGGGCCAGGCATGGTGATGATGCCGGGCCCCCTCAGCCTTTGCCTTGATGCGATTCATGCCAGTGCGCTTCCCGGGCTTGAACCGGCGAGGTCACCGCACCTTGGGCCGACACTCGTAATCCTGATGTCGCCTCAGGGCCGCACACTCAATCAAGCGCTGTTGTTGGAACTGATTCAACAACCACGTCTTTGTTTGGTTGCCGGGCGCTACGAGGCGCTCGATCAAAGGTTGATTGATCGTCGCGTGAGCCTGGAGGTCTCGGTCGGGGATTTCGTGGTCTCCGGCGGTGAACTACCCGCGATGATGCTGATGGATGCTCTGATCCGGCGAATTCCAGGCGTGGTGAATGACGGAGATTCCATTCTTCAAGACTCCTTTGAGGATGGTCTGTTGGATTGTCCGCATTACACTCGACCTGAAGTTTTTGAGGGTGAGCAGGTGCCTGAGGTTCTGTTGTCCGGCCATCATCTCAATATCGAGCGCTGGCGCAGGGACCAAAAGCTCAAAGTAACCTGGGAGCGACGGCCCGATTTGATTCGAATTGCAGAAACCAAAGGCTTGCTCAGTCGGATCGATCAGAGTGTACTGTCCAGCCTCGGCTGGCGGGGCGGTCAGTGAGCCGGAGCGCACTCGGACCCGATTTATGACGCTGTGTGGTGGCGAATCAGCCTCGCCGTCCCTGTTGTTTGGACAAAGCGGCGCATAAAAGGTTATAATCGAAGGCTTAGCATCCTCTGGGCTGACGGCGGGCGCCTTGATAGGCCCTCAAGAAAATTTTCACCGCAGCTGCCATGATGCTCTATGTGGATCCCGTGCTTCGTCCTTCGTGTCCCTGGATGCAGGTGGCGATGTTAACGAGTCCAGAAAGGTAATACCGATGGCTAATCTAATTCAAATTCTTGAAAACGAAGAGATCGCTCGTCTCAACAAGACCATTCCTGAATTTGCCCCAGGCGACACCGTGATTGTGGGCGTGAACGTGGTTGAAGGTACTCGCAAGCGTACCCAGGCCTATGAGGGCGTCGTCATCGCGATTCGTAATCGCGGTTTGAACTCTTCGTTTATCGTGCGAAAAATATCTTCCGGTGAAGGTGTTGAGCGTACTTTCCAAACTTACTCTCCTTTGATCGCATCCATCGAAGTGAAGCGTAAAGGCGCCGTGCGCCGTGCCAAGCTTTATTACCTGCGTGATCGTTCCGGTAAATCGGCGCGTATTCGCGAAAAGCTCAGTGCTAGGCGTGAGAAGCCAAGTGCCGCCAAACCCGCGGCTAAACCCGCAGCATAATTTACCTCGCATCAATTATCGATCCACGTCAGTTTAAGCTGGTATCGACCGGGGATGAGAGCCTAGCTCCCGTCCCCGATTTGCGTTTAAGGGCCGAGTTTATTCGCGCCCATTTTCAAAGCAACCCTCGCTGGCATCCAGAAGTCACTAGTGACCGCATGCGCGCTGCTGATGCTTTACTCATTCCTGCGGCCGTGCTGGTTCCGCTGGTAGAGACTTCGAACGGGGAGCTCTCTATGCTGCTCACTCAGCGTACCGAGAGGCTCAAAAAACATTCGGGTCAGATCGCCTTCCCTGGCGGCAAGGTGGACCCCGAAGATCGCGACCCGGTGGACGCTGCACTCCGCGAGGCCTTTGAGGAGGTCGGCCTGGAACGCCAACTGATCGAGGTGCTGGGAACGATGCCCATTTATGAAACCGGTACGGGTTTCGCGATCACTCCGGTCGTGGCCTTAATCCAGGATGGTTTTTCGATGTCCCTGAGCGAACAAGAGGTCGCTGAAGCCTTCACTGTTCCGCTTGCATTTTTGATGAACCCGCGCTTCCATCAAAGACGCTCCTTCGAGTGGGAGAATCGTTCTCGCGAATTTTACGCCATGCCCTACGCCGGTGTTCGCCATACGGAGGATGGACCGCAAGACGCGGAATACTTCATTTGGGGCGCGACGGCAGCGATGATTCGCAATCTTTATCGTTTTCTGAGCGCTTAATTCACGGAGAGGGGCGGCCGCTTCGTGGATAATGGAGGGGTCATCCATGCCTCTAGTACAGGACTCGCGAAGCAAGATGGGATTCATAGCGTTAATCTTCGCACTAATGATCGAGCAGGGCCGGGAGCTTTCGGGCAATAACCCGGTGTATCGTAGTTTGCGCCGCTTGGCGGAGCTTGTGCCGCAGTGGACCGATGCAGGTCGCAAAGAGCATGCCATGCTGGGCTGGTTGTTTGTTGTTTTGCCGGTGCTCGCTGGTCTTGCCGCACTGGATTGGTTGCTCGAAAGCGTGCATCCCTTAGCCTCCTTTGTTTTACACGTGGCCGTGCTTTATTTGACGGTGGGATTTCGTCAATTTAGTCATGTGTTTACCGAGATTCAGGACGCCCTAATGAAGAAGGCCGGACCTGAAGGTCGCGTGGGTGACGCTGCCCTAATTCTGGAGAAATGGATCGAATCAAGATCCTGGGGCAAGTCTGCAACTTCGACGTTTAACCGCGGCCTGGATAGTGATCCCTCCTCGATTTGTCGCGCGACGATTGCCCATGCCCTGGTGGCCTCACATCGGCATGTGTTCGCACCCTTGCTTTGGTATCTCATTTTACCTGGAGTGCTCGGCCCGGTACTCTATCGTTTGGCGGAGATGCTTAGTCGTCGTTGGGAGGCGGCCCGCGAAAATACTGTCACTGGCATGCTCCCTGCGTTTGAAGGCAGTGTCCAGCAAAACGCCGCGCCCCCTGTGCCGACTTACTTTAGCGAATTCGCCCAGAAAGCCTACTGGATGTTGGACTGGATCCCGGTACGATTGACCGCAGCAGGCTTTGCAGTCGTCGGCAATTTCGAAGATGCCATTTACTGTTGGCGCGGCGCGCTTTCAGCGGGTCTTGGTAATAATCAGCGTTCTTTGTTGCTGGCCACGGGGGGGGGCGCGCTTGGGGTCACCTTGGCCGATCCGGAAATGGAAGCGACTTGGAATACCCAGGGTTTTGAATGGCAGGGCTTGGCCGCAGATAGCGATAGCTTGAAAAGTGCAGTTGGTTTAGTTTGGCGCGCGGTGATCCTCTGGGTCGGGCTGTTTGCGCTGTTGACGGCCGCTTCTTGGTTAGGTGTTCGATAGCGCGCTGTCCACGGTTCAGGTAGGCATAATCAGGTCGCCATGTCTTCCTAATCATTCTGTGAGATTAGCGCTGCGCTTCTGGGACCAGCTCCCGGAACAACTTGTATCGTACCGGATCGAATGCTCCGCTTTCGGCGGCGGCACGGACCGCGCAAGCGGGCTCGCCGAGATGTAGACAATTTGAGAAGCGACATTGGCCCAGTCTTGCTTCGACTTCGGGTACGGCATGCATGAGCTCTGTGATCGAAAGATAGGAGAGACCAAACAATTGAAAGCCTGGGGTGTCAATGAGTTCGCACCGGCCAAGCTGCGCCTGGCCAGCGGGGTAAAGGCGGGCGAAAGTGGTGGTGTGTTTGCCGGCGTTGAGCACTCGCGAAATTTCCTGGGTCTGGGCGGCGGCCTCAGGTACGAGGAGATTGAGTAGGCTCGACTTACCCATGCCCGACTCGCCCATCAGTAATATTCGTTTGTCTTTAAAGTGTTCGCTCAAGACCTTCAGGGCATGCTCAGGCTCTTGTTTGACACTGACCAAGACAAAGGGCTGATTCTGACTTGAGGCCCATGCGAGGCGTTCCTTGGCAAATCGTGCGCTCGCTTCAAGATCTGATTTGTTGACGACGATTAGACAGGGCAGATGCTCGGCCTGAGCGGCGGTCAGCATGCGAAATAAAAGATCTTCCGAGCAAGGAGGCGAGCCACTGACCACAATGGCAATCAGGTCCAGATTGGCTGCGAGACTTTTAGTTTTATAGTTGTCGGCGCGACGCACGAAGTTGCGTCGGGGATGCATGGCCTCAATGACCGCTTGGTTCTCCGAACTCAGACTAATCTGGCAAAGGTCTCCGACCAGCACGTCTTGACGACGTCCACGAGTGACCGCCACAAGCGGGTGAGCGATGTCAAAGCCCGTAGCGAGACGCTCGACGCGAGCGCAAGATTGTGCAGCAGGTTGTGCAGCAGGTTGTGCGTCAGACTGTGGCTTTAACTTGACCACGGCTTCGAAAGCCCGGGGTTCGCATGCGTTTGCGACTAAGGCTTGGCGCCCAAAGGTCGCGACCACCAGGGCCAGACTAGTTGCCACTGAGACCAAACACCGCGTCGGTCTTGGCTGCACAAATAAAGTCGTTTTCGGAGATACCATCGACTGAGTGTGTGTTCCACCGAATCGTGCAACGGTTGTAGCTCACCTGCATATCAGGATGATGGTCTTCGCGATGAATCAGCCAAGCCAACGCGTTCACAAAAGCCATAGTGTCGTAAAAGTCGCGAAAGGCAAAGCATCGCTCGAGCGCTTTGCCTTGATGACTCCAGGCCGGAGTTTCCGAAAGCTGAGCCAAGGTCTCGCCGGCTGAATAGGCGGGTTCGGCGGCGATGACTCGACATTTGCGGGTGAGCAACTGACTCTTAAGAATGACTGAACGCATGGGGATCCTGTTATTTCTGACCGAGGAGTTTGTGATCTAAAAGCTTTTGAATGCGCTCCATAGCGGGCGGATGCGAATCATAGAATGCTGAGTAAATCGGGTCGGGTGTGAGTGTGGATGCATTGTCGTCATAAAGCTTGACCAGGGCCTGCACAAGATTGTCAGCGCTCGACGTTTGTGCAGCGAATTGATCGGCTTGGAATTCATCTTTGCGCGAAAAGAAACTCGCGAGCGGGTGGAAAGGAAAGATAAATACCGGAAGCGCCAGCATAAACAAAACCAAGGCCGGTCCCTGCGCCTGCTTGAGCTCTGGTGTCATACCCAGCCCTTGATAGAACCATGTTTGTTGCGTGATCCAGCCTAGAAAAGCGAAGCCAATAAAACTAAACACAAAACTGATCAATAGCCGCTTGAACACATGTTTGTGCTTAAAGTGGCCGAGTTCATGGGCGAGTACCGCTTCGATCTCGTCGTCCGTCAGTCGGGAGAGAAGGGTGTCAAAGAACACGATTCGTTTCTTTTTGCCGATCCCAGTGAAATAGGCGTTGCCGTGGCTGGAGCGCTTGCTGCCGTCCATCACAAACAACCCGTTCGAGGCGAAGCCGCAGCGCGCCAGGAGCGACTCGACTCTTGAACGAGTTTGGCCTTCAATCAGCGGTTCGAACTTATTGAAAAGTGGAGCGATCCAGACCGGAAAAATAATCATCACCGACAGGCTAAATACTACCCATACCGTCCAAGCCCAAAGCCACCAACTTTGCCCGGCACTTTGCATGAGCCCAATGACGATGGCAAGTAAGGGCAAGCCGAGAACTGCTGCGACCAAAGCGCCCGTGAGGCCGTCTTTTAACCAGGCTCGAACAGTCATGCGGTTGAAGCCGAATTTCTCTTCAATGACGAACTGACGATATCCGTCAAGTGGCAAATCGATCAAGCTGGTGATCAAGGTGACTAGTACTACAAAAACCAGCGCCGGGCCGACCGTGCTCCAGAGGCTGGGGTGGGCCGCCAGGGCGGCCCCAGAGGCCTGGGTGGCCGCACTCAGACTCGCGACGCCCTCGACCCTAAACCAGGATTCAGTCAGTTGATAAAGCGACTGTAAACCGCCGAGCAAGGTGAGGCCGACGAGAACCAGCACCTCGATGGCGATGGCGAGTAAGCCAAACTGATGGCGCGCCAAGGTGTAATCGGCTGCTCGTTGGTGCGAGCTGAGCTTTATTTTTTCTTGAAACTGACTCGGTACCGCCGAGCGGTGATGTCCGACATGGCGCATTTGGCGGGTGCTTAGCCAAAGCTTGAGCCCTGTGCTGAGCACTAAGGCCGCCAAGAAAGCCCAGGTAAAGATCGAGGAAGTTTGTTCAGCCGACATTCTAAAAAGATTCCCTGTGACACAATCCGGTGCAAACTAAATTATCTCATGCTCCTTCGGGAGTATTGTTTCAAACTTGTAGATCAAGACATGACCCCATTAGAATCTCCCGCCGCCGCACCCATCAACATTAAACCCAAGCAAGATGCTAGCAACATTGTTTGGCTGGATATGGAAATGACAGGACTCGAGCCTGACAAAGATCACATTATCGAAGTCGCGATGATCGTGACGGACAGTCATCTCAATGTCTTGGCGATTAGCGATGCGATCGCCGTCCATCAATCCGACGCCATTCTGGACGCTATGGACAGTTGGAATAAAAATACGCACGGTCGTTCCGGTTTGATTGATCGTGTCAAAGCCTCGGAGGTGGATGAGCGTGCTGCTGAGCTTGCCATGCTCGCCTTTATGAAACCCTGGGTGGCTGCTCGAACCTCGCCAATGGCGGGAAATTCAATTTGCCAAGATCGCCGATTCATGGCGCGCCATATGCCCGAGCTTGAATCGTATTTTCACTATCGAAATTTGGACGTCAGCACCGTGAAGGAGCTTTGCAAGCGTTGGCAGCCCGAGATCGCGAAAGCATTTAAAAAACGTAGTGCGCATACCGCGATCGCGGATATTGTGGAGTCTATCGATGAGCTGCGCCATTATCGTACGCATTTCTTTATGGGTGCGGGCGCTTCATCACCTTCAGTAGCAGGATGAATAAGGCGCCGTTGGCGCAAACGAGGCCAATCAAGGCGCCACTCCAGAAGCCGAAGGGCGAGTTTTGCAAGATCGTCGCCAGGGGCGTGGACAGTCCGAAGCTCGCCTGCCCGAAGAGTTGGTTTGCGAGCTTTCCAAAGCTAAGCTGATACCCAAGCCCTAAGCCGATGCCCCAAAGGCAAATCAGAAATATCCAGACCGTCGGCTGCACGACCCGGTAAGCTCTAAGAATGAAGCTACAGGCGGTTTGGCCGACATCGAATAAATGATAGACCGCCACCAAAACTAGAAGTGGCGCGGCAGCGTCGGCGATGGCTGTTTTGTCGCTGTAGAGTGTGGCAATGTAGGAAGATCCAAAAATCACCAAGATAGCAACGCCCGACGCGCAAAATGCCGAAAGCTTGAGGCCGGTCTTGGTGAAGGCGTGGGCCTGATCCAGGCGTCCGGCTCCGAGCTCGCGTGCTGCGAGGTTACTGGTCGCGGTAGCAATCGCCATGCCGAGCATGTAGATTAAAGAGGTGAAGTTGGCGGCAATTTGATGGCTGGCGGAAACGGTGGCACCCATGCGTGCCAACCAAAGCGCCATGAAGGTGAAAGACGTCACTTCCAAAAGATAGCCACCGGCCGTGGGTATTCCGAGGGCTAAGAGCTGCCCCAATCTTTGAAAATTTGGCTGCCAGGATCCGTTGAGAAGACCCATGGCTCGGTAGCGGGTCACGAAATGCAAGACGCTGAGGTGCATCCCCAAGCTAAGCCATGAGAGAAGCGCTGTAGCAGCAGCACAACCTGGAGCACCAAGACCTTCCCAGTCGCCGATTCCGAACATCAAAACCAGGTTGAGTGGAAGCTTGGCAGCCAAGCTGATCAGGTTAATCAGCATCA
>JAYUOT010000485.1:0-4055 GCA_043760705.1 Betaproteobacteria bacterium
GAAATCTATGGAGCCATCCTCGGCCTCATGCTCCAACACACAGAAATCTGATCGCGCCCCTCACCACTCTCACCACACACATGAAAATCCTACTCACACTCCTCGCACTCACCTTCACCACACTCACCGGCTTTGGCGCGGATAACGAACTCACCGCCGAAGAAAAAGCCGGCGGCTGGAAACACCTCTTCGACGGCACCGATGCCGGCGCAAATTTCCGCGGCTACAACAAAGACAAAATGCCCGACGGCTGGGTCGCCGAAGACAGCGCACTCGTCCGCAAGACAGGCGGCGGCGACATCATCACCAAAGAACAATACGAGAGCTTCGAATTTCAGATTGATTGGAAAATCAGCCCCGGCGGCAACTGCGGCCTCATGCTCAAAGTGCTCGAAACCAAAGGCCCCAGCTACACCACCGGCCCCGAGTGCCAGATCCAAGACAACATCGGAGGACACGATCCACAAAAGGCCGGCTGGATGTACCAACTCTACGCCGCCACCGTGGACACCACAAAACCCATCGGCGAATGGAACCACATGGTCATCAAATGCCAAAAGACCGCCACCGGCACCTACGCCTGCACCCACTTCATGAACGGCACAAAATATGTCGAATACGAGATGGGCTCCACCGAATGGAACGACAAAGTCGCCAAGTCCAAATTCGCCTCCATGCCCGGCTTTGGCAAAGCCGCCAAAGGCCACCTCTGCCTGCAAGACCACGGCAACCTCGTCGCATTCAAAAACATCAAAGTGCGCGAACTCCCGCAACTCAAGTAAAGCGCCGCGCGAGCCCGCGTGCGCAGGGCCGCGCGGAAAAATAGCATCGAAATACGAAAGAACACTTGCGCGATTTTCCGCCACTGCTAAACACACTCCCCCCAACCCAAAAGCTCGGGTGGTGGAATGGCAGACACGCACGTTTGAGGGGCGTGTGGCGCAAGCCGTGCGGGTTCGAGTCCCGCCCCGAGCACTTCCCCGATCAGGTCTTCACCGGATCGGACGCAATGATGAGACTTCTGCCGTCGGCGTGGATCTGAGCGCCCAGGCATTCACGCGCGGCAGTGAACTCCTCCTCACCACAGCCGATCTCCTTGCGCAGCGCGCGCAAGGAAACCTTTGCTTTGCCGATGGCTTCCTCTCGCCGGAGGATGCGTAGGATTTCCGCACCCACACGTTCCGCATTCTCTGTCCGTTGCTCCGCCCCCACAGCACCAGCCACAGCGCCCCCTGGCGGGCTCGTCTCCTCCTCGGCACCCGGAACCACGATGCGCGAAGCACCAGAGCGGCCTTTGATCACTCGGATCTGCACCGGGATGGCGTCCGCCATTTCGGAGACATGGGAGATTACACCTACTTTGCGCCCCTGCCCTTCGAGATGCATCAGCGCGCTCATGGCTGTGTTGAGTGTGTCGGGATCAAGACTGCCAAAGCCTTCATCTATAAAAAGAGACTCGATGCGCAGGCGGCTGGATGTGAGCGAAGCAAGACCCAGAGCAAGCGCGAGCGAGACGAGGAAGGATTCACCGCCGGAAAGTGAATGCACCGAGCGGCGTTCGTCGCCCATGTCGCGATCCACAACGATGAGGTTGAGCGATTCTGAAATGCGCTCCTCATCGTGGAGCAAGGCGACCAGGGGCACGCCGGCCTGTGGGTCGTTCACACGAGCCAGCATAGCCGCAGCCTCAGCTTTCAATGCCGGTCCGAAGAGTCTGCTAAGTGCGCTGCGGTACTTCCTCCTGGTGTGCGCGCACCACGCAATCACCAAGGTGCGGGGCAAGGATCGTAACCGGTCCATGATGGTTCACCCAGCAATGCAGACGAATTCACACAAAGTGTACAAAGCGTGGATGGACAAGGCACGCACGACCCTCACGTCCTACGTTGAACAGCAGTATCAAAAAAGACTTGTCGATGTTGAGGCGCATTATCAGGCGGAGTACAACTTGTTGCAGGCAACCTATCCCAACCTGAAGCCGCTGCCGGAACTCATCGAGTCGATGGTAAGCGATGTCTTCGGGGAATTGAACTGTGTCGAAGTGAATGGCACACCAGATGCAGAGAAGAATGTCGACTGGAAACAGACCCCGTACTGGATTCTCGTTGGGGGCGCGAAACTCGATCGAGGCTACACCGTCGAAGGTTTGGCCATTACCTATATGCCTCGGCCACTCGGTAAATCTCCAGCGGCAGACACGCTACAGCAACGCGCGCGTTTTTTTGGTTACAAGAAAGCCTACCTCGGTCTATGTCGCGTATTTGTGCAAGGCGGCGTTCGAGCAGCGTTTGCCGAATATGTTGACCACGAAGAGTTCGTACGTTCCGCACTCGTTGGAAATCGCGGAAAGCCACTTAGCGACTGGAGGAGAGATTTCATTCTAGGCGCGCTTCTTGGTCCAACAAGGCCAAATGTAATTGGCCTTGTCACACGCCGCATCAATGTCGATGGATGGATAGTGCCGGGCGCACTTCAAAGAGATGCCGATGCAGCCGAGTCGAATAGGAAGCTGTTGGCTGCGGTAGAGCGCAAGTGGAAGTTGAACTACGGGCCAGTCAAAAATGCGGCGGAGTTTCCACAATTCAAAGGGGTGAAAGATGCGTCACCCAATTTCGTCATCGAGGCAGTTCCCCTGCGTGTGATTCTTGAAGAATTTCTGCTAAAAGTGCAGGCTCGTGATCCCTCCGATGCCGAGGAGCACAGCGCAATACTCATAGCTATGGCCGAACTCCTTTACAGGGATGAAAACCTTAAGACGGACGTTTTTTTGATGAACAACCTCGTACCCCAATACCGCACACGCGATGCCGGTCGAGGATTTCCAGCCGGACATCAAAACGCGCCAATTAATCAATACTTCAGTAACAGCGCCGACGCTATCAATGATAAGAGTTTCCTGTCTGTCGAGCGTGTGTCGTTGCAATTGCGACGGTTTGACCTCGGTAAGATCGCACGGGGTGCAAGTTCGGCGGACATCCTGAACGTGACATGGTTTGCTGTCAACGTGCCAAGTGCGCTCGGCAAAAACCTTCACATCGAAGGTCGAAAATAACCGTGAGCAACTTTTACGATTCGTATTTGCGCCTTCCCAGTGCGACCACTTCCACGAAGTTTAAAGCAATTTCGGTGAGCATCAAACGTAAGGATTTTCTCGCCAAGAATGATGAGGGAGCGCCAGTGTTTCTGCTCCACGACGCGAGCGATGCGAAGTACAACCCCGGCATCAACTTCAGACACTTATCAGCTCAATTTCATGCGACGTGCCGCGTCCAGACGGATAATGTTGACCTAGAAGACCAGTTTTGCCTCGTCTCGTGTGATGCCGCAGCGCCTGAGTTGCATGAGTTGTTCGTTCGGTGTGTGGGCGCCGCGATTGAAGAGCTCCCAGAGACTTGCAGTACCGAGAGCCTTGAATCCTGTATTTCAGAGTTGCGAGACCTGTTCCGTGCTTTGGCGCTACCCAGCAATCGAGAGATATCCGGGCTATGGGCAGAACTCTTTGTCATTTCGCGCTGCGGGAATTCAGTGCGCGCGTTGAATTTGTGGCACGCAGATCAATTCGACAGATTTGACTTCTCAAGCAGAACTCTACATGTAGAAGTTAAAGCAACTGTACGTGGGCTTCGAGCGCATGAGTTTGCCTTGGAGCAACTTATGCAACCGATGGAAGGCGCTGGGTTCGTGGTATCAATTTTGCTCCAACCGCTTACTGGTGGCATTAGCGTCCTCGATATTGCGCGAGAAATTGAAGTTTCGGTCGCAAGCTTCCCGCTTTTGAAACAGAAGCTCTGGGAAAATGTGGCCAAAACCTTAGGCGCTGACTTTTCGGACAACCTTGATAAACGATTTGACCAAACTTTTGCAGAGCGAAGTCTCGCAGCCTATTCAATGAGTGACATCCCGCGCCCTGACACGCCGACTGACCCTCGCGTTACTGGACTTCGGTTCATCTCGGACCTTAGGCATCGCGCATAAATAACATGATTAAGTTTTCTTACGCACTGGCATGACCGTATAGTTCCAATCGCCGTGGAAATTGTCCTGTTTGAGATTGA
>JAYUOT010000486.1:0-4045 GCA_043760705.1 Betaproteobacteria bacterium
TAGCCAATAGCAAGTGCTATTGGCCGCAAAATCCGCCTTGTAGCCCATCCCAATTCAAGGGCCAAGCATCCACGCGATTAAATCCGCGCTTCCCTAGAAACCAAACAGACTTCGCCCGATTCGATGTTCTTTTTCCGGACCTTGCGCCCAAGCAAGCATTAAGGCTCCAAAAGGACTGTCGATCATTACTTTGGCATTGGATTCGCAGACGATGAAGCAGTTGGCGAAAGCCTCTAGACCATTCACTGTCAGATTTCCTCCGCGTACCCAAAATTCAGTCAAAGCACTGGCTTCGAAGGAGAAGCTGCTTTTCGGTAAAACTGAGAGTTGGCTATAGCGCCGAGCTTGCGGTGCGCCGGTATAGTCGTAAATAACTTGTCGTTCAACGCCGGTGTAGCCTGTGGCCTGGGTAGGCAATTGATCCACGGATATATTGGATTCGGGCGGTACGTTGGGTTCGAGGTTTTCAAAGGCGCGATACTCGGAGCCCGCATGGACCCCGCTAATGTCGCTATTCGGCGGGTAGCTCACGGGCGCTTCTAAGCGGGATACCAAGATTGTGTTTTGGTAGGCAATTGCATCATGGGTGGCCCCTTTGAAATTCAGGCCAGCCTCATGCCTGTTGATCGATCCATGATAGTCAGTCAAGCCGCCATCAATCACGAAGCTGGTGGCTAAGCCTTGGTGTTGATGCAAGCCACTTCGGGTGAAGGCTTCGAACTTGACCAGGCCCAAAAACAGACCCTGCTCGTCGTCGTGTCGAACTGGTTTAAGAAATAGGCCAGGGTTTGCGGTGGCCTGCCAGTGAGACTTGCCCATATCGAAAACAAGAACTTGGGCTTGTTGGACGGGTCGGTAAAGTGGTTTCATGCCGAAGATGGTAACAAACGTTACTTTATAAGACAAGGCTTGGTTTAAAGGCGGGTTTGAAGGCTTTAATTACGTCAGGGTTTCGAGCATTTCAAGCGCCTCTTCACACCAAACGAGCCAGCCGCGTTCGGTCATTAATCCAGCCTTTAATCCCATCAGTTTGCCCTTGCCGACCCGGCTCAGCGTCGATTCGTTTGGATAGTGGCGTTCCAGAATTTTTTCGTATAGATTCAAACGCTTGCGGTGTTGTTGGGTTCGTTGAATCACTTGCAGCGTGAGGGCGGCGATGTCGACGCGGTCGAGGGCGTAGAATTTGAGCAGGAACTCTTCCTTAAAGGACGGGAGCTCTGCTTGGTAGCCGCTCCAAGTGTAGAGCTCATTCTTTCCGAGTTCGGCAATCGAGAAGACCGTCTTATGAGGCCGACCTTCTTGAGCAATGGTTTCGCCCAGCACCCAATGTTTCTCGCTTAGTAGGCGTAACTCGCGATAAATTTGCTGGTGATTGGCCCGCCAAAAAAATCCGACCGAATTGTCGAAGCGTTTGGCGAGCTCATAGCCTGTCATCGGCTCGTCAGCGATGCAGACTAAAATGGCATGGGCGAGGGACAAGGTCGAGAAACTAGAGCTAGAAACTAGAGCTAGAAACTAGGTCGTGGCTATACGCAGAGCCGTGCTTTGGCCTCGGCATACTCGCGGCGCATGCGGGCCACTAAATCGGCGGTCGAAGTGACTTGTTTGATCGACCCAATGCCCTGACCGCAACCCCAAATGTCTTTCCAGGCCTTGGCGCCGCCACTACTTCCGAAATTCATTTTGCTGGGGTCGCTTTGTGGTAGATCGTCGGGATCCATGCCGGCGTTTCTGATGCTCCCTTTGAGGTAGTTGCCATGAATGCCGGTGTAGAAATTGCTGTAGACAATGTCATCCGAATTGCTCTTGGTGATCATCTCTTTATAGCCTTCGGCCGCACGTGCCTCATGGGTGGCGATGAAAGCGCTACCGATGTAAGCCAAATCTGCGCCCATGGCTTGCGCTGCTAGGACTGCGCCGCCGCTCGATATCGCGCCTGATAGCGCGACCGGACCGTCGAACCATGCGCGGATTTCAGCAATCATGGCAAAGGGTGATTTGACACTGGCATGGCCTCCGGCACCGGCCGCCACGGGAATCAACCCAGTGGCTCCTTTTTCGATCGCTTTGTGAGCGAAGACATTACTAATCACGTCATGCAAGGTAATGCCGCCCCAGGCTATCACCGCCTGATTGACATCTTCACGCGCTCCTAGCGAGGTAATGATGATCGGAACTTTGTACTTCTCACAGACTGCCATATCGTGATCGAGGCGATCATTACTCTTATGAACAATTTGATTGATCGCGAATGGGGCAGCGGGTCGATCAGGGTGGGCTGTATTGTAGGCGGCCAGGCTCTCGGTAATTTCGGCGAGCCAGTCTTCCAGTTGCTCGGCAGGGCGCGCATTGAGTGCGGGCATGCTGCCGATCACACCGGCTTTACATTGCTCAATGACCAGCTTGGGATGACTGATGATAAAAAGCGGACTGCCGATGACCGGGAACGGCAGGTTTTGCAGAATAGGGGGCAATTTGGACAAAACAATCTCCGTAGGAGTCGATCATGGAATGGGGCGACGACTCGCTCACATAAAAAGGGCCGCGTGGGCAAATCGTTATGCAAATTTTAGCATATGCCATTATTGGCATTAGTCAGATTTCTGCTCGAATCGGCCCGGTCTTGGCGAGAATATGCTCAAATATCGGGGCTGTCCAAGGTCTTTTGGACGGCGACCGAGAGCTTGTTTACATCTTCTTTTGGACAAGGTGCGAATCATTGCTTGCTCGCCCTTCCGAATGCGCTTTGTACGCCGCATCTTGGCTATGTGGAGCATGATAACCATGAGCGCTATTTCGGAATGGCCTTTGAGCAAATTAACGCCTATGCCGCGACGCTGAACCCGTAATGCCGTGGGGAGCAGACCCGCCCAGGCTCCTAGCCAAGCGTTGAGACCTATTTCTTGGCGCTGGTCAACACGGTAACAATCGGTTCGGTACCGTCCTGGCCAATCTCGAAGATGACCTGGTCGCCTTCCTTGAAACCATCCAAAAGCTCGGGCTTGGCGACCCGCAGGGTTTTGTGCCCCATGACCGCCTTAAGGGTGACTTTTTGGGTGTTGCGATCAATCTTCACGATTTCCGCATAAAAGCTTTGTCGTTGCGCAAAAGCGCTACTGGGTAGCAAGGATGAAAGTGCCAGGCTGGCGCCTAATGCAAGGCCCAGGGTAAGCAATAAATTTTGTGCTAATGAACGCAGGCGAAACATCGTAGTCACTCCGGAAGTTGAATCGTGGGGTTGATTCTTAACCATGATTCTTGATCAGTTGTAAGACGGATTTGAAGGCTGGATTCTTACACGAATTTAACCACTCGAACGCAACCATTTCCGGGCTGACGATGTTGGCACCGGCTTTTTCAAGTCGATTCATCGCCAAGCGGTGGTTTTCTGGACTTCTAGACCCACAGGCCGGAGCCACCACGAAGACCTGATAACCCGCGTGCAGCAAACCCAGGCTGGTCTGAAGCAGGCAGACATGGGCTTCGCAGCCTGCTACAACCATCTGATGAAGGGCCGAGGCTTGCGCTGACAACAATCCGAGTAAGCCATCCTTGCAAGCGTCAAAATGCATTTTCGAAAGTGTGGTTTCGCACAAGGCGCGTATCTCAGCGGCATTGGGACCAAGGCCCGCAGGGTTTTGTTCCGTGCCGACTCTGCGCAGTCCCAGAGCCTTGGCCACTTCGCCGAGAAACACAGCTTCCTTTAAAACCTGTTCACCTTGATCAATCATTGGCATCAGTCGTTCCTGCAAGTCCACCAAAAGGAGGGTGCAAGTATCAGCATTGATAGCGGCCATGATTTGTTCCTGCAAGAATGCGAAAATGAAATAGTAACGCCTTGTAGAACCGGTTCAATCAGACTAAATTACAGGTCATTCGATTTAGGAGACTATATGAACGCCCCTCACGACATCGCGAAGGCGGTAAATCCATTGAGTGCCAGCCCGTCAATGATGAGCAGTGGCGCCTATAAAGAGTCCTTGCGCCGGCTCAAGCCTGTGGTGTACGTCGACGGCCGAAAAATTGAATCGGTGGCTGATGATCC
>JAYUOT010000487.1:0-8550 GCA_043760705.1 Betaproteobacteria bacterium
CTTCAAATTCGTTGCCCAACGCTTATTCTGTGCGGGGAAAAAGACGCGATGACCCCACCCCGGGCAGCCCAAGGTCTGCACGACATTCTCAGCAAGAATCTTGGCTCCGGCCTAAGCTATCAAGTCATCCAGGACTGTGGTCATGCCTTGATGGCCGAACAACCCGACCTCACCCTGCTTGCCCTGCGCGGTTTTCTGGCGGCCTCGGCGGGCGCGCCCTCAGCACGAGGCTCACTTTAAACGTGAGGTGAATAAGGCTCCAAAAAGAATCGCCAGCCAGGCGAGGTAAACCCAAACCAAAAACAGAGGGATGGCCGCAAAGGCGCCATAAATCACTTTGAAAGTGGGCACCTGGGTAATATAGAAAGCGAAGCCGCGTCGAAAAATTTCCATGAAGCACAGGGTCAGGACGGTGCCAAAGAAAGCGTGCCGCCAACGCACTTGGGTGTTGGGCACAAAGCGGTACACCAGCAAAAGTGCAAGACCCGTTGTGATCCAGGGGAACACCGTCAGAGAAAATCGCCTCAACGCCGTGCTAGGTCGGCTTTCCAGCCAATCTCCAAAAACCAAGCCATTCACAGCCAAACTGGTACCGATCACAAAAGGTGCCAAAGCAAGAACGCCACAGTACAACACCATTCGCCGCAATAAGGCGCGTGGCTTGGTCACACCCCAGATTCTGTTCAATGTACCGTCGATGGTGATCAGTGCAATCAGGGCACTGGCAAAGAAAACCAGGGCACTGACCATGGAAAGCCCACTGGCTTGCAACGCGAAGCGGTTCAAATAATTGAGCACCACTTCGGCAGAGCCGGGTAAAAGCAGGGCCTTTTTCAGGAAAGAAAAAAGATTCTCTCTCAAAGGCTCAAATTGGGGCAAAACACTCAAGGCCGACATCGCAAAGGAGAGGATTGGCACCATGGCCAAAACGGTGAGAAATGCCAAGCTGCCTGCCGTTTGAGTGAGTCTCAAATTGCGAGTGCTTTTCCAGAGTTCAAGGAAAAACCGTATCATCCACTTCCTTTAAAGAAAAACATGTATCGAAGAATCGTTATCGCCTGCGTACTAGCACTGATTGTTCTAGGCCTTGCCTGGGAGTTGTGGCTAGCACCGCTGCGCCCGGTCTCCCCGCTCGGCACCTCCGTCCTGGGCCTCAAATTGGCTTGGCTCCCGGCAAGTTGGTTATTGTCGCTGAAAGTCGTGCCACTGCTTTTCGCGCTCCCGGCACTTTGGGCGGGTCGAGTTCGAGCTTTCCAGTGGTGGTCGATGGCTATCTTGATCTACCTCACCGAAGGTTTGGTCAGAGCCACCAGCGACCAGGGACTCAGCCGTCAACTGGCCTGGATTGAAGTGGCCCTTGCCATTGCCGCGTTCCTGGCCATCCTTGCTTACGTGAAGCAAATAAAAGGGACTCGCAGCAAGCCCCTTTCGGCTTAAGCGCCACTCACTTCTGCCCTCGCCTCGTCGAGTAAGCTCACTCGATTTTCAGCAAGCAGTGCCGCATCACTCAGCTTTCTGCGCCAGGCTCTTGCTCCAGGCAGGCCATTGAACAGTCCCAGCATATGTCGAGTGATCGAACGAAGATGCACGCCCCGTGCCACTTGCTCCGAGCAGTATCGCTTCATGAGCTCAATCACCTCATCGCGACCTGGCCCGATGCTCTGTCCGAAATACCGTGCATCAACCTCATGCAAAACCCACGGGCTTTCGTAGGCTGCTCGTCCGACCATGACACCATCGCCCAGTAGGGGCGCGATCTGCTCATGCTGACTCAAGCCACCGTTAAGGATGAAGATCAGATGCGGAAAATCTTGCTTAAGCTGGCTCACCACTTCGTAACGCAAAGGCGGAATCATTCTGTTTTCCTTTGGGCTCAGACCTTTTAACCAGGCGTTGCGCGCGTGAACGATGAACCGCTTGGCACCGGCCTCGGCCACTTTGCCCACAAAATCCCTTACGAAACCATAATCTTCCTGCCGATCCAGGCCAATTCGATGCTTGACGGTGACCGGTATTGCGCAGGCATCAAGCATTGCTTTCACACCATCGGAAACCAGTTGCGGTTCGGCCATCAAGCAGGCCCCAAAAGAACCACGCTGTACTCGCTCGCTGGGGCAACCACAATTGAGATTGACCTCATCATATCCCCACTGCTCAGCCCATTTCGCGCAAGTCGCGAGGTCTGAGGCTTCACTGCCTCCAAGCTGCAAGGCCAAGGGATGCTCGGCCGGGTCAAAATCCAAATGACGCGGCTGATTCCCATGAATCAAAGCGCCTGTCGTCACCATTTCTGTGTACAGCAAGGCGTGACGGCTAATCTGGCGATGAAAAAAGCGGCAGTGACGGTCGGTCCAATCCATCATCGGTGCGACAGAAAAACGCCAGGCTGGCACGACCACAGCGGCAGAGTCGAGAAAATTCACAGGTCAAGTTTCACAGGTTTAGATAGCCCTTGGATTGACTCAAGTTGTACAAGAAATGAAAATTTGAACAAAGGCTTATGGGTCAAGGAGATGTTGAGTGCTTCCCTAAGGTTTTCCCTAGGGAAGCACTGATGAAGTTTCGGTCTGCGCGTTCTCTCTCGATTCACTATACTCATCCTGACTAGGCCATTGGTCCTACTTTACAATTCACGAGGCCAAGGTTAGTCTGGTAGCAGGAGAGAAAAATGAACCCACAGGCAACGGCGGCTTCGGTAAGATCAGCATTTAAACCCACCCCTAGACAGGTTACTCCATCGGGTCCACTAGGACTACAGCCCCTGGGCAAGCACATCTTAGTCGTCGACGATCATCCACTCATGCGTGCCGCACTAGGCGAAACCATTCGCCACCTTGACCAAAGTTGCCAAGTCTATTTCGCCGACTCCAAAACGCACGCGCTTGAGATGCTCGAAGACCCGCAGGATATCGACCTCATTTTACTTGATCTACGTCTACCCGACTGCGTGGGCCTGGATGCACTTCTCGCGCTTCGCGAGTCCGCCCCGCATGTTCCGCTCGTCGTACTCTCTGGCGAGACCGCACGTGACACCATTCTTGAGTGTATTGAGTACGGCGCGGTCGGCTATGTGCCCAAGACCATGGAAAGCGGAGGTGTCGCACACGCCCTCAAAATGGTACTTTCCGGGCACATATTTGTGCCTCTCGACCTCATCTCCACAGGCGCGGTCACTGATCTTGTACGTAAACCGAAGCGTCCCAAAGGTGGTGATCCACGCGAATTGGGGCTCACCCATCGCCAAGTCGAAGTCCTGAAACTCATTCTTCAAGGCTTGCCGAACAAGATCATTTGTAAGCGCTTGGCTCTTGCCGAAGGCACGGTCAAGGTCCACGTGGCAGGGGTTTTGCGAACCCTGGGCGTCCACAACCGAACCCAAGCCGTTGTGGCGGCTAACCAGATGGGTTTAAGGTTTGTTTAGGGTTTGTTTAGGGTCGACGCATCGTTACAGCCTTCAAGATTTCGAAAGAATCTTCTTGAGAACGCCGAGCTTTCTTCGCATAGCGACCACCCCCTCATCGATGGCCGTTTGCCTTTGCGCAAACCCTACTGCCGAGATTTCAGCAATCTCAGGGGTCACCACAACATCGGCTAAGCGCAGCTCACCCGCTCCCAAATTTTGGCCCATGATGGCAAAAGTCTGCAAGAGCACTTGGGCCAAAGTATCGGTCGGCTGAAAGCTAGGTTTCGCCGAAATATCGACCGCCAGCACCGTTGTCGCGCCGAGCGCTCGACAAATCGAAACGGGTATCGGACTTGACAGCCCCCCATCTACGAAGTCACGACCATCAATCGTCACCGGCGCAAACACCGACGGAACAGAGCTTGATGCTCGCACGGCAAGCCCCGCATCTCCGGACATAAATACCTTCATGTTGCCATTGAAAAGATCTGTCGCCACAGCCGCGAAAGCCTTGGGGAAGCTCTCAATTTTGCGCCCTTTGACGGCTTGATTGACCAAGGCCTGCAACGCTTCACCCTTGATGACACTGCGCGACCCGACATTCCAGTCGCCCAGGGAAATTTCATCCATACTGCGCGCCAGCTCGATCAAAGCCTTCGCCGACAGGCCGCTCGCATAGAGGGCGCCCACCAGACTTCCCGCGCTGGTTCCAACCACTAGATCGGGAATCAAGCCTTCTTGTTCCAGTACCGAAATCACCCCGACATGGGCGAATCCACGAGCTGCCCCACCCCCTAATGCCAACGCAAATCGAGGCGCGGGGTTCCTTGTGGAACCAACGCCGACACTCTGAGCGCGCGCCGACCCGGGGGCAAACACGCATTGCGAAAGGATCCAAGCCGCAGGCAAGCTTACCAGGGCACGCCTCATCGAACTAGGTTTGAGCCATTGGGCCTGATCCAGATTTTCTTTTTTAAATTTGTTAATGCGAACGATTCTCATTTATGATAATATTTGCCATGTTCATCAACAATCTTAGTCTCAAATCATGAAGTTCACTCACAGATTCCTTCCCTTCCTATTGAGCCTGGGTTTTTTACCTACGCTTGGACAAGCCCAGGAGAAAGTTCTAAACCTGTATTCCGCTCGCCATTATCAAACAGATGAAGCGCTCTATAGCAACTTCACGAAGCAGACGGGTATCAAGATCAACCGCATCGAAGCCGGTGACGAACCTTTGCTCGAACGACTGCGCAACGAAGGCAAAAATAGTCCGGCCGATGTCTTGATGCTGGTCGACGCCGCAAGACTTTGGCGGGCTCAAATCGATGGTCTTTTTACGCCGCTCAAGAGTAAAACACTGGAGTCACGAGTACCAGAATATTTACGCGGCAAGGATGATGGCAAAGGGAGTGAATGGTTCGCCGTGTCCACTCGCGCTCGAGTATTGGTCTACAACAAAGCCAAATTCAAAGCCTCAGACGTGGCAAATTATCAGGACTTAGCCAGTCCGCTTTTAAAAGGGGCCGTTTGCACCCGTTCGGCGTTTCATCCCTATATGCTTTCCTTCATAGGCGCGATGGCTGAGCATCTCGGTCCGGTCGCAGCTGAGACATGGGCAAAAGGCGTCGTCTCCAATTTTTCCCGCCCCCCTCGTGGCGGCGACACAGACCAAATCAAGGCGGTGGCCAGTGGTGAATGCGGTGTGGCTTTGACCAACACCTATTACCTGGTGCGTTTGATGCGCTCCGACAAGGCTGAGGACAAAGAATTCGTTGCGAAGATCGGCGTGGTCATGCCCAATCAACAAAGCTTTGGCACCCACATCAACATCTCGGGCGCGGGTGTCCTTGCCCATGCCAAAAACAAGGCCAACGCCATTCGATTCGTCGAATATTTACTCAGTGATGAGGCGCAAGCCTTTTTGGCCGAAGGCAATAATGAGTGGCCGGTCGTCAATTCAGTAAAAATCAACAATCCTGCCCTGGAATCTTTGGGACCCTTCAAACGCGATAGCCTGAGCATCGCGCAAATTGGAAGATCCCAAGTGGAGGCTGCGAAAATTAGTGATCGGGTGGGCTGGCGCTGAACCCTCGCTGGGGTCAGGCTGGCCCTTGTCTTTTTGCATGCGGCCATTGAACCGATCAGGCCGCCGCAGTCACCTTGATTTCAACCTTGTAGACTGGCGCTGCAAGTTTTGCTTCAACCGTGGCGCGAGCCGGAGTATGCCCCTGAGGCACCCAGGCATCCCAAACCAAATTCAAGGCGGGAAAGTCTTTAATATCCGCCAGAAAAATCTGTGCCTGGAGAATTTGGGTCTTGTCACTGCCGCATTCGGCCAGTAAGCTATCGATGGCCGCAAGTATCTGCCGGGTTTGACCGGCAGCGTCTTGGGATGGATCCGCGGCCACTTGGCCGGCCAAATAAATGGTTCCGTTATGGACTACGGCCTCGGACATCCGGGCTCCAACATGCATGCGCTTTATGCTCATAATTTAAACTCCAGGTTTTCCTTAAATCTTTCTGAGATCGAATCGTATCAGCTATGAATACAAGCGCCACCCCAGGACCCAGTTCTAAACTCGACCCATCGGCCTCACTTCGCTCTCTCAAAGGCAAGGTTGCATTGGTCACCGGATCCACCAGCGGCATCGGCCTGGGCATTGCACACAGCTTGGCTGCCCGCGGTGCCAATCTTGTGTTAAACGGCTTTGGAGATGCCAAGGACATTGAGGCCATCCGACAAGGCATGGCGCAAAAGCATCATGTTGAAGTTGATTTCGAACCCGCCGATCTTTCCAAGCCTGCCGAAATCGAAGCACTGGTGCAACGCATCGAAGCGCGTCATGGTGCCATTAATATCTTGGTCAACAACGCTGGCATTCAACATGTTTCTCCTATCGAGAGCTTCCCCACTGAGTGCTGGGACGCCGTGATTGCGCTGAATTTATCGGCCGTGTTTCATCTCACCCGCTGTGTTTTGCCGCGCATGAAGCAATTTGCCTACGGACGGATCATTAATATTGCCTCCGCCCATGGCCTGGTCGGTTCGGCAGACAAGTCCGCCTATGTCGCGGCCAAGCATGGCGTGGTCGGACTGACCAAGGTCACGGCCCTGGAAATGGCGACGAGTGGTATCACCTGTAATGCCATCTGTCCGGGTTGGGTACTCACCCCCCTGGTGCAAAAGCAGATCGACGCTCGTGCAAGCGCGATGAGCTTGAGTCCACAGGAGGCCAAGCTCTCCCTGCTCGGTGAGAAGCAACCGTCCTTGGAGTTCGTGACCCCTGAGCAATTAGGCGAGCTGGCAGCTTTTCTATGCAGCGATGCAGCATCACAAGTTCGTGGTGCGGCTTGGACCATGGACGGCGGCTGGACCGCTCAATAGGAATCAACGCCCCCTCCAAACCCTGTAGGCACACCCCTCAGGGGACGGCTTGCATTCTCCAATAAGGTCGATCATCCAGGCGGAAACGCTTGATGATCGGCTCCTGACCGACTTTAAAGCGCATGTGAATCGCGCCGTGATGGTCCGTGCGCAATATTTGCACTCCGAGCTCTTCGTAGCGTGGCAAAACTTTGAGGCTGGGATGTTTAAACCGGTTGCGATAGCCTACTTGAAATATCGCCCACTCGGGTCGAACTGATTCCAGAAAAGTGCGCGAAGAGGAGCTGGCGCTGCCATGGTGGGGAGCTATCAATACCCGCGACTTCAAGCCTACTGAGCCGTAATCTGAGACCAAGCGTCGCTCCTGAGCCGCCTCCAGATCGCCGGGCAATAAGAGCGATACGGCGGGATGATTGAGATGAAGTACACAGCTTTTTGCGTTGGTCTTCGACTTGACTGCCGTGGTATCTAGATCGGCGGGATGCAGGAAGCGCCACTGGGCGTCACCCCACTGCCAAGCCTGCCCCTCGCGGCATGGAATATGTTTGCGGCCATAAAGTTGGGACTGTTCGTTCAAAGAGCTGGAAACCCAGTGCGGTGAGAGCTTCCTGGCAACTTCTTTCGCCCCGCCTGAATGGTCGTGATCCGAATGGGAGACCACCATGGCATCAATGGAATCGATACCTCGCGCGCGCAGGTAGGGAATGATGATTCGGCTGCCCGCTTCGCTTTCTGAACCATAGCTTGGGCCCGCATCGTAGAGCAGTCGACCGCGATCAGTCTCGATCAGGATCGCCATGCCCTGTCCGACATCGAAAGAGGTCAGCCACAGCTCGCCGATCCCCGGCCGTTCGAGTGGTGCGCTGATGAGAGGCATCAGCCCCAGGGCATACGCATAGCGCGGTCGGAGCCAGTAGGACCGGTACGAATGTTGACCCCGGACCTTGGGCGGGTCTCGGAGGCTTGAGCGCTGGCCTTCAACATGAAGTTTTCTCCGCGTTGACGAGTAGGGTGACAGCAAGCCAACGCAGGCCAGGCTCGCCAGGATCAGTACGAACCCATTCGGGCGCATCAGGGTCATACCTGCCCAGGAGAAACCGGCCATCCATTCCAAAGCTTGTAACATCCAGCGCGTCGAGAGGATGGCCGGATAAAGTAGAACACTGGCAGCGCTCGACCAAAAGGTGCTCAACAGTGCCGAACACAGAACAAAGGGTGTGAGAAGACTCGACACAAAGGGAATGGCGAAGGCATTGGCCAGCGGTCCGACCACAGAAAAGGAACCGAAGAACATGGCTCCCATCGGCGCCAGGGCAACAGTCGCCGCGACCTGCGAACGAAGTGCCGAGTGATACCAGGGTTGCGAGGCAGAGTACTCGCGAGCACCACACCATACCAGGGCTGCAACCGCCGCAAACGACAACCAAAAGCCAGCCGCCATAGGAGCCCATGGGTCCATAATGGTCACGACCGCCGCAGCCAAAGCCAGCACTTGCGACATGCGCTTGCTGCGCCCTGTGTTCAGCGCCCAAGCGGCGGCCGCGAGCATCCAGCAGGTGCGCTGTGCCGGTATGCCCCAGCCCGCGATGAGGCTGTAAGCAAACGCTGCAAACACCGCCAATAGCCAGGCCAGCCGATTGCCCTGAACGCCGCAACGAAACAGCAGCGCCGTGATCATCGGCAAGCGGAACAGTGCTTTCAGGGCAGAGAGCGCGATGCCTGCAAACAGGGTGATATGCAGCCCTGAAATACTCATCAG
>JAYUOT010000488.1:0-8541 GCA_043760705.1 Betaproteobacteria bacterium
CAGGCGATCTTGCATGCAGCCAATGCGCTGATCGAACTTAACCCCAAGCTCTATCCCAAAACGCTCTGGTCCGAGCTCGGCCCGGGTGACCCCATTGCAGTGGTCCAGGCTGATGATGACGAGTTAGAGGCGCGTTTGGTGGTCCAGCGCCTGCAAGCCAAGAAGTTCGAGGTCCGGGGAAAGTATAGTGATTTTGCTGTGTTGTACCGCGGCAATCATCAGGCACGCATTTTCGAAAAGGCTTTGCGCTTCGAGAAAATCCCCTACATCTTGAGTGGCGGACAATCGTTTTTCGACCGTAGCGAGATTCGCGATCTGATGGCCTATCTGCGCTTGCTCGTCAATAATGAAGATGACCCCGCACTGATCCGCGCCATCACCACGCCCAAACGCGGCGTGGGTAACCAAACTTTACAAGCGCTGGGGCAATATGCCGCCGAGCGCCAGTGCTCAATGTTTGAAGCCCTGTTCGAAGCCGGCTTTGAGAGTCGGGTCCAGACGAGGCAGCTCGAAGCCATGCGAACCTTCGGTGCCTTCATCAACCGCATGCATGACCGGTCACTAAAAGAGCCTGCCGCCGAACTCTTTAGTGAGCTTCTCAAGGCGATGGATTACGAAGCTCATCTCATGGATCAGAGCGACGATAAAACCGCGCTTGGACGGTGGCAAAACGTACTCGATTTTGTCGCCTGGATCAAAAAGCGCGCCGAAGATCGACCCAATGGCGAATCGTTAAGTCTGATGACCGTGGCCCAGGACCTAGCGCTTCTGTCCCAACTCGATAAAAAAGACTCGGACCAGGACGCCGTGCGCCTGAGCACGATTCACGCCGCCAAGGGTTTGGAATATCCACACGTGTTTATCGTCGGTTGTGAAGAAGGTATTTTGCCGCATCACCGCGAGGCCGATTTTGTCATTGAAGAAACCGCCGAAAGTGCCGGTGCACCCGAAGCGGGTTTTGCAGGTCGCATCGAAGAGGAGCGTCGCCTGATGTACGTGGCGGTGACACGGGCTCAGCGCAGCCTGACGATTTCATGGTGTAAAGAAAGAAAGCGGGTGCGCGATACCCAGCGCCAACAAGTATCTCGATTTGTAGGCGAAATGAAACTCAGCGCCAGCACGGCCAGTGCCAAACCTCTCGCGCAAGAGGCTGCCAAAGCGAAACTGGATCTGCTCAAGGAAATGTTGGCGCAACGCTCAGTGCTGAAACCCGACCGTCTGTCTTGAGACTTCGCGCAACACTCTACTTTGAACGGAGCTTTGTGATTTTCTTGGCTTCAGAGCGGGCCGACATTCCCGACAATCAAAGCCCAAACCACAAGGAACACCATGAGCATTGGCCGCCCCCCGCCGCGTCATCCCATTCACACGAAGGATGCCGCAAGAAATCGAGAAGAGCAACGTCGTTTTGAATTAATGACCACGACTTGGCGTGAAGCCGAATTGCGTCGCGCTTTGCAGATTCTGAAACTTCCCGACGCGGGTCGGAGCGTCGACCAAATGCAGATGGACTTGGTGAGCAGTCAAGTGCATCGCCTGGGCAGTGATCAGATGGTCATCGATCAAGAGACCGGTAGTACCGTTTGGCCTGACCCCTTGGGCTTGTTCAATCGCAGCTTTTAGTGCTTCTGGGGTCGAGTGTGGGAAGTCACCACCATAGAGGAGGCATACTCATTCACCGTCGTCTTGCTGACCGAGACAAATTCGGCGCCTCCGTCGGCGCTTCCTTTAGTGCATTACACTTGCGTTGAATTTTTGCAGTGCGACGCGATACTCAAGGCAATAGACCAAGGGTTCGACTTGCCAATTTTGAAAGCCGAACCTACCCATGCCGATTGTTCATTATGTTTCCCACCGCCAAGAAGCCACGGCGCTTGAAGTCGAGTTAGGCAACAACCTGATGATGGCTGCCGTCTTCGAGGGCGTCGATGGGATCGAGGGCATGTGTGGAGGCTGCCTGGCCTGCGCCACCTGCCATGTCTATGTCGATCCTGCCTGGCTTGACAAAGTCGGCCCGCCGACTACCGATGAGGACAGCATGCTCAGCCAGGTCGCGAGCGAACGTCGCCCGAATAGTCGCCTTTCTTGCCAAATTGAAATGCGCGCCGAACTTGCGGGCTTGGTGTTGCATATGCCGGAACGCCAGGGTTAGACACAGCCCAAGTGAGGCCCTGGCTTAGAATACCGCCATGAAAATTATTATCTCCGGCGCAGGTATTGGGGGCACGGCGCTGGCGCTGATGCTGCATAAGCGTGGCTTCAAACCTCTTGTGTTTGAGTCTGCAAGCGTGGTCAAGCCTTTGGGCGTGGGCATTAATGTCCAACCCAGCGCGATCGTGGAACTCGCTCAGCTGGGTCTCCTCGACGAGCTTCGCGCGACCGGCATTGAAACCTCGCAAGTCGTCTATTACTCCCGTCTTGGCCAACAAGTCTGGGCCGAGCCGCGCGGCTTGGCGGCGGGTTACCTGGTGCCACAGTTCTCGATTCACCGCGGCGAGTTACAAATGCTGTTGTTAGAGACCGCCATGAAGCGGCTCGATCCCGGTGCCGTTCACACCGGTTGGGAAACAAGCAAGGTGGATCCCGATGCCGGCACGATTACTCTGGAGCACCGTGCCAGCGGTGAGACCCGTACCGAACAAGCTGACGTCATCGTCTCGGCCGACGGCATTCACTCTCCGATTCGACGCCAGTTTTATCCCCATGAAGGCCCGCCCAAATATTCGGGCTGTGTGTTGTGGCGCGCCACCACCATCGGTAAGCCTTTCTTGGATGGCCGCACCATGGTCATGGCCGGTAATGCGAGCCATAAACTAGTCACCTATCCGATCAGCCAAAAGTATGCCAATGAAGGCCGCTCCTTAATTAACTGGATCGCAGAGTTGCGAGTCGGCGGCGACACGCCTCCCAAAGACGACTGGAACCGAGAAGTGGATCGCTCGGTGTTTGCACCGCAGTTTGCCGACTGGACGTTTGACTTTCTGAATGTACCCAAGCTTCTGGCGGGTGCTGAGCGCGTGTTCGAGTTTCCGATGGTGGATCGCGATCCCTTGCCCCAATGGACCCATGGCCATGTGACCTTGTTGGGCGACGCAGCCCACCCGATGTATCCCATTGGCAGTAACGGTGCCACCCAGTCGATACTCGATGCCCGTTGCCTGGCGGATCAACTGGAAGGTGCGGACGTGGCCACCGTCAAAACCGCCCTGGAGCGATATGAAGCCGAGCGCCTGCCCAAGTGCGCCAAGATTGTGGCCGCCAATCGCGCCCAAGGTCCGGACTATGTGCTTGAAGTATTTGAAGAGCGGGCACCGAAGGGCTTCAAGCAGGTGCATGATGTCGCCTCGCAAGTCGAACTCGAGGAAATCGCCCTGGGCTACAAGCGGGTGGTGGGCCTGGATATTGAATCGGTCAACCACAAAGCCCGTGCCCATCTTGGGCTATAGAGGCGACACGCTTGAGGGGCCATGCCCCTAGACGCGCTCGCCATGGTGCTCGTGGCCGCCGTGCTGCATGCGAGCTGGAACTTCTGGGTCAAGAAAGCCCAGGTCCATCCCTTGGCTTTTTCGCTCCTGTGTTCGGCGGTTTCGACCGTGGTTTACGCTCCGTTTGTGTGGTGGTTTTTCAGGGATACGGGCCTGGGCATTTCAGGTCAAGGCTGGTGGTGGATTGCGGCCAGTTGCGTGGTGCATAACCTGTACTTTTTTGTGCTTCAAACCGGCTACGCGCGCTCTGATCTCTCCATCGTGTATCCGCTCGCCAGAGGGACAGGGCCCTTGCTATCCGCGACCGGCGCCATTCTTTTGTTGGGTGAGCAGCCCACGCTCTACTCGGTGTTGGGTTTGCTGCTCGTCGTGTTCGGTACCTTCACCATCGCGGGCGGTGTCGCCCTGCTGGATCGCAACAAAGTCCATAGCCCCAAGGTCAAGGCCGGTTTGCTGTGGGGCATGATGACCGGTGCCTGCATCGCCATCTATACTCTGCTGGACGGCTATGCCGTCAAGTATCTGCTGATTGCCCCGCTTGTGTTTGACTGGATCTGCGCACCCGTGCGCGGCGCCATGTTGTTGCCGATTGTGCTGCAACAAAGGGTTGATCTTAAACTTGCCTGGAAGCGGTCCTGGCGCTATGCCCTGGGCGTGGGCATGGTGTCGCCGCTGGGTTACATCCTGGTGCTGACGGCCATGCAAAAAGCACCGATCAGCCATGTCGCCCCGGCGCGCGAGGTCTCGATGCTGATAGCGGCGTTTCTGGGCGCCAAGCTGCTTAACGAGGGCGAGCTGAAGCGGCGCTTGTTGGGGGCGGCTTTGATTGCTTTGGGAGTGGTGGCGTTGGCGAGTGGCCGCTGAAAAAGCGCTGGATTTAGGGACATCTGAGAGAGCGCCGAAACCCTGATCTTCTCAGGGGAAGCCGAGTTGGTAGCCTTGCCGGGTGAGTCTGGTGAGCTGGGGATATTTCCTCAGCATATTCCGCTGATCACCCGCATCAAGCCGGGTGCGGTGCGCATCAAGCAAGCTGGTACCAAGGACGAGATCTTCGTCTTTGTGGCGGGTGGCATTCTGGAAGTGCAGCCGCATCGCGTGATGGTCTTGGCCGATGCTGCGATTCGGGGTGACGATCTGGATGAGGCGAAAGCTGAAGCGGCGCGTAAAGCTGCGGAAAAAGCGCTTGCCAATGCCAAGACGGATATTGATCTGACTAATGCGACCAGTGAGCTGACCATTATGGCGACTCGGATTGCGGCGCTGCGTAAGTACCGTGGCAAGAAGTAAGCCGATTCAACGCCTTTGATCGCCTAGCAAGTATTGCTTAGCGAAGCTAATGAAGCGCGTTTTAGGCTAGACCGCGCAAGCCACGGTGCCCTAGCAGACCTGCCGTCGAGAATATCCTCACCTACCTCGGCCTATAACGAATCTCAATGTAAACTAGGCTTTTCGGTTGCATAACCCTATGGCCCGCAAAGCATCCAACAAGCCCGAGGCGAGCGCTTCCTCCACGGCCACCATCGGCTTTGAGGCCAAGCTCTGGCTCACCGCCGACAAATTGCGCAACAACATGGATGCGGCGGAGTACAAGCATGTCGTGCTCGGCCTCATCTTCCTCAAATACATCTCCGACACTTTCGAGGAACACCGTGCCAAGCTTCTCGCGGGTTCGCTTGCCAAAACTGGCGACTACGCCGGAGCCAACCCTGAGGACCCCGACGAATACAAAGCAGAGAACGTTTTCTGGGTGCCCGCCGACGCCCGCTGGTCGCATCTGCAAGCCAGCGCCAAGCAGCCCACCATCGGCAAGACGGTGGACGACGCCATGGTGGCCATCGAGCGCGACAATCCGCGCCTGAAAGGCGTCCTCCCCAAAGACTACGCTCGGCCCGGTCTCGACAAACAGCGCCTCGGCGAACTCATCGACGTGATCGCCACCATCGAACTCACTGCCGCTAGCGAAGGCGAGAAGACTCACCGCTCGGTAGATTTGTTAGGCCGCGTTTACGAGTATTTCCTCACCCGCTTCGCCAGCGCTGAGGGCAAGAACGGTGGCCAGTTCTACACACCAAGCTGCGTTGTGCGCTGCCTTGTTGAAATGCTCGCGCCCTACAAGGGCCGCATCTACGATCCCGCCTGCGACTCCGGCGGCATGTTTGTGCAATCAGAAAAATTTGTCGAGTCTCACGGCGGTAAGCTTGGCGACATCAGCATCTACGGCCAAGAGAGTAACGCCACTACCCGCCGCCTGGCCGTGATGAACCTTGCCCTGCGCGGCATCGAGGCAGACTTTGGCCCCGAGCACGCCGACACCTACCGCCGCGACCTGCACCCCGATCTACGCGCCGACTATGTGCTGGCCAACCCGCCCTTCAACGACTCTGACTGGTTTCGCAAAGACGATGACGTGCGATGGCAACATGGCGTGCCGCCCAAAGGCAATGCCAACTTCGCTTGGGTGCAGCACTTCATCCACCATCTCGCGCCCAATGGCTATGCGGGCTTCGTGCTTGCTAATGGCAGCATGTCGTCCAACCAATCCGGCGAAGGCGAGATTCGAAAAGCGCTGATCGAAGCAGATTTAGTGGATTGCATGGTCGCACTGCCCGGCCAGCTTTTTTACAGCACCCAAATACCGGTGTGCCTGTGGTTTCCTTCGAAAAATAAAAGCGCCGAAACCAAACGTGGCTTGCGTGATTGTCGCAAACAAACCCTCTTCATCGACGCTCGCAAAATGGGCACCCTCATCGACCGCGTTCATCGCGAACTGACGGATGCTGACCTGGAGAAAATCACCCGCACCTATCACCAATGGCGGGCTGCCCAAGGCGCGGAGGGCTACGAAGACGTTGCGGGGTTTTGTAAATCTGCGACCACTCAAGAGATTGCTGCGCACGGCCATGTGCTCACGCCTGGCAGATACGTTGGTGCTGAAGAAGTCGAAGGCGATGGCGAGCCTTTCGAAGAAAAGATGCCGCGCCTTGTCGCCGAGTTGCACGCCCAGTTTGCCGAATCCGCGAAACTCGAAGCCCAGATCAAACGCAATTTGGAGGGCTTGGGCTTTGGCTTCTAAAATAGTCTGCGCTGCTGACGAGCCTAGCTTCGACAGCATCTTGGCCCTCGCTGCGGACTTGCATGACCAGCACCGGCACATGATGGTGTCATACGCCCCGATTGTTCAGCAAATCATCAGCGGCCACTCGCGGGATATTCGGGAAATCGAGCATGCCCTCTATCGTTTGTTGGACCGCGCTTGCATTTCAGAAGGCCTTGAGCTTTTCAAAGCACTCTTCCCCCATTTTTTCAATCTGACTCAAATCAATACTACGTGCTACGTCAACTCTTATCGGGAGATGTGGCATAACGAGGCGGATCAAGAGCTGGAATCTAAGGGATGAAATCCTTCAGGAAAAAGAGGCCTTGTCTCATCGCCAAATTGCACATCTATTCTGAAGCGTCGGCTAGCCTTGAGTGTGCCATTAAAGCGAACCTTCGGAGGCGAGGTTATGGCAGATGAATGGGCTGAAATGCTGCTTGGTGATGTCACGCTCCAACGTGGTTTCGATTTGCCATCGCAAAATCGTAGGCATGGCAGTGTGCCGATCGTCTCGTCATCCGGCATTAGCGACTACCACTCGGAAGTTGGTGTCAAAGGTCCCGGTGTTGTCACTGGACGATACGGCACAATCGGGAAAGTCTTCTTAATCAAAGAAGACTACTGGCCGTTAAACACAACGCTTTGGGTTAAAGACTTCCAAGGAAATGACCCCTATTTCATATCGTATCTTTTGCGAACCGTCGATTTTCAATCGTGCAGCGATAAAAGCAGCGTTCCCGGTGTAAATCGGAATGACCTGCACATGATCCAAGTGCTTCTCCTGCCCCTCGCTGAGCAAAAAGCCATCGCGGCGGTGCTTGGAGCACTAGACGACAAGATCGAGTTGAACCGGCAGATGAACGCGACGCTTGAGGCGATGGAGCGCGCGCTCTTCCAGAGCTGGTTCGTGGATTTCGACCCTGTGCGTGCCAAACTCGACGGCCACCTCCCCGCTGGCCTTGACACAGCCACTGCTGCTCTTTTTCCTGGGCTTCTAGAAAACTCAAAACTCGGGTACCTTCCGAAAGGTTGGCGGGCTTGTACGCTTAGCGACGTCGCAAAGAACGTATCCATAACTTTTGATTTTAAGCGCAATCCCGAACCGGTTTTCATTAACACGGGCGATGTGTTGGAAGGAGACTTCCTTCACTCAATAAGGAGATCCTATTCCAGTCTACCTGGGCAAGCAAAAAAGTCCATTCGTCCCGACGACATCCTCCTCAGCGAAATTCGCCCAATGAACAAGCGCTTCGCATACGTAGACTTCGATTCCAGTGATTACGTTGTCTCGACCAAGTTCATGGTCATACGTGGCGTCAAGGAGATTCATCCGCGACTGTTATATCGTATCCTTACGTCAGAAGAAACTCTAGTCGAGTTCCAATTGCAGGCTGAATCCCGTTCAGGGACATTCCCTCAAATCACTTTCGACTCGATCAATCACCTGCCAATCGTATTACCCCCGATGGCAATTCAGGAAGCCTTCCAGCGAGCAATCAGTAAGATGGATGCCCAAATAAAGGCCAACAAACATCATTCCCGCTCTCTCGCCACCCTGCGTGACACGCTCCTGCTGAAGCTGCTGAACGGGGAGCTGTCTGCGAATGAACTAACCGTACCCGTAGCATGATTGAATCTATCACTCTCGCGAGCATTGCAACCTACGCAGCGACCCCCGAGGAACTCGCTGGATTGTCCCGAATCAATTTCTTGTACGGCTCCAACGGCACAGGGAAAACTACGGTCAGCAGGGTTATTGCAAACGAAACAAGTTTTCCTTCCTGCAAGGTAACTTGGAAAGCCGGCACAAAACTCCAACCGATGGTCTATAACCACGATTTCGTAGATCGGAATTTCCATCAGCCCGCCGAATTAAAGGGTGTTTTCACATTGGGCGAGCAGCAGAACGATACGCTGACGAAAATAGAAACCACCAAAAAAGAACAAGACGCACTTACT
>JAYUOT010000489.1:0-8479 GCA_043760705.1 Betaproteobacteria bacterium
CCGTTGGACAGATGCAGCAGGCCTAGACCGGGTTTCAACCAGGTCAACGGCGTGATGTCCTCGGTGCCATAGATCTGCTTGGTATAGGTTTTATCGATGAGCCTGCGCAAATCCTCTGAACCGAAATCGGGAGCGAAACGCTGTAGTACTTCAAAGGCTAGCTCGGCATACGATAGACCGCGCCATGCATCGAGCAGAGCACGATCAACTTGCGGGTAGCTTTCGCAAATACTCAGGCCACCGTCGGGCGCAAGCCCGCCCAAGAGTATTTCTTGAAAGGAAGCGGGAGCCATGCCCCCTCGGGTCGAAAGGTATTTCATGGAGATTTACGCCAAGGCCTTTAAGCCAACTCTTCTTTACGGATTCTAATCACCGAACCCAAGACGGTCGGCAAGGCTTGAATGCGCGCAATCGAAGCATTGGCCTGCCCTTCCGTGGTCAGATGAGTGAGCAAGATCAAATCTGTTTGCTGCTCGTTGTCTGCCGCCTCTCGTTGCAAAACGGCATCAATTGAAATCTTGGCATCGGCCAGGATACGGGTGATATCAGCAATCACTCCTGCTTGGTCGGCGACGCGAATCCGCAAATAATAAGCGCTCTCCACTTCTTCGATCGGCAAGATCTTCAACTCTCCCATGGCATCGGCCTGAAATGCCAACGAGGGTACCTGCGGCGCCTGGCCTGCCACACCGTTGGCCGAAGCTCGTGCTACGTCGACCAAATCAGCCACCACGGCGCTTGCAGTAGGTTCTGCGCCCGCACCTTTGCCGTAGTACATGGTATGCCCGACAGCATCACCCTTGACCCAGATGGCATTCATGGCGCCTTCCACATTGGCAATCAAGCGCTTGCTTGGAATCAAAGTGGGGTGCACACGCAACTCAATGCCATTGGGGCGACGGCGGGCAATGCCTAAAAGCTTAATACGATAGCCTAATTGGTCGGCGTATTTAATGTCTTCACTGTCGAGCTTGGTGATGCCTTCGATGTAGGCCTGGTCAAAGGACAAAGGCACACCAAAAGCGATAGAGGCAAGGATGGTCGCTTTATGAGCGGCGTCAATGCCTTCAATATCAAAGGTCGGATCGGCCTCAGCGTATCCGAGGGCCTGAGCTTCCTTCAAGACATCGGCAAACGACGAGCCCTTGTCACGCATTTCAGAGAGAATAAAATTGGTGGTACCGTTAATGATGCCGGCCAGCCATTCAATACGGTTCGCTGTGAGCCCTTCACGAATGGCTTTGATGATGGGGATACCTCCGGCCACCGCCGCCTCAAAGGCCACGATCACACCCTTAGCGGCCGCCGCCGTAAAAATTTCATTGCCATGCACCGCCAACAAAGCTTTATTGGCGGTCACGACATGCTTGCCATTTGCAATGGCTTGCATCACCATGGTCTTAGCGATCCCGTAACCGCCAATCAGCTCAATCACTACGTCAATGTTTGGATCGGTGATCACCAACTTGGCATCCGAGACGACCTCGGCACGACCCTTTACAATGTCCTGAGCTCGAGCCACGTTCAGATCGGCCACCTTGGTGATCAGAATCTCCCGACCCAGGCGCCGGGTAATCTCCGATTGATTGCGCGCCAAAACCTCAAAAGTACCGGCGCCCACGGTGCCGATGCCCAACAAACCAACTCTCAATGCATTCATTGTTACGAACCGCTTTATTTTTCTTGAAACCTTCAGCGTGCAGTGCCGAAAGCCTCTATTTCGGATAGGCCTCTTAGGCCGAACTCGCCAGTGACAGGCCACCCCGACGGGAACCGTTGTGACGCTTGCGATAGGTTTCAAGGAAATTACCAATGCGACCTATCGCCTCGGTGAGATCATCGCCATTGGGCAGAAACACGATTCTCAGATGATCAGGGTGGGCCCAGTTAAAGCCAGTGCCCTGTACCACCAGAACATGCTGCTCGCGCAGCAGTTCGAGAATGAACTCCTGATCGTTATCGATGGGATACATCTTGGCGTCGAGCTTGGGGAAAATATACAAAGCCCCTTTTGGCTTCACGCACGACACGCCTGGAATCGAAGTAATCAATTGATGCGCTAGGTCGCGCTGTTTTCGCAACCGCCCATTGGGCCCGACCAGATCGTTAATACTTTGATAACCGCCCAGGGCGGTTTGAATCGCGTACTGACCCGGGGCATTGGCACAAAGTCGCATCGAGGCCAAAATATTGAGCCCGTCGATATAGTCCTTCGCATGGCGTTTATCGCCCGAGATCACCATCCAGCCTGCGCGATAGCCGCAGGCACGGTAGTTCTTGGACAAGCCACCAAAACTGACAAACAAGATGTCGTCCGCGAGCGATGCAATCGCCGTATGCTGGCTACCGTCGTAAAGTACCTTGTCGTAAATTTCATCAGCGAAAATAATGAGCTGATGCTGACGCGCCAATTCGATCATGCCCTTCAGGCAATCGTCGGGATATAAAGCGCCGGTCGGGTTGTTTGGATTGATCACTACAATCGCCTTGGTACGCGAGGTGATTTTGCGCTTCATATCCTCAAGATCGGGAACCCAATCGGCACCTTCGTCACAAATGTAATGACGTGGCGTGCCACCTGCCAGGCTGACAGCCGCCGTCCACAAAGGGTAGTCAGGCGCTGGCACCAACACTTCGTCACCCGTATCGAGCAAGCCTTGCATCACCATCACAATGAGTTCAGACACGCCGTTACCGATATAGATATCGTCGATGTGGACACCCTTGATGTTCTTCTGCTGGGTGTAATGCATGATGGCTTTGCGCGCTGGAAACAACCCTTGTGAGTCTGTGTAACCAGAAGCATTGCTCATATTCAAAATGACATCTTGGCGAACCTCATCAGGCGCCTCGAATCCAAAAGGCGCCAGATTGCCAATATTGAGCTTGATAATTCTGTGACCCTCCTCCTCCATCTTTTTCGCCTCAACCATCACGGGCCCACGAATGTCATAACAAACATTCGCAAGCTTTTGCGATTTTTGGATTGGCTGAATTTGAGGGGTCATGTTGGACTCGCTGATCTGTCGGGGTGCGGACACCCGACCGGGAGCCCGCATGGTTTTAGAAGGTGGCGGCGGCGCCAGTCATCATGGTAGCGGCAGCCATCATCGTGGCGGCCAAGGCGGCAGAAGTCGAAGCACGGCCAATACGAACGGCGGCGAGAGCGGAGTTCTGCAACAGGGTCAAACCAGGAATCATGATGATTTTAAGGGCTTTGCTGAAAGTTTAGGGCGTTTCGACCCACAGTGTATCACCACCTCGAACGGAAAAATCGCCCTAAAACTGCGCCTGTTGCGAACTAAGCGACAATTTGAGGCCCGCCACCAGATTGAGGTCGCAGCGCTATCTTAATGATTTTCTCAATTTTCGCTAAACTTACGCCGACATGAAGCTCCATCCCGATGCCCAAAGCAGCCTGAACACGGTCACCGCCTACGGTGATACGTTCATCGACATCAATGCCCAGCGTTTTGAGTCAAGCGTTCTGGTTCAGCCTGAAGGGAGCATTGAGTTCCTTCCTCATAAGACTTTTCCCGAGATGGATGAGCTCTTTTTTACGAAACTCGCTGGGCTCCAACCTGAGCTGGTCATTCTTGGAACGGGCAAAAAGCAGCACTTTCCGCATCCGAAACTGACACGTTCCTTAATCGACCAAAGAATCGGCCTAGAAAGTATGACTACGGCGGCGGCGGTTAGAACCTACAATATTCTGATGGCGGAGGGCCGCAAGGTGTTGGGAGCTTTCCTGATTGAAGGCGAGACGACGGTGCAAACCCCAGGAATTTAGATTTACATGGAGACTGTCTTGATCCAATGTCTTGATCCTAGTTCTTGATCCCTTCATGCCGATTGATCCACACTAGTAGTTCTCCCGAGTTGCCCACCCAATTAGTGCACCCTGAATCTTCCTCTTCCACTCACCAAGATTGACCCTCGCATGCCACTGCCGAAAATACCGAGTAAACCCGCTGCCTTGCTAGATATCAGCCATTTTCGCGACCTGAAGCCCACCAAGAGGGCTGCGCCAGTGCGCGCACTCGAAGCTCAGGTTCGCGGAGTTGCCGTTCCCGAACTTGTGATCCCGTTGAAAAAGGCTGTGCTCGCTGATGCGCCCCAGCTCATTAGCGCGAGCAACCCGGAGGCACGAATCAGCCGACAAATTAAGAGTCTTGAAAACAAAGAAGGGTTTTCAAAAAACTCGCAGCAAAGCGGCAAGGCCAAGAGCCATCGGCCGAAATCCATCGCACTTGCGGACGCGTCAACACGACGCTTGTTTGTGCTCGACACCAATGTTTTGATGCATGACCCGATGAGTTTGTTTCGCTTCGCGGAGCATGATGTCTTTATCCCCATTATGGTTTTGGAGGAACTGGACAATAACAAGAAGGGTTTAACGGAGGTCGCTCGCAACGCGCGCCAGGTGAGTCGCTCCTTGGACAGCCTGATTGCCGCCAATGGTAAAACTCTTGAAGGCGGCATTCCACTGTCCGGCTTGGGTAACCGGGACGCGACTGGACGGCTCTATCTCCAGACTCAAGCCCTGAGCGCGTTGTTACCAGCAAACTTGCCGATTGGCAAAGCCGACAATCAAATTCTCGGGGTTGTGAAAGCTCTTGGAGAACAATATCCGCTACGCCAGGTTGCGCTGGTGTCGAAAGACATCAATATGCGTATCAAGGCCTCCGTTCTAAGCCTGCTTGCTGAAGACTACTTTAACGATCAAGTCCTTGAAGATAGCGACCTACTCTATACCGGTATTTTGGAGCTGCCTGCAGATTTCTGGGACAAGCATGGCAAGGGAATTGAGTCCTGGCAGCAAAACGGCCATACCTATTACCGAGTCACCGGTCCCTTGGTGGCGGGCATGCTCCTCAATCAGTTTGTCTTCTTTGAAGGCGCCCTGCCCTTGCAAGCCAAGGTGAAGGAGCTGAGTGGTCGCACCGCAGTTCTGCAAACTTTGAAGGACTACACTCATCTCAAGAATTCAGTGTGGGGCATCAATGCGCGCAATCGCGAACAAAATTTCGCAATGAACCTGCTGATGGACCCGGACATTGATTTTGTGACTTTGCTCGGGCAGGCGGGCACAGGCAAAACCCTATTAGCGCTGGCCGCCGGTCTCTCCCAAATACTTGAGCAAAAACGCTACAGCGAAATCATCATGACTCGCGCCACGGTTCCCGTGGGTGAGGACATTGGCTATTTACCCGGCACCGAAGAAGAAAAGATGCAGCCTTGGATGGGCGCCTTGGAGGACAACCTTGAAATCCTCAACAAGACTGACCCCGGTGCAGGCGAATGGGGGCGCTCGGCCACCTCGGATTTGATACGTTCACGCATCAAAGTAAAAGCCTTGTCCTTCATGCGCGGCCGCACCTTCCAGAGCAAGTTTCTAATCATTGATGAGGCACAAAACCTGACGCCAAAACAGATGAAAACCTTGATCACCAGGGCAGGTCCGGGCACCAAGGTGTTGTGTATGGGCAATATTGCGCAGATCGATACCCCGTATTTAACGGAGGGCTCCTCGGGTATTTCTTACGTGGTGGATCGCTTCAAAGGGTGGGCTCATTCGGGGCACATTACCTTGCAGCGCGGTGAACGCTCTCGCCTGGCGGATTTCGCGACTGAGGCCTTATAAGCCCAGCGCTGGAGCCTGCCCGCACGGGGTGCAGGCCCTGTAGCCGTACGGGTCGACCATGGGCCGGAGTCGGCTCTTGGCGACGAGGCCGATCTTTCCGGCTGAACCGAAATCGCTTATCCGGGCTGAATCAATCCGCCTGAATGCCCTGCGCCTTGACCAGGCGGGCAATGGATTCATTTTCCGACTTCACAATCGAGCGTAGTTGATCGGGGGTGACCAGCATGGAATCCGCACCCTTGATACTGGGCTTACTCAACAGGATCGGATCTTCAAAGATCACCTTAAAGGCAGCGACAAGTTTTTCAGTGATCGCAGGAGGAAGATTCGGAGGCGCGAAAACGGCAAACCAACCTTGCGAATCGAAATCTTTAAGACCTAACTCCGAAAGGGTGGGTACATTCGGCAAGAGCGACGAGCGCTTGTTGGACGTGACGGCAATCGGTTTGAGCTGACTGGCTTGAATGTAGGGCATGGATGGCACGATCGTCGCAAAAGACATTTGCACCTGACCACTCAACAAGTCGAGCAGCGCAGGCGCCGCGCCTCGATAGGGAATATGAAGAATATGGGTCTTGGTCATATTCTTGAAGAGCTCGCCTGAAATATGGTGCATCGACCCTTGACCCGAGCTTGAATAGGACAGTGCGCCAGGCCTCGCCTTTGCCTGCTTGATCAAATCCACAAGGCTTTGGGCCGGGTTTTGTGGATTGACCAAGAGCACGAAAGGGAGCTTGGAGATCCCAGTGATCGGAGTGAAGCCCGTGACCGGATCGAAAGGGAGTTTCCGAAAATTGCCTTGAATGGTCAGAGGACCATTGTCGAGCAACCCGAGGGTGTAACCGTCGGGGCTCGCCTTTGACACCACATCCGCACCAATCGCACCCCCCGCGCCAGGCTTGTAGTCCACGATAATCGTTTGTCCGAGGGCCTTGCTCAGGCCAGGTATGAGATCGCGAGCCAGGGCATCCGCAGAGCCTCCTGGGGGATAGCCCACGACCAGCCGAATCGGCTGGCGTGAAGGCCATTCCTGAGCATTCACCAGGCCCGACGCTAACCCGAGCCAATGGATCGCACAGAATGAAATGACCCGAATAGCAGTGCTCATTGGCGCTGGTGCGCTCCAATAACTCTTCATTTTTCTCATTCCAATCACCCTGACTCCGTTAAGAGCCTATTGAACCTTACTCGTCCAGACTGCTGATACCGTAGGTTGAGTTTTCGAAACGAGTGAATTGACCACGGAAGGTGAGACGGACTTTACCGGTCGGGCCATTACGTTGCTTACCGATAATGATTTCAGCCATGCCCTTATCCGGTGTTTCGGGGTTATAGACTTCGTCGCGGTAAATAAATAAAATCACGTCGGCGTCCTGCTCGATCGCGCCGGACTCGCGCAAGTCCGACATCATGGGTCGCTTGTCGGCACGCTGCTCAAGCGAGCGATTGAGCTGGGACAAAGCAACCACAGGACAATTCAATTCTTTGGCCAACGCCTTTAAGGAACGAGAAATTTCAGACACTTCGGCGGCACGATTCTCGCCCTGGCGGGTTGAGGACATCAACTGCAAATAGTCCACCACAATCAAGCCCAGGCCCTTACAAGTACGCGCCAAGCGTCGAGCCCGTGAACGAAGCTCGAGTGCAGTGAGGGCCGGAGTCTCATCGATATAAAGGGGCGCGTCCTGAGTCTTTTGAGTTGCGGCCATCAACTTAGACCAGTCGTCCTCATTCAAGCGCCCGGTGCGTAGGCGCTGCGCGTCGAGCAAACCCACCGAACACAGCAAACGCATGGCAAGCTGTGTGTCACCCATCTCCATACTGAACACGGCCACCGGCATTTGCAGGTTCACCGCGACGTGTTCAGCGATGTTCAAGGCAAAGGCCGTCTTGCCCATCGAGGGTCGCCCTGCCACAATCACCAGATCACCGGGCTGCAAGCCCGCCGTCATCTTGTCGAGGTCCAAGAAACCTGTGGCCACACCGGTCACATCTTCGGCGCCGCCCTGTTCATAGAGCTCACCTACTCTTTGCACGACTTTGGCGATGACATCGCCGAGTGGCAAGAAGCCCGCTTGGCCGCGTGATCGAGCCTCCGAAATCGCCAGCATCTTGGATTCAGCTTCATCCAGGATCTCGCGAGTATCGCGACCTTGCGGACTAAAGGCTGCGCCGGATATTTCATCGGCGGTGGTAATCAAGCGTCGCAAAATCGAGCGGTCACGCACCAGTTCGGCATAACGCCGGATATTGGCACCGGACGGCGTCTCGATCGCCAGGGAGTTGAGGTAGCCAATGCCACCCGCAACATCGGCTTCCTGGCCAGCAGACTTGACCGCTTCAAAGACCGTCACCACGTCGGCAGGCTGATTTTTTTCAATCAAGCGCAAGATTTGCGCAAAAATCACGCGATGTTCATAGCGATAGAAGTCTTCTTCCTTAATGACGTCCGCCACCCGGTCAAACGCTTGATTGTCGATTAACAAGCCGCCCAGTACCGACTGTTCCGCCTCCGCCGAATGCGGCGGCACCTTGAGGGCGGCAAGCTCGGGGTCTGCAAAGCGTTGAATGGGGAAAGTCGCGGACACGGGGTGATTGATCTCAGGTTAAGGCTCCATTGGCGAAGCAAGTGAGCTGGAAAAGTGCGGGAAGGTGCAAGGATAGCGTAAGCCGGGAAATTCTGGCATGAGCATCAAGCACTCCTCAATCATCTCAGACCCGAAGCAAAAACGCGCCAAATGGGCGCGTTTTTGTAGAAATAGCCGCCTCATTGAAGCGGCAGAGCAATCCGCTCAGCTTAAACGGCTTCGCCGACCACGGTCACCGTGATTTCGC
>JAYUOT010000490.1:0-8471 GCA_043760705.1 Betaproteobacteria bacterium
CCTCGGGCCGCTTCGTCGATGGCAGTGTTTGACTTTGGTTTGAGCGTCCGCTCACCGGAAAGAATGAGGCCAAGCCTTGAGAGAGTGTGAAATTCTCTGCACAAATCCGGAGAAAACGCTAAGATGAATCACAAATAACGTTCAAGCAAGCGTACGCGCTGAACAGTTGTCCGCGAGATAAACTTCCTTCGAGGGTTGAGTGCAAAAATTTTGGTACTTGCGCCGCTTGCTGCTTGCAGCAACTGTTCTGGCATTGCTGATGAGCCTGCTATTGGCGGCCTTGGTCGCCTGGCGTAGCTCCCATAATGCAATTGAGCTGAGTGCTAGGCGCGCGGTCCACAATGCTGAGCGCTTGATTGAGCGCACCGCCGCCGATCTGCAAAAGTTGGATGCACTCAGGTTAAGCGAGTGCAATGCAGCAACCATTCAAAAGCTCAACGATGCGCTCTACACTTCCAATACCCAGATCCGTGAAATTGGTTTGATCCAAAACCGTAAGTTGTTTTGTACAAATTTTGGCCCGGCTAATATCGATGTGCTCCCCCACCATGTGGCACTCAATGTAGGCACTCAGATCGGAGTGGGGCCCAATATGGTCATGGCCAACAACACCTCCTTGTTCGTCTATGCCTCTCGTGAGCAAGGCACGGCAATCAATGCCGTAGTCAACCCCGCTGTTCTTGCTGAATATGAACGGGGCTTTAATTTAAACGGTCGTGGTCAAATCGAGATGCGCTTCACCGGCCCTTCATCTACCCGAAGCGCCAACCAACCCTCAGATATTGTTTATGAAATTGGCCGCAGTGACATGAAAGCCAATGCAGTACCTACGCTATTTGGAGAATATGCCTCAAGGCGCTTTCCGCTTACGGCCGAAGTACAGGCCGACCGCGGCATTTTCTGGGATGAGTATTGGCCCGTGGTTTTACGCTTAATGGCCGCTCTCAGCGCCATCTTTATCGTTGCCGCGTTTTTACTGAATCATTGGCTGTCCAGCGGAGGGCTCAGTCGTTCGCGTTATATGCAAGCCTTAACGCGTGATCAGTTAAGGGTGTATTACCAGCCCATTGTCTCAGCGAAAACTCGCCATATGGTGGGCGTTGAAGCCCTGCTGAGGTGGGAGCATCCAAAGCATGGCTTGCTGCGCGCGGCTCAGTTCTCAGAGATTTTCCAAGACGAAGCCTTGGACCAACCGATCACCCGCTTTGTGGTGCAAACCGTGGCTCGCGATCTGCAGAGCCTCCCTCATTTTGGAAGCCACCTCTGGTGTAGCGTCAACGTCGCGCCCGCGCTTATGGAAGTCCCTGGTATGGCCGCAGAGCTTGCAAAACTGATCAAGCAACTGCCTCGCCACCAATTGAGGCTTGAAGTGACCGAGCGTACGCCGATTAGCGAAGCCTCTGATGCTACGCTTAGAGAGCTACGCGCTCAGGGTATCAAGATCGGCTTGGATGACTTGGGCACGGGCTACTCCAATCTGAATCAATTGCAAACCATGAGCTACGACTTTATCAAGATTGATGGGCTGCTGATCAGAAGTATTCAAACGCCCGAAGGGGTGAGCCCAGTCCTGGAAAGCTTGATCCAAATGGCGCAAAACCTTAAGACCGAGATCGTGGCTGAAGGGGTTGAAACTCCAGTTCAAGCCAACGCATTGGCAAAGCGTGGCGTCAACACCTTGCAAGGCTACCTGTTCGGTCCAGCTAAGCCTTTTAAAGACATCGTGCTCACCCTCGAATATGAGCAAACCCTCGGACTTCACTCCGTGTCTCTGTAAGCGGTATTAAGCCGCTGGGGGTAGGAGTCTGGGCAACAAGAATCGCGACGGCGATAAATCCTTGCAGGAGGTGGTTTTGAAAACGTACCCGGGCTTGATTGCAATCCACCGGGAGTAGCCCACACTCAAGTGGGCCGGGCCGCTAAAATGAGATCGGCCGCTTTCTCGGCGATCATCATGGTCGCTGCACAGGTATTGGCCGATGGAATGGACGGCATCACCGAAGCATCCACAATTCTAAGCGCGGCGATCCCGTGCACTCTAAGTTGATCGTCCACCACGGCGAATCGATCAGAGCTGATTCCCATGCGAGCCGTGCCATTCACATGATACGAGGACACACCAAAGCGTTTCGCAAAATCAAGCAATTCATCGTCTCGTTCGAGGTTTGCACCGGGAAGGGTTTCACTGACAGCGTAGTGAGAAAGCGCGGAGGTATTCAAGAGTTTTCTTGCTAATCGCATCCCTGATATCAAAGTCGCTTGATCGCGCTCGTCGGCTAAGTAGTTTGGTTGAATGATAGGGTCGGCAAACGGATCTTTCGATGCCAGGCGCACGGTGCCACGGCTAAAGGGTCGATGGGCCCAAACACCGCAAGTCATGCCAGGATAATTATCCAGTCGCCCGACATAACCTTCGCGATAACTCGCAGGTGAGAAGACACCTTGCAGATCAGGGCGACTCAGGCCGGCTTCGGAATGCGCAAACCAATGCACAAGCGAAGGACTGAGAGAAAGAATGCTTGGTTGGCCAAGCATCCATTGGGTGATTTGCCCAAGCAGCCTCGGGCCTTTCGAAAGCTCATTGATCGTGAGGCTATTCTTTACCCTCATGGCTAAGCGTATTGAGAAGTGATCGCTTAGGTTTTCGCCAACGCCGGGTAAGTCGTGATGCACCGGGATGCCCCTCGCCTGCAATATTGAGGCCGGGCCAATACCGGAAATCTGTAGCAGTTTTGGGGTATTTAAGGCGCCGCTACATAAAATGACTTCGCGCCGAGCACGAACCTCTTCGAGCCGTGAAGAGCGCGCTGAAGGGGCGTATTGAACGCCAATCGCACGCTTACCTTCAAACAAAATTCTAGTCGCTTGTGCATGAGTTCTAATGTTGAGCTGCGGTCGATTCTTGATGGGCTTCAAATAGGTGCGCGCAGTGCTCATGCGCCAGCGTCCCGCGATCGTGCGTTGAAAATAACCTACCCCAAACTGTGCGGCGCCGTTGTAGTCTGGGTTGCGTGGGAGACCTAGCGTCTCGGCGCCCGCCATAAACTGCTCGCAAATTGGGTGAATCCACTCAATGTTGCTCACCGGCACCGGTCCTTGCTGGCCGCGATACCTCGCATCGGCTTCGCCTAGTCGTGTCTCGTTACGCTTAAAGTAAGGCAGCACTTCTTCGTAGCTCCAGCCGCGACAACCCCGCGACGCCCAGTCATCAAAATCTTCTTTTTGGCCACGGTTATAAACCAGCCCATTGATCGAGGTTGATCCGCCCAAAGTGCGGCCCTGGGGCAGGGGAATGCGGCGGTTGGCGGTGAGCGGATTGGGCTCCGAGCTGAACTGCCAAGTCAGTTTAGGGTTGAATACGGACTTAATGTACCCGGCAGGAATATGCAGCAGCGGGTGCGTGTCGGGCGGACCCGCTTCCAGCAGGCAAACCGACGTGATGCCATCTTGCGTCAGGCGATTCGCGAGGATGGCACCCGCGGCACCGGCGCCGACAATGATGTAGTCGAAGCTGTCGTGCGCGCTCGGAATGGTCATGGCTAATCTACTTGCGCCTAGGTGGTTCGGTGGAAATTGCTTGAAGGTGAACTTAATAGGCTGTCAATACTACGAGCAAGTGACGCGAAGGATCGATCATCAAGGACGAAATTGAAACGTCTGAGTGAGACCTTCCGAGCGTTTAGAAACCTTTAATGCTATAAGTTTGTGATGCGTTTTCCCTCTCCCGTCCCCACCTTTTTTCCTGGCCCCATGCCGTGAGCCACGATGTCTCTGAGTAAACGTTTCGAGCCTTACTCATTGTTGATCGCGCTGGTTCTGATTGTGATCTGGGGATGTAATTTCTCAGTTCAGAAGTTCGTCTTCAGTTCGATTTCTCCCAATGGTGTTTTGCTGTTGCGCTACGGGGTTTTGATGCCGATTTGTTCGGCGCTTCTCTTGAGTGTCACTTACGGTCGCGCCTGGCCGCGTCTCAGTCGCGCCGATGTGATCACTCTTTTTAAGCTTGGCTTTATTGGGCATCTCGTCCATGTTGGCTTAGTCACCCACGGTATGAACCTGTCCACACCTTTTTCCAGTTCGCTCATGATTGCCTGCGGGCCGCTCTTTACGCTCTTGCTGCTGCGCTTTGTGTTGAGCGAAAAGCTACAAGGCAGCTCAATGATTGGGGTATTGGTGGCGTTCGTAGGGATTTTGATGTTTATGTCCGAGAAGCTGTTTGGCGGACATTGGACAGCCAGCGTGGGTGATCTGTTACTGCTCTGTGCCGCCGCCTGCTTTGCGTATTACACCGTGTCGATTCGACCCTTGGTCGGGCGGCTGGGCAATGTGGCCGTCATGACCTATGCCACCTTGCTGAGTTGTCCAGCGATTGTTGTGCTTTCAGTGTTGGGCGGTGGTGCGCAAGGTGCGTGGGCCGAGGTGCCCATACGAGCCTGGCTCAGTTTGGGCTACAGCGTGATTATCTCAGCATTCTTGGGCTGGATCATTTGGGGCTGGATCAATCAGGTGCGCGGTGTGGCGCGCAGTGCGCCTCTGGGGTATTTGATGGCGCCAGTCGCAGGCCTGGTGTCTTGGCTTAGTGGTGGTGAGATCTTTAGCCCCATCAAGATCGGTGGGGCGATGCTAGCCCTAGCAGGCGTGGCCTTCGCGCAATTTTCTGCTCATGACAACCGAGTAGAGTCTACGGCGGGCGAATAGTAGCAAAGACTCGGTGAGTACCGTGTTGCGTCAAACGCCTGGCTCATCGGTTGGGACTTCACCCCACTTCTGCTCCAATAGCGACTAGTCTCGAGCACGCAACTGCGGGTCCAGCACTTGCCCCTCATCAAGTTGAACCCCAAAAGTATTGAGGAGCATCGACACCTGGGTGTATTGCCCGGCAGTAAACACTATGTCCATGCACTGCTTGTCGCTGAAGTGAGACTTCAATGCCTTCCATGTTGAGTCACTGACAAATTGACGGGCATGCAGTTCGTCGCTGGCGCGGATCAGGGCCGCGTCAGCGACGCTCCAGCCTGGCGCGTCAGCACCTTGCTTGAGAGCGATGATTTCAGCATCGCTTAGACCAGCGCGCTGACCAATCGGTACATGTTGGGTCCACTCATACCCCGAGCCGCATAAAAAGCCAGTCCTTAAAACAACTATCTCACGTTCGCGGCCAGGCAAGGTGTTCTTCTTGCTCAGCACATAGCTGCCCCACCCCATAAAACCGCGCATGGCGTCAGGGTGGTTGAGCAGGGTTTTAAAGATATTGAGCATCGTGCCCCTGGTCACCATCGGTGCGGCCAGCTCGGCTTGCTCGGTCGTCCATTGATCTTCCGCCACAGGGGCAATTCTTGGGGCATTCAGGTGCATGTTGATTCCTTGGTGGGTGGTGAGGCGAGGTTCCGTTCTGATCCTACCTGTTGATTCCAAACGCTGCGCTCGGCATACCATCAGAACCCTCTTGGATTCACCCCTTAGGACGATTGATGAGTTACGACGCGCCGTTCGACAAATTAAAAGTAATTGACCTGAGCCAAGGGATTGCCGGCCCGTATTGCGCCATGCTTCTGGCTCAGCAGGGGGCTGACGTCATCAAGGTGGAAAGCCCCGGCGATGGTGACTGGAGTCGAGGTCTGGGTATGCGCTACGGCGATCACACGGCCTTCTCCATCATTGGCAATCTCGGCAAGCGCGCCATCGCGATTGATTTGAAGCAGGACGAGGGTAAGGCCGTGCTGTGGCGCTTAATAGCGGGTGCGGACGTGTTCATCGAAGGCTTTCGCCCAGGAGTGATTCAAAGACTTGGCTTTGACTATGAGGTGGTCTCTGCCCGCGAGCCCAAGCTGCTTTACCTCTCCATTTCCGGCTTTGGGCAAACCGGTCCGCTGGCAGAGCGCCCGGCGATGGACCCGGTGTTGCAGGCCTTCACCGGACTCACTGGTGAAAACCATGGCGATGATGGCATTCCGCACCGTGTACCCGTGATCCCTGTGGATATGGTGACGTCGCTGTATGCATTCCAGGCCTTGTCTTCGGCGCTCTATGCCCGGCGTGATGAATCGAAGGGGCGTTACCTGGATGCCAGCTTGCTGCAAGGTGCTGCGGGGCTGCAGGCGATCCGCATGATGTCCGCCTACCTCGAAGGTGGTAACGTGCGCCCGGGAGGCGTGCCCGCGGGAATCTTCCGGACGGCCGACGGGTGGATGTCGATCACCGCGATTCGTCAGAGTGATTGGTTGAATCTTTGTATTGCGTTAGATCAAGCGTCGCTGATTGAGGATCCCAAATTTGCGACGCTCAAGGCGCGCTTCGAACATGAGACGGTGTTGATGGAGGCCTTGCGTAAAACCATCGCGCAGCTTTCAAGCACCGAGCTTACGCAGCGCCTGACCCAAGCCGATGTGATGCATGAGCGGGTCAACCGCTATGCGGATTTTCTGAAGGAGCCTCATGTGGTGCAAACTCAAGCCATCGCTTGGCTGTCGCAGCCCGATCTATCTCAGCCCGTGCCTGTGGGTAACCTCCCCGGCATGGCGCCTTTCAAAGATGGAACTGCGCTCGCCACTGCACCGCGGGTGGGGCATCACACCAAAGCAATTTTGCTGGAGCACGGTTTTGCGGCGAGTGAGATTGCCGGGCTCGCAGAGCGCGGCGTTATCGAGCTTGCATAATGCCAACATGAATTCAACTTCCTGGATTATCTTCAAATCAGCCGGAGACCAACATGCCCATCACCTCTGAAGCCACTTCAACCGACGCTCAGGCCCTGGGCGATTTTCGTGCCGAAACCCGCGCCTGGCTGCTGGCCAATTGCCCGTCCGACATGCGCACACCCATGAGCAGTGAAGACGACACTTGTTGGGGAGGGCGCAATGCGGTGTTTTTCTCTGAGGGGCAAAAGCTCTGGCTGGAGCGCATGGGCGCGCGCGGCTGGACCGTCCCTACCTGGCCGCGCGAATACGGCGGCGGTGGCTTGAGCCCTGGGCAGGCCAAGGTGCTGGCGCAAGAAATGCGTACCCTGGGTTGCCGATCCCCGCTGGCCAGCTTTGGCATCTGGATGCTCGGACCCGCCCTGCTCAAGTTCGGCACCGAAGCGCAAAAGCGAGAGCATATGCCCAGGATTGCACGCGGTGAAATTCGCTGGTGCCAGGGCTACTCCGAGCCTAATGCAGGCTCCGATCTGGCGGCGCTGCAAACCAAGGCCGAGGATCGCGGCGACCACTATCGGGTCAATGGCCAGAAGATCTGGACTTCCTATGCTGACAAGGCGGACTGGATATTTTGTCTGGTCCGCACGGATTTCGCCGCCAAGAAGCACACCGGTATCAGCTTTGTGCTGTTCGATATGGCCAGCCCCGGAGTGACCACCAAGCCGATCCGCCTGATCTCTGGCGCTTCACCGTTTTGCGAAACTTTTTTCGAGAATGTGCGCGTCGAAAAGCATAACCTGGTGGGTGTGCCCGGCGGTGGCTGGGATGTTGCCAAGTACTTGCTCACCCATGAACGGGAGATGATCAGTAGCATTGGTGATCGTGGCGTGAGCCGCCCCTTGGGGCAAGTGCTGGCCGACAGGGTTGGCCGGGACGAGCAGGGCCGTCTGGTCGATCCAATGCTGCGCGCCAAGGTGGCCGAGTTTGAGGTCGATGAGGCCGCTTTTCGTTTGATGATCGAGCGCTTCGGTGAACTGGCCAAGGCTGGGCAGGCGCATCCAGCGTATTCCTCGGCACTTAAATACTACGGCGCGGAGTTGAACAAACGGCGCCACGAACTCTTGATGAATGCGGGCGGCAGCGACGCCCTCGAATGGGACAGCGAGCGCTCCAACCAAGGCGCTGCCGTACGAACCTGGTTGCGTACCAAGGGTAATTCGATTGAGGGGGGCACGAGCGAGGTACAACTCGGGGTCGTCAGCAAACGAATTCTTGAACTGCCTGGCACTTGATTAGGGGAACCACAATGGCACTGATACTGAACGAGGAACAAGGCATGCTGCGCGACAGCGCGGCTCAATTCCTGGCAGAAAACGCCACCGTTGCACATCTAAGGAAACTGCGTGACACGAAGGACCCGGACGGCTTCTCGCGCCAGGTCTGGAAACAATTCAATGAGTTGGGTTTTACCGGCATGCTGGTCCCTGAGGCGCACGGTGGGTTGGGATTGGGCTTTGTTGAAGCAGGTGTTTTGATGGAGCAAGTCGGGCGTCACTTGAGTGCCACACCGTTTCTCGCCAGCAGCGTATTGGCGGTAACTGCCCTTAGCACCTTGGGCACTCCAGAACAACAGGCGCAATGGTTGCCACGTCTCGCCTCCGGCCAGTTGATCGCTACGTTGGCGATTGATGAAGGAAGCAAGCATCAGCCCGGCCATATTGAAACGACGGCGCGCAGAACCCGTTCGGGCTGGCAGTTGGAGGGTCAAAAGACCTTTGTGCTGGAGGGTCATGTCGCCGACCTGTTGCTCGTCGTGGCACGGACCACGGCGGATAC
>JAYUOT010000491.1:0-8452 GCA_043760705.1 Betaproteobacteria bacterium
CGCGCTCGTAGTTCGTTGAGAATGGCAAAGCCGTGGGTGTCAATGTCACCCCAGTAATACATCTCGCATTGATGTAGCCAACTCGCCTCGCGCAGTGCCGAAAAGCCATAGCCCGCCCCAAAGATCACCAGGCCTTTGGGTACCTGAGGAAAGGCCAGAAAATTCACTTCGTTCTCGGTGATGAATACTCGGGACACGCCCGACACGAGGCGAGCGAAAGTCGTCGCGTCCAGCTCGATATCCTGGCTGGCGACGCCAGGCAAAAAATGTAATGACGCATCCAAAACACGGAAGCGCACGCGATTCGGTTTCTCGTTAAACCCGTAGCGCCGTGCGAAACCTGACAAGCTGCTGGCGCCTGGATCAACGATGCAGACGGGTGCCACCAGGTCGATCCATTCAGCAAGCACGGCGCGCTGCATTTCGATGAATTTGCTGTGCACCTCGGGCACATCGATTTGACGCAGATAGACCTTCGGGTTCGGATGCGCCTTCATCCAAGCCACGACACTGAGAAGGCGCGACCAATCCGCCGCCAGGCTCAAGGCCTTCAGTGGCCGCCTTTCTATCCACGAGATGAGGGACGACTCTTGAACACGGGTCTGTTCGATCAGCGCGCGCAAGGTCTTCAGATCTTTTTGCCTGCCAAGCAGCGCTGCGGCCGCCTCGACACTGTCCAGCCATGCACTTTCTGGCAGCGAGTTTGCGCCCAAGGTCCTGTGGTTAAACTCTCGCCACTCTATCCGTACATGGGGCATTTCGCGTAACTTTCTACACCAGCTACGCGCTTCATCAAAGCGATCCCGAAGCTCGGTGGCGTTTGGGCATTTGAGGTTCAGCCGCCTTGGAAAAACCAAGGGATCCGCTGAATTCTCTCGCACCATGGACGAGAGGCCGCCAGTGTCGCACGGCTCCTGGAGGGCACCTCCTTGTGCAAGGCTAGCCAATAGATCGCCCCGCTCCCACAGCCGCTTCACTTGCTCGCGCAAGTCGCTCGGCGAGGTCCAGCTCAAGCCTCTGCTCCTCGCTTACTCCTTGCCTTTTCCGCACGATAGGCCGTGATCGAAAGGTTACGCAACTTGGAGGCGCGCCCTTCCTCATTGTGTACAAAGCCTACGCTCGCCACATAGGGCTCAATGATGTGGATTTTTTGCAAGGGCGTAACGATGAGGAGCTGCAAGTTGAGCTGCGTAAACAGTTTCAGGCCATACTGGGCGGACTCATCCGAGCCGCGCCCGAACGCCTCATCGATCACCACGAATCTAAATGACCGTGAGCGCGTCGCACCCCACTCCAGGCCGAACTGATAGGCTAAGCTGGCGGCCAGGATAGTGTAGGCGAGCTTCTCTTTTTGACCGCCCGACTTCCCACCGGAGTCGGAGTAGTGCTCATGTTCGCGTTCATCTTCTCGCCAGCGCTCACTGGCCGCAAACACAAACCAACTGCGCACATCACTCACCTTGGCGCTCCAACGCCGATCAATTTCGGTCAGGCCATCGCGCCCGCGAAAGCGATCAATAATGCGCCGCACTTGCAAGAATTTGGCCTCGGAATATTGGGCATCGTCGGAGCCGGTGAGCGCACCTTCGGTGCAGGCTCTTAACTCGCTTTGAAAGTCGCGAATTTCTGAATCTGGGGTGGGCTGAGATTCCAACACAATGTAGCGCCCAGGGTTATAGTCGATCTGGGTGAGCGAGGTATTGATTTTCTCGATCTTTTCCTTGATCGATTCGCGCTCGCGGGCCAGTTGCGACTGAAAGTTGGCGACCTCGCGGATGGTGTTCTCGTTGAGTAGTTCCTTGAAGCGCAGCTCGAAGCGGGGCAGGTCGTCGCTTTGCAGCGCCTCCAGCAAGCGCCGGTACTCAAAGGCTGCATCGACACTGGCATCGATCTCTGCGGTATCGAGTTTGAACTCCTCTTTAAACATGGCCATGGCCTTGATGATTTTCTCGGCCAGTCGCTTGAGCTTGCCGTCCTCACTATCCAGACGTGCTTGAATCCAGGCGCGTAACTCTTGCTCGCGATTGTCACAGGATTCAACCGTGAGCTGATGCTCGCCCAGAGCTTGAAAGCGCAATGGGTCGAGTTGTTGCACCGCGGCCTGTAGCGCTTCCTCAGGGACCTCAAATAACAGTGCCTCGGTTTGATGGCGCATGCCTTGTGCCACTTCGCGCTTGGTGGCGAGTGACCCGAGTTCTTGGTGCTTGTCGCGCAAGCTCACTTCGCTGTGCTGTAACTCGCCTTGCACTTTGAGTAGTTGCGCCGCAAGCTGCATCAGCACATCGGAGGTCTGCTCAAGCGCTTTTTGTTCGTCCTCAAGTGCCGACAGAGTATTGGCAACAGAGGCCGCGTCCAACTCCTGAAAATCCCGGAATTCTTCTAATCGCAAATGAGTATCGAGGCTTTCCTTGAGCTGGCGGCGCTGGCCTTGAATCTTACTGATCTGAGCGGCTAGCTCCGCCAAACTTGCCTCCAATTGCTCGGCCTGCTCTTGAAGTGCGGCGATTTTTTCAGTGTTGGTCCAACCGAGGATGTAGCGGCTGCGGTCCTCCAGTGCAAAGCGATCATCTTTCTCGTGGCGCTCACTCGCCTTGATCTGACCGGCCAGCGTGATCGCCTTGGGCTCGCGCCGAAATTGCTCGGGTGTGGCGCAGCAGGCGACATCGAAGCGTTGCGCGAGTTCTCGCTCCAACCAATCGTAATACGGTGAATCGGGCTTGATCGACAACTTGCGCACGAGTGAATCGCGGTGCAGGCTGGCCACGTCATTGCGGCTTCCCGCACGCACCCGAAAGTACACCAGCCGCCCCTTCAAGCGAGTGCGATCCACCCATTCTGACACTTGCTTGTAATGCGCCTCAGGCACCAAGAGCGACAAGCCAAAGGGGCGCATCAAGCGCTCGGCGGCTCCGGCCCAGGCACGCTCTTCCTCACGCACTTGCAGCAGCTCACCCGCAAACGGCATGTCATCCTGGGGAATATCGAGGGCTTGGCAAATGGCCGCACGCATCGCGACTTGCTCGGCAGGAATATTGCTGCGCCGTGCCTTGAGGCTGGCCAGTTCCTCATTCAGTGCGCCGTGATCGACGCGCAATTGCCGGAACTGGAAATCCTTCTCACGCTCCTCGTTTTGGAACTGGGCCTCTTGCCCATGCGAGTGGCTGGCGGCCTCACGCAAGCGATGGGCCTGGCCCAAGAAGAGGTCTTCACTGGTCGCCATGATTTCACCGAGCTTTTCAAGCAGTTCTTGGCAGCGCAGGGTCTTTGAGCGGCGCCGTTCATGCTCCAGCCCCATGCGTCTGATATCGCTCTTGAGGCGCTCCAGTCGATCACCGCCATTTTTCTCGACGGCTTGCTTGAGTTCATCCACTTCGCTGCGCTGAGCATCGCGACGTTCCTCCAAACGTTGCACCTGAGCCGAAAGTTTGTCGCCTTCCTCGCCGAGAATGCTGAGGCGCTTATCGAGTAGCGCCTGCTTGAGGTTTGCAAAGTACGCCCGCAGCCCCTCACGTTGCGCCCTCAACTCTTCAATAAGCGCGAGCAATAACGCATGCTTGTCGGCATCCGCCATCAGCGGTGTCAACAGTTCCACTTGCCGCTTCGCTTTGAGGACCGCCTCATGCGCGCGGTTCAAATCGTCAAAATGACTAATGAGGGCGCTGATACGCGGGGCCACATCAAAGGCTTCCAACATATGGCTACGCACGAAGTCGGTCAGGTTGCCGACCGATTTCATCGACACGGTTTGATGAAATAAATCAAGCGCCTGCTCATTCTCAATCCCGAAGCGCCGCCGAAACCAGGCACCGTAGGGCGGAAAGGTATCGAAGATCTCCACATCGGTCGCGCGCAGGCGCTTGCGCAACTTGCCCATATCCGTACCAAAGTGGGCAAAGTCTTGGGTGATGGACAAAGCTCGGTCCGCCCCGCAAAACATGCGTGCCGGTTGGCCCTGCGAGTCCTTCATCCAGAACACCTGAGCCAGAGTCACGCTTTGGCCATAGCCTTCGTTGACGAACACTCCCAGAATCACCGAATAGTTATTGTGATCACGCAGCGCCACGGGCTTGGCGTTACCGCTTGCCTCATTGCGCTCCGATTTGTAATGACCCAGCACGTAGGATCGCAAGCTGCGCTCACGACTGTCCGCACCGGCTGCCTTGTTGTAGGCGACCCGGTGCGAGGGTACTAGGAGCGTGGTGACGGCATCGACCAGCGTAGACTTCCCCGAGCCAATATCGCCCGTCAACAGCCCGTTCATGCCGTTGAGTTGCATCGACCAAACACGCTTATCGAAGGTGCCCCAGTTAAACACCTCGAGGCGATGCAAGCGAAAACCGGATAGCGACGAACCGCTTTCGGTTTCCGTTGGGGCTGCATCTTGCAAGAGAGTATCTTCAAGACTTGGCCCAAGGTCTAGTGCGGACTGTTCACTCATCGCTTGGCACCCCGAGAGGACTTATTCTGAACGGGCTCAGGTTCGGCCTTGCGCCGCGCTCTTGCGCGCACCACTTGGTCTTGAATGATGGTCTGTTGCACGGGCTTGACAGCACTTTGATTGACCTCAGCCGCCAAGCGAACTTGATAAGCGGCGAGACGCTCATCAAACTCCGACAGCCACTGCGCATCGACGAAGGCCTTCAAGATGCGCTGAACCTCGTAGTGGCCTTGGCTTGTGGGTGTACTGGTTTTAAGACGACGCAAAAAGCCCAGCTCGGCGATTTTGTTCAGGTGCGTTTCGATCTGATCGAACAGACGGGTCTCGTTGCTGCGCAAGGGCAGAAATATTCTCACCAACTCGACGATCTCGTCGCGCGACAACACGAGTCGAGTCTCCGCGCCACTGGCATCAAACTCGGCAAGTTTTTTACGCAGCAGCGCCAAGATCAAACTCACCGGAAAAGACAAGGGCCGCCGCGCTACGAGACGAGGGATGCCGTCATCACTTTCGTCCTCAAGGCTGGCGCGCGAGCGCAGGAAGGCGTACCCTTCCGCTTCGTCCAGGATTAATTCCAGTGCCAGTACCGCCACATAGTCGCGCACCTGAGATTGCAGTAGTAATAGCGCACTCCACAAGGCCGGATGGGTGTCTCTCATCAATACGCCTTTGAGCAGGCTCACCAAAAGCAAAGAGAGGTCGGGTTTTCCGTCGGCCAAACTGGGCGTGACGGTGATCGTGGCTGAGGTGGTCGCGACACTGGCGGAGTTAACGAGGGGGAGCTTGTCGGCGGCGAACCAGTCCGGGTTCACCGCAAGGTGCGCATCCAACTTGTTTTGGTCGTCCAGAGTTGTTTTAGGGTCTAACAAGGCTTATCTTCTAAAAATCGTTTTTGGCAACTGCGCCTCTTTTTGCCGCAGGTCACCGCGCGCGCTAAGGCCTTGCCAAGTAATAGTCTCAATGATGCTCTCATCCACTTCGGTGCGAAACTGGTCGCTACCCAACTGAAGATAGGCGATGAGCTCCGCCAAGCCGTGCTCTAGCGGGCGCTGCTCAATCAGCTCACCGAGCGCGATTTCCTTGCGGTCTTGCAAGGCGTGTTGAATATGGCGCACCAACTGGGTTTTATCAATCACCATTTGCGCAAACAGGGCGGCGGCATCGATATCCTCGGTGCCCGCGATCAGGCGCACATTGTCAATGCGGGCATGCACGGTCGGCGTAAACAAGGTGCGCTCCATGGGCAGATCAACACTGGCGGCGGTGTCGTCAATATGCATGATGGCGTTCAGCGGTGGTTCGGCGCGAAACTCGATAGCCCGCGCCTCAATACTGCGGATGATATCCATAATGCGCCGGTTCTCTAACCAAACTTGGTCGTCCAGAAAACGTCGTAGCTGTTGCGAGAGCTGTGCCACCGTGCGCTGGGTATGCTCACCTGCTTCCAGCCAATCGTAGTGCACTCTGCGGGTGCGTACATCGGGTCGAAGCTCTTGCACCGGGACCAGTGCAAGCACACGCTCCAGGAGATCGGAGAACTCGTCTTGGCGTTGGCTCGACATTAAAAAATCCCAGAAGGCCCGGAAGCTCTTGCCTTGATCAGAATCGGCGATGGCATCGCGCTCGCCCATGATCTCTTGCAAGAGCTCTCCTTTGCTCCCGTTCCACAGTGCTATTCGTTCTCGCACCTGGCGATCAAGGTCTCGGAAATTGCCCTGCACTTGACGGAAGTCCGTCAAAAGCTCACGAGCAATTTGCACGAATTGCTGGAAGCGATCCTTGATCGCGCTGTTCTCAAGCACCGGAATATCACCTCCCTGCACCCGGGCGATTTCTGAATCAATCTCGTGGCGGCGGCGGTGAAGATCCGCCAGGCGCATCTCTGGATTAGTCTGCGAACCCTCACTGATTTGCCGCAGTAAATCAAAAAGCGTGAGGAGGCGCGACTCCGTGCCTACAAAGCTGCGCTCCGCCAGAGAGCCAATCCAGGCCAGCGCCTTCTCGGTGGCGGGCGTGAGATCGAAAAGGGGTTCGTCCGAGCCTTGCGCGTAGTATTTGCGCAGCCAAGCCTTGTCCGGCCCGGCCCATTCATTAAGGTAGTCGAGGGCGGGCTTGGGGTATTTGTCTTCCCCGATTTGCTCGCGCAGGGCAAACAGCTCGTCTTCCAAGGCCTCAGCCAAATCGGCTTGATGAATCACTTGAATATTGGGAGTGATAAACACGCGCTGAAGGAAACTCGCGATTAATGGTGCGTGATCGGCGCGCAGCAGCCGCCAGGCCGGATGTTGTTGGCGCAGGTGGTCGAGGGCGGAGTGATCCAAGTGCAGGGGTGCAGATGTCTTCAAGGTCGATCTATTGTAACTTGCAGTAGCACCGGGAATTGCGGTTTTAAATCGTATTTCATATCAAGATACCTAAATGCCAAAACTACAAGGTTGCTATTGCCAAAGAAGGCCGCGCCCATTACTATTGTACAAATAGTAAGGAGATAACATGTCGGAATCGACCCTCACAGCGAAAGGTCAAACCACGGTACCGCAACCCATCAGGGATGCTCTGCATGCCGAGGCCGGTGCCAAGTTGCTTTGGCATCTCATGCCTGACGGAACGATCACCGTGCGTGCTAAAACGAAATCAATACTTGATCTTGCAGGAATGCATAAAGCGACCAAAGGGAAAAGAGTTCGAGTCGAAGACATGAATGCCTGGCGCTGATGGCAGCGCTCGATACGAACGTGCTTGTTCGCTACCTCGTTCAGGACGATGAAAAACAGCTTGTCTCCGCAAAGAAGCTAATCGCTGCCGCCTTGCGAGACGGTGAAACGCTCTACGTTCCCACCACCGTGACGCTGGAGCTGGAATGGGTCTTACGCTCACGATATGGCTTCGACAGGGAGCAAGTCTCGATGACCTTTGCGAGTCTGCTATCGGCTTCTGAGCTGACTTTCGAGTCTGAGCGGGCGCTCGAAATTGCTTTGGCGCTCTTCAAGAAAAACGCCGCAGACTTTGCAGACTGCATTCATATTGCGTCGGCGCACGTTGCTGGCGAGATTCCTTTGTGGACGTTTGATCGTGCAGCGTCAAAGCTCGATGGTACAAAGTTTCTGACAACGTAACCATACCCTCAACGCGATCTCTGATCAAAGCAGGTTCACGGTGACGTGGAGCGTGCGAGTGAAATGTGGCTTGCCAGAACTCACCAAGCTGAGCTACATTGCCCTGGCACAGGCTTTACTACGGTCTTCGCTCTACATCGATTCGATCCACATTCAAAGGAGCATTCGCATGGACCTCGGACTGGCAGGTAAAAAAGCGCTCATCACGGGTGGCAGCAAAGGGATTGGACGAGCCGTTGCCATGGGTTTCGCGGCCGAGGGCGCCCACGTTGCCATTTGCGCACGCAATGCAGGCGAAGTGGGCGCGGTGGTCGACTCCCTGAAAGCCAAAGGTGTTAAAGCCTTTGGCAGCGCTCTGGATGTCGCCGATGGGCCGGCCCTGAGTGCTTGGGTCGCAGCTAGTGCGAATGCCTTGGGCGGCATTGATGCACTGGTGTGCAACGTCAGTGCCTTGGCGGTAGGCAACTCGGCTGAGACCTGGGAAAAATCTTTTCGAACCGACATGATGCATACCGTCAATGCGGTCGAAGCAGCCCTCCCCTTTCTAGAGAAATCCGCCAGCGCCTCAATCGTTTTGATTTCAAGCGTGTCGGGCTTTGAAGTGGATTTCGCGGCCGGCTCCTACGGCGCCATGAAGGCCGCCCTGATCCATTACGGCAAAGGCCTGAGTCGGCAATTGGTCGCCCAAGGGATTCGGGTGAATTGCGTGTCGCCGGGCAACACTTACTTTGACGGCGGGATCTGGCAGAACATCGAAAAGAACCTGCCCGATCTGTTCAGTTCTACTTTAAAAGTAAACCCCACCGGCAAATTCGGCACACCAGAGGAGGTTGCGTGCGGCGTAGTGTTTTTATGCAGCCCTGTGGCCAGTCGCATCTCCGGGACCAATCTGGTGATT
>JAYUOT010000492.1:0-22956 GCA_043760705.1 Betaproteobacteria bacterium
GACCCCAGCGCCTTCGGATGAGGTGTCAAGGCGAGCTCGCCTTCAGGTTGCGCACGCAGACTCTCCTTTTCTACCCCTCTGCGCATGCCTCCCAGGCGAGCAGGCGTTAGGGCGTCCAGGCGGGGTTGCAAGCTAATCATGAAGACTCGATCCTTAATTTTTTTCTAACCATTTCGCCGAAAAGTAACACGGGTTTCGTAAATCTAGGTTTCGACCGATGGATTCCTGCTTTTGAACCCGGGTAAGGGCTGATAGGCAGTTTGCGTCAATCCTCGGGTTTTAAAGGTGTGACGCGGTATTTTCTGGGTGAGACTTGAACCCAGACGCCTAGGATACTGAGAGAATCTCGCTTTTTGGAGATCTTGAATGCGTGCCTTTGCCCCTTCGGGAACGCTGCGCGCGGCCATCAATTTCGGTCACCCGATACTGGCGCGGCGTGGCCCGGCTGTGAACGACGTAGGGAGTGCCGACCCGCGCGGGTATCGGTCGATACCCCGCAGGAGCTGGGGCGACGACGGGTCTGGGCGCCGCCGCGTGAGTAGGAGCTTTCCAAAATAGAAGTTGTCATCAAATTAGTGCACAATCTAAGCATTCGGGAACGCAGCGCTGGTCATACCTCATTGGTAAAGCACTACGGTCGTGACCTTGTCGAACAATACTACTAGAAAGAATAGAACCAAGCATGCCCATCAATAGCAGTCCTCGCGCTACGAAGATCGTTGCAACCCTTGGCCCCGCAACCTCTTCGCCGGAAGTTCTCGACAAGTTAATTGCCGCTGGCGTGAATGTCGTGCGCGTAAACTTTTCGCATGGCAGCGCGGAAGAGCACACCAATACGGTGCGCATGGTGCGGGAAATTGCGGTGCGCCAGGGTAAAGATATTGGCGTGCTGGCCGATCTTCAGGGGCCAAAGATCAGAGTCGGCAAGTTTGCCGATGGCAAGATCCTTTTAGCGGTCGGTGATCGCTTTACCTTCGATATTGAATGTGAGCTGGGTGATCAGCAACGAGTGGGGTTGGATTACCCCGAGCTGGTGAATGACGTGTTTGCCGGTGACACTTTGTTGCTCAATGACGGCCGAGTCATGATGAAGGTGGACAAAGTTGACGCCACGACCATTGCCTGCACCGTCACCCAGGGTGGCGTGTTGTCGAACCGCAAGGGCATTAACCGTCAAGGCGGCGGGTTGACCGCACCGGCGCTGACCGCGAAGGATATGGACGACTTAAAGACGGCGGTGAGTTTTGCGGCGGACTTCATTGCGGTGTCGTTTCCGAAATCGGCCGCCGATATGTATATGGCTCGCGAACTCATGCGCGCGGCGGGGGGCCGCGCCCTCATGGTGGCCAAGATTGAGCGTTTTGAGGCGATTGGCAATTTGGAGGAAATATTAAAGGCCAGCGATTGCATCATGGTGGCGCGCGGCGATCTTGCGGTTGAAGTAGGTGATGCGGCGGTGCCTGGATTGCAAAAGCGCATGATTAAGATGGCCCGTGATCTGAACAAATTGACCATCACGGCCACTCAGATGATGGAGTCGATGGTGGAGTCGCCTGTGCCAACCCGCGCCGAAGTTTCCGACGTGGCCAATGCCGTACTTGACGGAACTGATGCCGTGATGCTCTCGGCAGAAACCGCCGCGGGCAAGTTCCCGGTGGAAACGGTCTTGGCGATGGCCCGTATTTTGGAGGAAGCCGACACCTATCAACACGCGACTCTCGATGATGCGTTTTTGAATCGCACTTATACCCGAGTGGATCAATCGATTGCCATGAGTGCTTTGTTCATTGCCCACCATTTAAAAGTGAAGGCGATTTGTTCATTGACGCAATCGGGCTCGACCGCGCTATGGATTTCCCGGGTAGATTCCGGTGTCCCGGTCTATGCCTTGACGCCCGAGGAGCGTAGTCGCCGCCGGATGACTTTATTTCGCGAGGTTCATCCGCTGGTGATTCAGTACAACAGTTCGGACCGTGAGCAAGTGTTGGCTGAAGTCGAGCGGCGCTTGCTTGAAGCCAAGGTGGTCGAGCTGGGTGACTTAATTGTCGTGACCATCGGTGAACCGATTGGCAAGGCCGGTGGAACGAATTCCATCAAGATCGTCAAAATCGGCGGGTAGTTGTTGCAGGGCGCCAGTGCGGGCTAAATCTGCGGCGACCCCAGCCATCCGGGATACGGGGGGCAGTGAACGGTCTGCGTTCTGTCGCCTTTGTAGGAAATTGTGTGTAAATCGCCCGCTCGGGTGGAATTTCGCGGCCTCTGAGCACTATTTTGCCCTTCTAAACCGGCATTTTTGCGATAATCGCGGCCAATAGATTCTTGCCTTTTCGTTTATTCGGAGCCCAACATGCCTTTAGTCTCAATGCGCCAACTTCTTGACCATGCCGCTGAAAACGGTTATGGCATTCCTGCCTTTAACGTTAACAACCTCGAACAAGTTCAGGCCATTATGTCGGCTGCCGCTGAATTGGACGCGCCCGTCATCATGCAGGCCTCCGCAGGCGCTCGTAAATATGCAGGCGAATACTTCTTGAAGCATTTGATTCAGGCCGCGGTGGAGTCCTATCCCAAGGTGCCAGTGGTGATGCATCAAGATCATGGTCAGTCCCCTGTGATTTGTAAGGGTGCGATTGATCTAGGCTTTTCGTCGGTCATGATGGACGGATCTTTGGAAGAGGACGGTAAATCAATCGCTAGCTACGATTACAACGTGGAAGTCACTCGTAAAGTCGTGGATATGGCCCATTCGGTCGGCGTGACGGTGGAAGGAGAACTGGGTTGCCTGGGCTCTTTGGAAACCATGAAGGGCGACAAGGAAGACGGCCACGGAACGGAAGCCACCATGACCCGTGAGCAGCTCCTGACCGATCCTGAGCAGGCTGCTGACTTTGTGAAGCGAACCCATGTGGACGCTTTGGCAATCGCCATCGGCACCTCACACGGCGCTTACAAATTTAGCCGTAAGCCAACGGGTGACATTCTCGCGATCAGCCGCATTAAAGAAATTAACCGTCGCATTCCGAACACGCATTTGGTGATGCATGGCTCGTCCTCTGTGCCCCAGGATTTGTTGGCTGAAATCCGTAAATTCGGTGGCGACATGAAGGAGACTTATGGCGTTCCGGTTGAAGAGATTCAAGAGGCCATCAAGTACGGCGTTCGCAAGATCAATATCGACACCGATATTCGCCTGGCGATGACGGCCGCGATTCGTAAATTCTTCGCGGAGAACCCCAGTAAGTTTGATCCGCGCGAGTATCTCAAACCCGCCACCGCGGCCGCTAAATTGATTTGCTTGCAGCGTTATCAGCAGTTTGGGTGTGCAGGTCAGGGCAGCAAAATTCAAAGCGTTCCGCTCAGTGTCATGATTGGTCGTTATGCGAAGGGCGAGCTCGCGCCGGTCGTGCAGTAAGTTTGAACTCTACGGGCTGAGGCTTTCCAGGAAAGCGACAAGATCATTGATCTCCTGCTCATTGAGTCTCAGGGGTTTGAGCAAGGCTTCGCCATCCGCGTGAAGCCTTTCTTCATTGAGCTCCGAGTAATGCAAAACCACGTCGCGCAAGCTAGCCAGGCTGCCGTCATGCATATAGGGTGCGGTCTGCTTGAGGTTGCGTAAGCTCGGTATTTTCCACTCGCCCCAGTTACGATGTTGCAGAACCGTTTGATCGACCAATTGAGCGCGCTGGCTGTTGGGGTTGGGGCTCCAAGGTCCTGAAAGATTGAAGGGATCTTTCTTGACCCGTTCTATCCCCCGATAGCGACCTGGATCCACTTCCAGGTTGGCTTTGTATCGATTGGGTTTGATCATAAACGGACGACCGATGTCATGAAACTCCCCATGAGTCAAGCGTGGGCCGCCGTGGCAAACCCAGCACTTAGCGCTGCCAATGAAGAGCTTTAGGCCTCGTTCCGCGGCAAGGGTGAAACCAGTATTTTTGAAGTTGTTGCGGTTCGCAGGAGTTCCGTCGGAATGCGTTTGCCCGGGCGGGTTTCGCGATATTTGAGAAAGGGCGTCACGATACCGGTCGAAAGCGGATCGCTCACTTTCGATGGTCTCCATCCAGGCGGAAAGACTCATGGCGGCGATCACCAAGGTTTTCTCAGGGCGGTTTTGTGGCGAAGTATTGGGAGTCACCCAGTCCTGCAGTTCGTTCACAAATGAAGTGTAGGCCTGATCGCCGCTCAACACTTTAGCGAGAGAGGCGACAGAATTGCCCATCTCTCGCGGATCAAGTAGCGGGCGAATACTGGCGGCCCACAAACTGTCCGCGCCGCCGTCCCAACCAAACCAGCGTTGATCTGCGAGATCGAACAGGGGAGGGGCATTGCGTTGAACTTCGCTGAGGCCAACACTCAAAGCGCGCGCATCGGTAAAGCCCAGCTTGGCTTGGTGACAAGTCTCGCAGGCGACTTGGCCGTTGGCCGATAGGCGCCTATCCCCAAAAAGTCGCTCTCCGAAAGCGATTGCCTTGGGGTGCCCGGCGAGTGGATTGATTTGCCGACGTTGCGGGGAGTCGAGTGCGTTATTCGGCGCGGGCCAAGGGCCGAAAGAGAGTATGCGTGCGCGCTCCGCGGGGGTCCATGTGATTGCCGATGGGTAGGCAATATCTTGAGCAATGAGCGGGCTGGCACTGAGCGACATCAGCACCATCAATGTGATGAGCAAGACGGGTATCACGGCGGCTTGGCGGGTGGACATTAGGGCGGTGAGCTTTGCAGGATGAAGCGCCCACCAACGCATGGGGTGCTCCAGTAAAAATTTCAATTCAAAACATGGTCGAACAGAAGACGTTCAGGTGCCGACCAAGGCTGGTTGTTGCGGTCTTTGCCGAATATGAGGAATTCGATTTGCCATTTACCTGGCATGTGAAACACCAGACCTTGGGCGTTCAGGAGCTGCACGCCGGAGCCTTGCTGCGCTGGATCGGCGGCGAGTCGTATTTTTGGCTTGTAGTTCATGCCGTGCTGATGCTCAGGCATGGTGGCGTCGACAGTGGCGCGAATCACGCTCGCGCCATCCTCGGTTGGACAAATCCGGGCTTTGAGATTGAACGCTTGACTTACTTTGATGGACGATGAGGGTCGCTCAAAAAGTACGCTCGCTTTGTGGCCTTGAAGCAGGGTTTGGGTAAGAGAATCTACCTGGCAATCGGCGTTTTGTGCTGTTTTCCAAAAACCGTTGATGAGCGCTTCGCCATTTCGCCAGGCGATATTTTCCGCGAGATCGATGGGGAGGGCTTTCAGCCACTCCCTGGCAAAGCGTGCATGCTCAGGAATATAGAACAGGCGTTCGGGCGTAAAGGTATCGGTACCGACCACAAAACGAGTCGGCAACTCCTTGAAAACGGCGGTCCACTCAGGGGAGGCCTGATCCGTGCGGTAGGCGAGGTCAGCAAAAAGTTTTGGGTGTTTTCGCAACATGTCGCGCACGGCTTCGGGACGATCAAAACCGGAGTGTGCCCAAAGCACGGTGGCGTTTGGAGCCTGCTTGAAGATGCGCTCAATGGCGTCGCTGTCAGAATGCGCATGCAAAATTAATTGGTACTGCTGTGAAAGCTCGATCATGCGGCGCGGCACGTTAAGCTCAGCGTCGGCACCGTAGAGATGGAATTCACCCACGGCGGCGTACTTGTATTTGCCCAGGCGCTGCTCGAGATAGGTGATGATTGTCGGGTCTTTCACCCACGTGGAGACATCACTGCGCAGTCGGTAGGGCCTGAGGCTGGGTACGATCAAATCGGGAGCCGCGGAGAATAATTTTTGCGTGCCCTCGTCATCCGAGCTGGAAACCATGGCCCGCTTGAGCCCCGCTTGGCGCATCAGGGCGATCACTTTTTCTGGGCCCAGTTGCGCGGCGGCGTCATGGCTGAAGTGCACATGCGCGTCGAATATTGGCGCAGACGTAGCGCGGGTGCTTGGGGGAATACTACTGTTTTTTGCACCTGGGGGTTCTAGGGTTTGGGCCAAGCATAGAGAGGACAAAAAGAGCCCAAAACCGACTGGGTACAAGGCATTTCGAAGGGTTGAAATGCCTTTGGAAGTGTAAAACAAAGTGCGCACGGGTTCCTCGACGAAAAGGTGGGAAGAACAAATGAATCGAAGGGCACTAGGAAGCCGATCCTAGTCGAGTTACATTATGCGTTATGTACGAACAAGTTTCTGATTTAGCTTATTTTAGAATCCTGGTGGGCGATCCAGCCGAGATCCCGCTCCTGGAGACGGCCGCTTCCCTGGCTCAGGACGAGTATCCGGGCTTGGACTTAGAAGATGTGCTGTCGAGCATGGATGTACTGTGTAAACGTTTGGCTGAGCGCTGTCGCGATCTCAGCACTGAGGTTAAACGTCTGCAAGAGACCTCGTTGTTCTTTTATAAGGACCTAGGTTTCGCAGGCAACGTCAATGACTACTACGACCCTGACAATAGTTTCGTCCACAAAGTTCTCGAGACTCGACGTGGCATTCCGATTACTTTGGCCGTGATTTATGTGGAACTTGCACGTACGGTTGGTCTGGATGCGGACGGTATTTCCTTCCCTGGACATTTTTTGATCAAGGTGAACCTTCATGAAGGCCCCGTCGTGCTCGATCCGTTCACGGGATATAGCCTCTCCCAGGAAGATATCCTGGAGCGCCTGGACCCCTATCGAAAGCGGCTTGGGCTGACGGGTGATAACGAAGTGCCCACGGGCTTGTTTTTGCAAGCGGCCACGCCTCGTGAGGTGTTGCTAAGAATGTTACGTAACTTGCGTGAGGTGTATCGTCAGCAAGGGCAATCCCAAAAGTTGAAGAAAGTGTTGAATCGGATTCTGATTTTGGATCCAGATGATGATGAAGAAAAGCGCTTGCGGGCGAACTTAGGAGACTAGTGATGAAAATAATCGGCCTGTTTTTAATTATTGGATTGTTCATTGTTTTGGGGTATGCGGTGACGCGCCCGGATAGCTTTCGAATCGAGCGCTCCATCACTGTAAAAGCCTCGCCTGAGAAGGTTTTTGCGCTGATTAATGATTTCCAGAAGTGGACGCTGTGGTCACCCTGGGAGAAGAAGGATCCTGGCATGAAACGTAGCCTGAGCGGCTCGGCTCAAGGTACAGGCGCTGTTTATACCTGGGAGGGCAATAAGGATGTGGGCACGGGGCGCATGGAGATTATGGAGTCTAAAGCACCGAGTAAAGTCAGTATTCAGCTGAACTTTATGAAACCTTTCGAGGCTCAAAACACCGCGGAATTTAGTGTGAACGCGAAAGGTGAGCAGACCGAAGTGGTGTGGGCGATGTTTGGCCCTCAGCCCTTCCTGGCCAAGCTCATGAGTCTGGTTTTTAACATGGAAAAAATGGTCGGCCCCGATTTTGAGCAGGGCTTGGTCGCCATGAAGTTGGCCGCTGAGCGGTGAAGTCGGTCCCTTAACCAGCTCAGCGCACGCGCCCTTTGGCGCCTGCGATTTATGTTGCGGCGCTGAGCTTGTTGATCTGCTCTGTGAGTTTGATTTTCAAGGCTAAAAACTGACTCAGCCGCTCTCTTTCTTGTGCCACCACAGCGGCGGGCGCGCGGGCGGCGAAGCTCTCATTATTCAGCTTCGCTTCGGCCTTGCTGATTTCGCCGGTAATGCGCGCCAGCTCCTTGCCCACCCGCTCGCGTTCAGCGTCGATATCAATTTCTACTTCCAGCATCAAACGGTTTTCACCCACCATCTGCACTGGGGCCATGGAGTTCGCCGGAAGGCTGGGGCTGACCTTGACGTCGGAGAGCTTGGCGAGCGCTTTCAAATAGGGTGCGATACTCAGTAAGCTGGCCGTATTCCCGGCGGCGATGAGTGGAAGCTTAAGCGCCGGCGAAATATTCATTTCCCCTCTCAAGGCACGGCAGGCGTCCACCATGGCTTTGAGTTGCTCCATCCAGGCCAGCGCCTGTGGATCGATCTTGTCGAGCTCTGCCTGAGGATAGCGCTGCATCATGATTGAGTAACGTTGCTCGGCAACAGCCTGCTCAAGATCGGGGCCCTTGAGTTTTTGTGTACCGCGTTCGCCATAACGCTGAGCGATGGGAGCAACCTTTTGCCAAAGCTCTTCGGTGATGAAAGGGATGATGGGATGCAAAAGCCTCAGTAGAGTTTCGAGGCACCGAATCAGGGTGCGGCGCGTGCCACGATGAACGGCCGGATCAGTCTCTTGTAACTGCACCTTTGCGATTTCAACATACCAGTCGCAATATTCATTCCACACGAACTCGTACAGGGTTTTAGCCGCGAGATCGAAACGATAGGCCTCCAAGTGCTGGGCCACTTCGGATTCGATCAATTGCAACTTGGATGTTAACCAGCGGTCCGCCTGACTAAAGCACATGTACCCCCCGGGCACGCACTGGTCGGCCGTGTGGGGTTCAAATCCACAGTCCTGCCCTTCGCAGTTCATGAGGACGAAGCGGGTGGCGTTCCAAAGTTTATTGCAGAAGTTGCGATAACCTTCGCAGCGACTTAGATCGAAATTCAAGGTGAGCGACATCGGAGCCAGGGCGCAGAAGGTAAACCTTAAGGCGTCAGTGCCATACGCCGGAATACCACTGGGGAAGTTTTTACGAACGTATTTCTCGGCTCGCTCCTTGTGGGCGGCGAGCATTAGGCCTTGGCTCGATTTTGCCAGGAGCGCATCCAAGCCAATACCATCAATCAAGTCGAGCGGGTCGAGCGTGTTGCCCTTGCTCTTACTCATCTTCTGGCCTTCAGCATCGCGTACCATGGCGTTGATGTAGACATGCTTAAACGGTACTTTACCGGTGAAGTGCGTGGTCATAATGACCATGCGCGCGACCCAGAAGAAAATAATGTCGTTGCCTGTCACCAAAATATTGGACGGCAAATAGCGCTCGAGATCGATTCTGGCCTGGGTCTGGGCCTGCGCTGTGGCGGCCATTTCGGCGGGCCAACCCAGAGTGGTGAAGGGCACCAGGGCCGATGAAAACCAGGTGTCCAAGACGTCGGCATCACGGTGAAGCGTGACCGCCTTGCCGTGATGCGCCGTGGCCTGAACCTGTGCCTCGGATTCATTGCGGCCCACAAAGACTTTGCCGCCTTCGTCATACCAGGCGGGGATCTGATGGCCCCACCAGAGTTGCCGCGAGATGCACCAGTCCTGAATGTTGGAGAGCCAATGATTGTATGTGGCGCTCCAATGATCGGGGAAGAACTTGACGTCGCCGGAGGATACCGCTCTAAGTGCGACTTCAGCGAGCGACTCGCCAGGATGGAAGGTGCCCTCAGGGGCAGGCTTACTCATGGCGACAAACCATTGATCGGTGAGCATCGGCTCGACCACTTCACCGGTACGTTCGCAGAGAGGCACCATGTGCTTGTGGGGCACGATCTTTACGAGAAGTTGTTGCTTTTCCAATTCGGCGACGACCGCCTTGCGCGCCACATAGCGATTCAAACCGACAAAGGCCGCCGGGGCTGGGGCGCACATATTGGCATCGAGATCCATGATGATGGGCATCTCGATGTTACGACGCTGCGCGCAGGCATAGTCGTTAAAGTCGTGAGCTCCGGTGATCTTGACGCAACCCGAGCCGAATGCGGGATCGACGAACGTATCGGCGATGATTGGAATACGGCGATCACACAAAGGCAGATCGACAAACTTGCCGATTAAATGCTGGTAGCGGGAATCGTCCGGATGAACGCATAAGGCGCCGTCGCCCAACATCGTCTCTGGCCGGGTGGTGGCAATCGTCATCCCGGTTAAGGGCTTACCTTCGTTGGCAGTGCTTCCATCGTCGTTTTTGCCGGGTGCTTGGTGGCCCTCAGAGAACGGATAGAGGATGTGCCACATATTGCCATCGCGCTCGGTCATCTCGACCTCTAAATCGGAGACGGCGGTTTTGAGCACGGGATCCCAATTGACCAGACGTTTACCGCGATAGATCAGGCCTTGCTGATAGAGGCGCAGAAACACTTCAGTCACCGAGCGGCTCAGGGTTGCATCCATGGTGAAGTAACCGCTTTGCTGGCCTTCCGTGTCGGCATAGGACCAGTTCGCGGAGTCCCCGAGTCGACGCATTTGGCGGGTGATGGTCGAGCCAGATTGCTGCTTCCATTCCCATACTTTTTTGATGAAGGCCTCGCGTCCGAGATCGTGTCGGGACTGACCTTGTGTTTGAAGCTGCCGCTCCACCACGATTTGTGTGGCAATTCCGGCATGATCGGTACCCACGATCCAGTTGGTGTCCTCGCCTTTCATCCGGTGATAACGAATGAGCGTGTCCATCATGGTTTGCTGGAAGGCATGGCCCATATGGAGGGTGCCCGTGACATTCGGGGGTGGCAACTGAATGCTATAGCTCGGGGCCGACAGGGCCGATGCATCCGTAGCGCTAGCCTGAAGGTTCTTGAAATAGCCGCGACTCTCCCAACGTTGGTACCACTGGGATTCGATGGAGATGGGGTCGAAGCTTTTATCTAAGGAGGTCATTCGGGTTACTTGTTTGCAATTTATTAAGTTCGTCAGTGATGGCACTGGCGACTGCATTTCTGAGTACTTGCTCGAGATGAATGTGTAAGTCGTGAACCATGGAATTAACGGTTCGCTCAAGGACGGGCATGACGCGCTCTTGGAATTCTCTGGCCAGAATGGCGTCCGATTTTTCTAGCAGGCTTTCCAGAATATTGTTTTGCAAACTTTGCTTGAGCGCCTGCAAATCGATCGGTGCGGCTTTCTCCGTGATAAAGGTGGGGATAGCGATTTTCTCGGGATCATCCAGATTGACCGGCTGGAAATCCATGACCTCCGTCAGTAGCGGAATCGATTGATCCACCGAAGGGGCGTTGTCAGTCTCGCCGCGCTCCGGATTCCGGACAATTCTTAATCTGAGCGGGATGTCGGAGTCATCGTTCGTCATGGTTGCCTTGTCGTCAACTGGCCTGCTTCGATAGGTCATAGGTGTTGAGGGGGTAGCCCCGGTCTTTGTAGAACTTCCAGCGGATACGGGCTTGAAGACGATCTTCCTCGGCTTCTTCGACGATTTCTACCAGTCGATCAAAGCGGCTAAACATCGGTGGCATGTCCCGTCCTAAATTCACCAAGACGTCATGATGAGTAACTTCCAGCTGAGCCGTGTCACTGGCCTGATTCAAAAGAATGATGGGCGTCGAGGCCGCCAGGGGATCCCCAGCTCGCACATGCGGTATGAAGTCCAAGGGTGAAAAGCTCCACAGTTCCTTGTCAAGACTTGTCATTTGTTGGAGGTCACTACAAAACACTACGGTCTTTTTTCCGGACTTATAAATTTTTCTGAGCAGACGACAAACGTAATGCAGCTTGTCGGTGGCGTTGAAATGAAAATCGACTTGAGTCATAGGTCGGTCGCTTCGGAGCCGGTCGTGTGTATCACTTGACGCGTTGCTCTAAGAATTCAGTGAGTAGCGCGACAGGGCGTCCCGTGGATCCTTTGGCGGGGCCCGACTTCCAGGCGGTTCCTGCGATATCAAGGTGAGCCCAATCATATTTTTTGGTGAATCGGGCCAGAAAACAAGCGGCCGTGATACTGCCGCCCGCACGTCCGCCTACATTGGCAACGTCGGCAAAGTTTGATTTGAGCCCTTCGGCGTAGCTCTCGTCAATCGGCATCGGCCAGCAGGTATCGCCGGACGTCTTGCCTGCGGCCACGAGCGCGTCGTTTAAGGCTTGATTCGCAGTAAATAGGCCGGAATGATGATGACCGAGAGCGATGACACAGGCGCCCGTCAGTGTGGCGATATCGATGACGGCGGCCGGCTTGAAGCGTTCCGCATAGGTTAGAGCGTCACATAGAATGAGGCGACCTTCGGCATCGGTGTTTAATATTTCAATGGTCTGGCCCGACATGGAGGTGACAATATCGCCAGGCTTAGTGGCCCGGCCACCCGGCATGTTCTCACAGGTGGGAATCACACCTACGACGTTCAGCTTGAGCTTCATTTGGGCGATGGCCTGCAAGGTGCCGAGCACCGAGGCAGCTCCGCACATGTCATATTTCATTTCATCCATCTCGGCGGCGGGTTTGAGGGAGATGCCTCCGGTGTCAAAGGTGATTCCCTTTCCAACAAGCACGACCGGGGCCTGTTTGGCCGGTCCGGCGTTGTAATGAATGACAATGAACTGCGGGGGCAATACGGACCCCTTGGCAACAGAGAGGAAAGAACCCATCTTGAGGGCCTGCATTTGCTTCTCGCCAAGAATCTCGCATTTGAGCTTGTACTCACTCGATAATTTGCGCGCGCGGCTGGCCAAGTAACTGGGCGTACAGACGTTACCGGGCAAATTGCCAAGATCTTTTGAAAGATCGATGCCGTTGGCCAAAGCCATTGCACTCTGGAGAGCGCTGCTGAAGTCTTTGGAATCGAGTTCGCCGCTGAGCTGAACTTCGGTCAGTTTAGGCTTTGGCGTGCTATTCGATTTCATCATTTCGAAGCGGTAGCTGGCCTCCCGCCATTTTAGAACTGTGTGACGCAAGGCCCAAGTCTGGTCTCGTGCCGATGGCGTCGCTTCGTGAAGGCAAGAGACGGCTTTGGTGCTGGGCAGAGCAAGGGCGGCTTTGGCGGCAGCGAGGCTAGCGTCGAGGAAGTCTTTTTCTTGGATCGATTTCGTATCTTTGCCGAGGCTTACCAACATGACGCGTTCAACGGAAGCGTTTTTGCCGAGGCGATGGACGAGCGTGGAACCCGCCTTCTCAGCCAATTCGCCACTGGCCAGCCATGCGCTAAGCAAACCCTCTGTTTGGCGATCAGCCCAAGCGGCCGCGCTTCCAATGAGCTGCTTGCCCACGACGGGCACAATGATCAGCTCAAGTTTTGAAGTTTTACCGGGCGACTTGCCTTGGGAGCGGACCTTGGGATCGGTGCCGAGCAAAAGAGGGTGTGTGTTAAATTTCATCTTGACCTTGAAAGCGATGATTTTGCGGATGCCATTAATTGATAGCCTTTTGTCTGTTCGGGCCATGGCAAACGCCGTTGCTCGGATTATAACGAGCCTGCCCCAATGCTGATTCGATCAGCCTTACGCAAGGAGTTGAGTGCGATTGCCGGGATCGTCTTCGCGACGCTGTTCACGATTATGCTGACCACGAGCCTGATACGCATTCTCGGAACGGCTTCAGCAGGCAAGATCGACACGGCCTCAGTGCTGCCGCTGATCGCTTTTAATGCAATCAATTTCTTGCCTGTGCTCCTCGTTTTGACACTTTACGTGGCGATCCTGTCGGTGTTTACCCGGGCCCATAAAGACTCGGAGATGGTCATTTGGTCGGCGAGCGGGCAATCGATGAGTCATTGGATTCGGCCGGTGATGGGCTTTGCGGTGCCGTTTTTTCTGATGGTTTTCGGGATTTCTTTTTTTCTTGCACCCTGGGCCAATCGCCAGTCGAGCGAGTATCAGCAGCGCTTTGCCCAGCGCGAAGATATGTCTCAAATTGCTGCCGGACAATTTCGCGAGGCGGCGGGCAGCAATCGAGTGTTTTTTGTGGAGTCACTCAGTGCGAGTGGCACCGAAGTGAACAATGTGTTTGTAACGCAAAAGCAGGAGCAACGCACCATTGTGGTGGCCTCGAAAAGCGGTCAGGTTGAGGTGGACGCCAAAGGCGAGCGCTTTTTGGTTCTTGAGAAAGGCCGTCGCTATGATGCTGATGAAAAGACCGGCGAGCTGCGCATGATGGAGTTTGAGCGATACGGCTTGCGTTTGGACCCAAAACCCTTACGGCTCGATGATCAGTCGGCGAAGGTAAAGTCATCGCTCGACCTAGTGCGGGACCCGCAACCAAGACATCTGGCAGAATTGTTGTGGCGAATGGGTTTGCCCTTCTCCGCCTTGGTGCTGGCATTGATGGCCATTCCTTTGGCCTCAGTGAACCCGAGAATGGGGCGCTCGGTTAATTTGATTGGGGCATTACTGCTTTACATGGTCTACAGCAACATGATTTCCCTGGCACAGGCCTATGTCGCTCAGGAAAAATTAAGCTTTTCGATAGGGGTTTGGCTGGTACATTTACTGTTCCTGCTCTTGGCGGTGCTCTTGTTCTACGCCAAGTCGTCCTTGAGGCCTTGGCGCATCTTGGGGTTTCTGCGATGACCTTACTAGCGAAATACCTCAACCGTGAAATTGCATCGTCGGTGCTTTTCGTACTGATTGCTTTTTTATGCTTGTTGGGTTTTTTTGACTTTATCGCCGAGTTGGCGGACATTGGGCGCGGCGCCTATAAATTGCAGCATGCTCTGGCTTTCGTGGCGTTGAATCTTCCTGGCCACGTCTACGAAATTGCTCCTGTGGCGGTACTCATTGGTGCGGTCTATGCCTTCGCCCAACTGGCCTCGCGCTCTGAATTCACTGCCATGCGAGCCGCGGGTTTGAGCAGGGTCAGGGCGCTTAAGGCGCTTTCCGGTTTGGCGATCATTTTTGCCACTCTGACGCTTTTGGTGGGCGAGCTGTTGGCGCCACCTGCCGAACGCCTTGCGCAGAACATTCGGCTTTCTGCCTTGGGAGCGTCGATTGCTGGGCAGTTTCGTTCGGGCATCTGGATCAAGGATTCGTCGAAGACTGGCGCCGGTGAGCTTGACCGGGTGCGGTTTGTGAACGTCAGCGAACTTTCGCCCAACGGAAGTATGAAAAAGATTCGGATTTTTGAGCTGGATGCCGATTTACGCTTGGTGGAGGTGATTGATGCCCAAGAGGCCAAGTACCAGAAAACAGGTGAAGCTTGGGAGTTAAAGGATGTCAAGGCTCGAAGTTATTCTGAAATTGCTGCCGGTCCTGGGGCCAGTATTGTTCGCGTCAGGCAGTTTTCGGAACCGACAAGAGCGTGGGTGTCCGATATTTCTCCGGATTTTCTGTCCGCCATGATGGTCATCCCCGAACGCATGTCCCTTTTTAGCTTGGTTCAGTATGTCCGTCACCTGAAGGACAATCAGCAATCTACCGGCCGCTATGAAGTGGCGCTCTGGAGTAAACTTTTTTATCCCGTGGCGGTGATGGTGATGCTGGCCTTGGCCTTACCCTCTGCCTACATGCAAACCCGCTCAGGAGGGGTGGCGCTCAAAGTTTTTGGCGGCATTATGTTAGGTGTTGGCTTTCATTTCCTCAATGCACTGTTTTCTCATTTGGGTGCGCTAACCTCGGCGCCTGCCTGGCTGGCCGCCGCCACACCGAGTGCGCTTGCGTTTATGTTGGCCTGTGTCATGCTTGCCTTGGCTGATCGTACCCGTAAGGTCACTGATTTGTTCGGTGCGGTCCGACATTGAGTGAGGCCATGGTTCATAAGCTTTCCCCGTCCAGAACCCCAATGAGCGAGACTATTATTCTTTTTGCCCATGGCGCACGCGATCCGCGCTGGGCCGACCCACTTCGGGAGATTGCAAAGGAAATCCTGATGCTGTCACCGAGTGCGAAAGTGGAACTCGCCTTTTTGGAGTTTATGGAGCCTTCATTACCCGAGTTGGTCGCCAAACTCCATGTTCGCGGAACGAAATCGGCTCGCTTGGTTCCGATCTTCCTGGGCGGTGCAGGCCATGTCTTGCGTGATTTACCAGGCTTGTTGGAATTTTGTCGTGCCCAGTTTCCTGGCTTGACGATTGACGCCCAGGTTCCAGTTGGCCAAAGAATTGAAGTGATTCAATCGATCGCCAAGGTGGCTCTAGAGTGACTCACTACAGGGGCGATTTAGCACTAAAAAGCAAGGCCGGTGCTTGGGTTCATTCGGCGCGTCTGGTACAACGAATGTAAATTGCAGACAAGCAACGCAAGAAATTCTGGACAAGGTATGGGCCAGTGATTAATATGCTCATGGAGAAGTATCTGATCGGATTTGTGGAAGTTTGATCGATACGGTTCGAGGAGGAGGAGAGGCAGCCTTGCTGCCATTTATAGGGCGTACAGCGATGTGCGCCTTTTTCTTGTGCGCCCAGCATGGGCGCACTCCTGTGGGTGCAACTTTGCAAAATTCGGCAATGAACGACGATGTGAATTGAGGGATATCAAGGCGCACCAAGGCTAAGGTGCCATCAGGACGCAATTGGCTTTGAAAATAACGTGGTTTGGATCGGCCAGGGCATTGCATACGGTCAGGTGATTCAGGTCTGGAGCCGGAATGCGATTCATGACGACTTGGCCTTGCCAGGCTTCTTCGAGCCTATCGCTTTGGCGATGAAACTCCGAGCTTTCTAAGGCTCCCACACTGATCAGTAGTTTGGCGGGATGGCTTGGAGGCATGAGAATCGGGCTTAGTTTCTTGACGTCCTCAGGAGTGAGCTTGAGATCAACATTGAGGAAAGGTGACTTCGAGATAGGATCCAAGTCAAACAGTCCGCTCAATGCGATGCCGCCTTTGACAAGATTTACCGGAAGGTCCGTTTTTACTTTTCGCCACTGAGTGCATAACATCATGGCCGTAAGATGACCCCCTGCAGAATGACCGCCGACAAAGATCTTATCCCGGTCAAAGTCGAGAGCCTCAGCGTTGCCAAAAAGCCAGGCGATCGAGCGATAAACTTGGCTGACCTGTGTGCTGAGGCTGATACGGGGTACTAAATCGTAGTTGACAATGGCGACATTGATCCCTTGCTTGAGATAGGGTGCTGCGATCCAGGAGAAGTCGTTTTTGTGAAGTGAGCGCCAGTAACCCCCGTGAATGAAAACGAACAGCGGCCGATCTGGTTTCAAACACCAAAACAAATCCAGGGTTTCTTCTAGGCTTGGCCCGTAGGCGAGATTCTTCAAGCCGGGAAGTTCGGCTTGAGCCTGTTCTGCTCTTTGACGCCATTCGGCAAAAATTTCCTGTGCGTTGGGAATGGCCGCCCGCGCGTTGTATTCACGGTCGAAAAACTCTGAAGTGGTCATAAAGATCGCTTTGCAAGTAGTGTGTCTTTGTAACTCAAAAATCTGCTTGATGTGAGGTTGAAGCAAAAAAAACGGGCCAAATGGCCCGCTCAACGCTCTCCCAAACTTAAAAATGCCGACATTCGCCTGTCGAGGCGCACGTTTTTCTGCCGCCCGGACGTCTTAGACGTTAGGTAGTGAGGCGCCCGGTACGTAGCTTGGCCAGGCCCATCAGGAAAACTCCGATCAGCATGAGTGGAAGCCCTGCGGGGGCCGGCACTTTGCTCGTGCCGGGTGACGTTGTGGTCACTTGAGCGAGCGCGGTCGTTGTGATTTGCGTGGCCGTTGCTTGCCCTTCTTTCCCGTCAACGCTTGTGCCTTGGGTCGCATTGGCTTCATTAAGGATATTAGCGGCTGTGCTGGCCGCATTTTGGGAAAGGCCCTGAGCGGTCAGGGTTTGTGCAATTTTCGCGCCAGAGTCCTCTTGCTTATTGCTTCGCTCCGTGACGAGCGCAAGCTTGGTGGGCTCTAAACCGGGTTTACTCATTAAGTTTGACCAGACATCTTGACTGGCCGCGGTAAAACTAGCGTCTTGAAAACGACCTTGAAGGCTCTTGCCGAGGTTCGCTAAAACGGTGCTCTCACCATTTTCAGTGATAGCTCGCGCGACGGAGCCAGCATCGAGGCGATTGCTGTGGGCGACGATTGAATGAGGCGAAAGATCGCCAAAGCGGTCGGTACCGATGGGCTTGGAAGGCCTTGCAGTTTCGTACGAGATGACTGAAAGCGAAGGCGACTTCACGAGCTCCGCGACCCGTAAAGATCCCGCCGTAACGCCTAGCGCGCCACTATTAGCGAGCGATTTCGGTATCGACAGGCCATCTTCAAAGTTTGGAATGACGGGGGTTTTGGGTGCGTCATTGTGCTTAACGAGCGCGTGGACCAAACCACTTACAGGCCCAACGAATTCAAATGCTTCGGACAGAAACGCAGCCAACTTTTGGCCGAATGAAACATTCGACGCGAGACTTACGCCGGCCGCAAGCATTGAGGAGGCAGCAAAGAGGACGAGAGCTTTCTTCATGATAATGGTTCAAGCGAGTTTCGTGCCAGGTTGTCAATATTTATTTTTTTACTTATAAATCAATGACATATGAAGTTTATTTAAAGTGACGATGTATTGAATGTAAGCCCCACCGACATTTATAAGTGATGTCAATAAAACTTTTATGTTTGGGAGTCTCGGTGCATCTTTATACAGGCACTTTTTGCTGGATTTGAATGTGAACTTTTGCGCTTTTAGTTGGTTTCCAGGGTCCCGGCGGGGAGTTTCCTTGATTTTTGAGAAAAACTACGGAGAACAGTCGCAATGTTGGGTGTAATTTTTTTCGACAAAATATTCATGGAGAGAGTCGACATGGTTTTTTAATGTGCCTGCTCTGTTGCCGCAACCTTAGTTCAGACTTTTCATGCGCAGACGCTTGCGATGCTTGAAGATCGACTGCATGGCTCGTGTTGTCCCTAAAATGATCATGTCTTGATCGATGTGATGGCTACCCTCCTCAATCACATCGAGAGAGACGTCCGCGCCAATGGAGCTCAGGCCATCGAAGGCTTGTCTCGCGTAAACCAAGGGGACCAAGGAGTCCAAACTGCCGTGGAGGAGGTGAATGGACGCAGCAATACCTTCGTTGGCACGAATCGGCCGAAGTAAACGGCCTGAATACGCAATGGCGACGCCGCACAGCTCTGGATGGCTTCGCAGAATTTCAAGCAGTAAGTTGGCGCCCTGAGAAAAGCCCACAAAAATGGTGCCGTCCCCGGAAAACCCTCGTTGAACTTGAGTTTCTCTTATTTGAATCGCCATGTCTTGGGCAGCGTCTTGTAGGCGTGCCAACCTAGGCTCACCGATACTTCGGCTTTCATACCACTCCCAGCGCCCCGGGGTACGTTCGCGCGGGCCTTGCATGACCAAAACGGTCGCGCCTGGGAACTTAAGCTGCCAGGACAGTGCCACAGGAGTGAATTCTTCCGGAGTCGAGCCTTCCCCATGGAAAAACACCATCAGCCGAGTCGGCGCCGTTTGCGACATGGGCGGCAGTTCGATCCACAGTTGTTTTGAAGGCCTTGTCACAACAGTCACGAGCTCATGGAATCAAGAAGCCTGCTTTCACGGGCTTCCTGGAGAATTGGGTCAAAGAAACTGCTTGCCGATCCACCAGGAAATCGCTGCCATGGTGGCCGCGGCCGGAATTGTGAGTACCCAAGCCCAAACAATTTTGCTGGCCAAGCCCCAGCGTACGGCCGAGAATTTTTGCGAGGAGCCGACGCCCACAATGGCTCCCGTAATGGTGTGCGTGGTCGAGACGGGAATGCCGAAGCCTGAGGCCAAAAACAAGGTAATTGCGCCTCCTGTCTCAGCGCAAAAGCCTCCAACCGGGCGCAATTTGGTGATTTTTTGTCCCATGGTTTTGACAATGCGCCACCCGCCAAACATGGTGCCCAAACCGATGGCCAGATAACAACTCCAGATCACCCAGATGGGCAGATGATCTTGGGTCGTCGTTCCTGCCGCGATCAGGATGAGCCAGATAATGCCCATGGTCTTTTGCGCGTCGTTGCTGCCATGCCCGAGGCTGTACAAGCCGGACGACACCAGTTGAAGTCGTCTGAACCATTTGTCCGTTTTGGATTGCGTGGAGTGTCGACAAATCCAGGTGACCAAGAGCATCATCAAGCCGCCCAGCAAAAAACCAAGCGAGGGCGATATGACAATGAATAAGGCGGTTTTGATGATGCCGCTCGACACCAGGACTCCGGTGCCGGACTTGGCCACGGCCGAACCGATCATGCCGCCAATCAGGGCGTGAGAAGAGCTCGAGGGAATGCCAAAATACCAAGTGATGATATTCCACGCTATCGCCCCTACAAGCGCTCCAAAGATCACGTAGTGGTCGACAATGGCCGGGTCAACAATGCCTTTGCCGATGGTGCTGGCCACCTTGAGGTGGAAAATGAGGACTGCCGCAACGTTGAAAAACGCCGCCCAGGCGACCGCCTGATAGGGCTTCAGTACGCCGGTTGAGACTACGGTTGCGATAGAGTTGGCGGCGTCATGAAAACCGTTCATGAAATCGAACGCCAAGGCCAACATGATCAACATGACCATCACGGTCATGCTCATTTGAAGATGACTAGGCATTTTCAACCACCACGCCTTCGATCACGTTCGCGACATCTTCACACTTGTCGGTGACGTTCTCGAGCAATTCGTAGATGGCTTTCATTTTAATGAGCTGTCTCACATCGGCCTCGTCACGGAACAGCTTGGACATGGCGGAACGCATCACCCGATCCGCATCGGATTCGAGGCGATCAATTTCTTTGGATAGTTTCAGGATGGCATCGACATTGTCCATGCTGGTCAGAAGCTTCACCGCACTCTGGACGCGGTCACAACACAATTGGCTTAGTTCAGCCAATTGCTGAGCTTCGGGGGTGATTTTTTGCAGGTCATACAGCATGGCTGACTCGGCCACGTCTTGAATGATGTCCAGGATGTCATCCATTTGGGAAATCAGTAAATGGATCTGGTCGCGATCAAACGGGGTAATAAAGGTTTTGTGGAGGAGGGCGATGCAATCGTGGGTGATTTTGTCGGCCGCTTTTTCTTCCTTTTCGATGCGATCAATCTGGGCTTGGCGCAAACTTGGATTGTCGTAGTCACGCATCAGGGCAACGAGTGCTGAAGCGCCTTCGACGATGTGCGCCGCATGTTCGTTGAAAAGGTCAAAGAACTTGACTTCCTTTGGCATTAGACGACCGAACATTTTGGACTCCAGAGAAAGGCTGACCCCTTGAGGACAGCGCATTTGATTTACCGTGATGATGCGCAAACAGGGCGGCTGCTTGTCTGGCTTTTGTGAGCATACCCAGAGAATTCTTAGGAACCGATCCTCGGTGCGCAGGCGCAAGTGTAACGAAAGTAAAAAACCTGCCTCAGCGGGTCCCCAAATCCTAACGTCTCAAGGCTTGCCCAGGCGACGTTTCATGGAGTCGAGATATTGATCGGTATCCGGTGGCAAGCCGGTTCTTTGTGCTTCCCAGATCACCTCTCCCAAGCTTTCCATGATGCCATGGGCGGCTTCGTGCAGGCTATTTTGGCGTGTCGCGAGCTGCTGGAAGATCGCCTTGATGCCGATGGGTTGATCGATGGATATTTGTTCGGCAATGGCAAGATGCATCGATAGGTGCAAGAAAGGATTGGTTTGGCCTTGCTCGACCGAAAAAGTTCTCTTGACCGCTGCTTCTTCGTCACCGAGTACCTCGTGGTATTCGGGATGCTCGAGAATCCAGTCAAGCGCCAGGGACTCCAAGGGCGTCAGCGGACTGGTTTCGCGATGCTTGCGCCAAGTCGAACAAAAGAAGCGACGAACTTCTTCCTGAGACGGATTAAACAATTATGGATCCTTTGGAACTTTGGTTTTTGGCCGAAACTTGCACAAGTCCGCGACCGGGCAACGCCAACACTCGGGTGCGCGCGCCTTACATATATAGCGACCATGCAAGATCATCCAATGATGGGCATGCTGCAAATAGGACGCGGGGACACGCTTCAAGAGCTGGTGCTCGACTTCAAGAGGGGTCTTGCCCTTGCCGAGGCCCGTGCGGTTACCTACTCGAAAAATATGAGTGTCGACCGCCATCGTTGGCCAGCCAAATGCCGTATTTAGAACGACGTTGGCCGTCTTACGGCCAACACCCGGCAGTGCTTCGAGGGCCTCCCGGTTTTGCGGTACTTGCCCCTCGTGCCTGTCGATCAGAATTTGACAGGTTTCCACCAAATGTTTGGCCTTTGAGCGAAATAAACCAATCGTTTTTATATGTTCCATCAATTGATCGTGTCCAAGCGCCAACATCTGAGCGGGCGTCGGGGCGATCTTGAAGAGTTTTCGAGTCGCTAAGTTCACCCCTTTGTCGGTCGCCTGTGCCGAAAGCAGCACAGCCACCAGGAGCTCAAACGTCGAGTTGTACTCCAATTCTGTCTTGGGATGAGGATTGGCAGCGGCGAGGCGGGCAAAAAAATCTTCTCGATCAATGGTTCGCATCGCCTGCTTTCTGTGCTGGAGTTTTCTCGTCATGCGTCGCGGCGGGCTGCTCGGGTGAACCGTGAGCGTGGGTCGCGAGCCGCAGCCGCGCTTGTTCAAGCGCTTTTTCCAGGGCGGATTGTTTCACCAAGGCAGGGTTTTTGACCGCTAGAACTGACGCTTGGTCGGATGCTTCGCGATTCTGTGGGTCGACATCGCACCCGTCCTGGGCCAAGCGAGCCCTCCGGCGCTGATAGCGACTTCGCGCCTCACGGGCATCGTCGGCGCTCCAAGTCATTGGGGCACGCGGTTCCAGGGCCATGCAATTGGTTGGGCAGAGCGGGATGCATAGTTCGCAGCCGGTGCATTGATCGGCGATGATCGAATGCATTCTCTTGTTGGCGCCGATAATGGCATCCACAGGACAGGCTCGAATACATTTCGTGCAACCGATGCAGTAAGCCGGATCGATGCTTACAATAAAACCTACGCCAGATGGGCCACGCTTCAGCTCGAGTTCCGGTTCGGCTTGGGCGAGAATTGCTGCCAGATCTTTTACTCCTTGTTGACCACCTGGCGGACAGCGATTGGGTGAAGCTTCGCCCCTAGCCATGGCCTCGGCATAAGGTAGGCAGGCCAGATACCCGCAGCGTTGGCATTGGGTCTGGGGAAGAATTTGATCGAGACGCTCAATGAGGTTCAAACGATTCGGCGCGTTCAAAGGTTTAATCAGTGCTTCCCTATTGTGACTCACCCCATGAGGGTCTATGTTGTCGGAGATTTTGACAGTGCGAAGTGCAAAGGTCGCGATGACCTCAAACGGGACGAAGCGTTGGCAAGTATAACTCGCTGATTTTCATCAGAAATATTCTGAAGCTCAGTAAAATCTTTGGTCTTGGCACGAGCCTTGCATTGCTTAAAGAGATTGCTGTACGGGCAGGTCGACAGGCGGTTTGGGCCATCGATCTGCCGTCAGTCATTTCAAAAAAAGAAAATCAGCCAGAGTGGCAAAAGGGACGCAGATGCGTCCCTTTTGT
>JAYUOT010000493.1:0-8413 GCA_043760705.1 Betaproteobacteria bacterium
CAATGACCGGATTGGCCGGACTCTTCAATGCCGGGCAAGCGGCGGTGCAACTCAATGTGGGTCCTCTCATTGAACCGATCACGCGCGCCCAGTACAACGCCTTCTCAAAAAAACTTCCGCCGAAGTTGTTCTCGCATAATGATCAACAATCGATTTGGCAGTCTTCCGAATCAGAAGGCTCTACCATTGGTTGGGGTGGCTACCTGGGTGACTTTGGCGTGACCGTCAATGCCTCGGGTTCAACTTTTAGTTGCGTTTCGGTCACCGGCAATGCCGTGTTCCTTGCGGGCGATACGGCTCTGGCCTATCAAGTCAGCAAGGACGGTGCCGTCAAACTCAACAGCATCGCCAACAACAGGGTCTATAACTCCACACAAGTACGAACGGCACTCAACCAGCTTGTCGTGCAAAGCGGGACGGGTGCTCTGGAAATCGAGTACAACAAGATCACTCAGCGCTCCATTAGCGCAGAATCCATTGTGACCGGTGCACTGGCGACAGGGCCGGGCGCGGTCGACTCTCCAAACTTTTCCGCGTTCACGCCGACTATGTTGGCGGAAAATGCTTTGGCAGGGCAACTCAAAATGGTGGCTCGCATGATCGCCGGCCGAGGTGGTTTGGGCGCGCCCAAGCGCCAAGTGTTTATGGTGTCGCTGGGCGGATTCGATCTGCACGATAATTTAATTTCACAGCACCCTAACTTGCTGCGCTATGTCAGTGATGCAATGACTGCTTTTTACGATGCGAGCGTCAAGCTCGGAGTCGACAGTCAGGTCACAAGCTTCACGGCCTCTGATTTCGGTCGAACCTTGAGCTCCAACGGGGACGGATCGGACCATGGTTGGGGTAGTCACCATTTTGTGGTGGGTGGTGCGGTCCATGGCAAAGCGTTTTACGGCTACGCGCCGCCGATGAGCGTTAGTGATGATCTAAGCAAACCCGAAAATGTTTGGCATGTGGGACAAGGACGCTTGCTCCCCACGACCTCGGTAGATCAATACGCTGCTACCATGGCGACCTGGTTTGGGGTTGAAGCCAGTGAGTTGACGAGGGTCGTTCCCAACATTGGAAACTTTGACAACATAACCCAAGACGGCATTCTTTACCAAAAAAACCTGGGCTTTATGAAGCCTTAAACGTGCAGGAGTTGAAACGCTGTCTGAGCGCACTTTCTAAATGCTCCCACACATAGCGCATTCGCGCGCTGCGGTGAAGCTCCTCATGCGCGCAGAGCCAAACCTCTTGCTTGAGTCTGATGCGCTCGGCTAGCACTCTTTTGAGTTGCGGCATTTCCTGAGCGATATCCGTAAACATCATGGCGATTGCGCTTGCGCTTAATGCAGCAGCCTCACGTGCAAGTACAAAATCCGTCCGAAACCTGAACCTCACTGGCGACCTTGGCGGGCGGCCTTCCTTGTGGTGGGTTTCAGCCGACCTGGCAAACGCACAAAAAGCGGCTCCTTCATTGAGGCTTCTAGTTCGCGAAGGTGTCGGCCCATGGTGGGCTGGGTGGTTTTCAGTCGTGTCGCCGCCTCGGTGAGCGTACCCGTTTCATAAATGGCAATAAAGGAGCGAAGCTGGTTCCAATCCTCCAAAGACGCGCCAGCGCCTGCTTCAATTTCTACAACGGTGCTATGGGTAGCCTTCATGGCATGCATTCTCGCATGACTGCCAAGCCATCTTGGCTCTGGTGTAAACCCCGGCTACTTTCTAAAGTAGTGCCATGTTGCATTTTCTCAATTTAATAGACATGCATCCACTGTCTCAAGCCAGTCAGGAATTTGAGGAAGTAAAAGTTCAAAATCAGGCCATGTATGCACTACTCAAGCTTGACGCTTCGAAGCTCACCCTGCAAATGGTGGCAAGAATCGGCTATGGAATCAAACCGACAGAAGGTTCTCCGCGCAGAGACTTGGATCGCGGGATATTGATGAAGGGTTAAAGGCTAATTAAGGAGCTCACGGGCAATCCTGTGTTAAATGGCTTGCGCTTGTCAAACCAACATCAACTCAACCGTCTGAAGTGAACTAAATTTTAGACGCGACCCTTCTGAACCAGGCGCAAGTGGCAATGGTTTCCCGGCGGAGCGAGAGTCTTGAGCAGCCACGACCCTCACTCTGACCGTTGCGCCAAGCTTGGCAGCTAAGCCTTTCTCGACCCGGACACGGCGCACCACCGCAGGCTCCTGAATTTGCACCTGCCAACTGCCAGGGGTAACGTCAATGATGGTAGCAGCCAGTTCAGCGCCAATGAATGGTGACAGCATCAGCGTTTCAATCAGGTCAAGGGACTCGCGATGAACATTAGATGCACGGCGCTCGGCCACTTCCATAACGGGCGGCAACTGAGCCATCACGGCAAGCAAGTCACGTACGGCTTGCTCATCCTTTGCAAATTGGGCAAGCAGCAAATCCAGCACATAGCGATCCGCCAGCCTCCTCATGGGCGCTGTTGCATGAGCATAACTCGCGGCGAGCGCGGCATGCCAGGGCTTGGCAATTTGCTGGGCGTTTTTCTTTTGCTCATCGGGCGTATTAAATGGGACCGGATACGGCAAGTAGCTCGCTCCACCGCCCATCCGTCGAATCACCTGAGAAAACTCAAGATGCTTTACGTTATTAATTTCTAAGCGCTCGACAAGCGCGTGCAGACTTTCGTTGTCGGACCATTCGATCTTTAAACCCCGGGCTCGTCGACGTAAATGAGTCATTTCAAAAGCATCTGGCTCGTCCATTACTCGAAACAAGCCCACACCGGCCTCCAAGAAATGTGTTGCCACAGCGAGGTTGGCGGCTAGCGAGAGTGCTGCATTTCTTTCCTCACTCTGGCGCTTGGGAGCAAACTCCAAGAGCAATCCACCAGGCGCTTGGTCATCAATGACCACTTCTTGCTCCGTTCGACCTACCCGAAAGGCTCCCCTTCGCAGTTCTGCTGCCATGACTCGATTGGCAAGCTCCAAAGTATCGGCAGAAAGATCCGCATCGCTGACCTCTTCATAGGCCAGCTTGGCACGGCTAAGGATTGTGGCTCGCTCGACATTTCTCAACCGCGAAACGCCCGCTGGATCCACTTGTACCGTGAGCAAAATGGCGGGCCTGGGCCCGTCAGGCAAAAGGCTGGCTCGATCCTTCGATAATATTCGGGGATAAAGTGGCACGCTGCCATCGGGGCAATACACCGTGACTCCGCGCTTGAAAGCTTGGCTTTCAATGTCGCCACCCCGTGCGACGAAGGCGCCGATATCGGCGATGGCGTACAGTAGAACCACCATGTCGCCCTCGCGAAACACTGCAAACGCCTGGTCCAAATCTGTGCTTGCCGCTGGGTCTAGGGTCACGAACTCGATCTCAGTAGCATCTCTGCGCGCTATCGAAGCGTCCACAATGGCTTGTTCTGCAAGCGCCTTGATCGCGGTACTCTCGGAGTCTTCTTCGGGAACCTGGTGAAGGGCACGGATCGCCCTGAAGCCTTGGGCAAGTTGTTCGTGAATGTCGTGAGAACTCATGAGCCTGTTATACCGTATTCAATGGCTTGTTAGCGAAGCTCGGCCGAGAGCGGTGGGTTCCATTTGGGCAAGCACTCAAAAGTACAGCCACAAAGATACTCGCCGATGATACGACACGGCTCAAGTTTAAAACATTAGGAATAGCATGGTGCCATCCAAGCTTTTCAACCAGGAGCAAACATGAACAGATTGATCGTTAGACGTTCGGCTTTGAAGGCCTCAGTCGCAGGTGTCGTTGGAGCAACTCTTGCCCCCCGCGTTTGGGCTCAGAAGAAGTATGGGCCGGGGGTGACCGACAGCGAAATCAAGCTCGGACAGACGCTTCCGTATAGCGGACCCGCATCCGCCTATGGTCAGCTCGGGCGTGCACAGTTGGCTTATTTCAAATCGCTCAACGACCGAGGAGGCATCAACGGTCGAAAAATCAATCTCATTAGTCTGGACGACGGGTTTAGTCCTCCAAAGGCCGTCGAGCTGACGCGGCGCTTAGTCGAGCAAGACGAGGTTGCAGCCATTTTCGGCACCCTGGGCACCCCCCTCAATCTCGCCATCAGGCAGTACCTCAATGCCAAGAAAGTACCTCAGTTGTTTATCTCGGCAGGCTCGGTTCGTTTTGCGGACCCCGTGGGCTTTCCGTGGACCATGGGCTGGCAACCTACCTTACGCGGAGAAGCCATTTTTTACGCCAAGAACATCTTGGCGTCACGACCGAATGCCAAGATTGCCGCGATTTTTCAGGACGATGATTTCGGCAAGGAAATGGTCGCCGGGCTCAAAGAGGGGCTTGGAGACAAAGCCGCGATGCTCATCAGCACCGAGAGCTTCCAGGCGACTGATCCCACGATCGACTCGCAAATCATCACCATGAAAGGCACCGGCGCGGACACGGTGATGCTGTTCACTTACGCCAAGCAAGCGGCGCAGGGCATTCGCAAGATTGCCGACCTGGGTTGGAAACCAGAGGTCTACCTGCATCTCGGATCGGCCTCGGTCGGTGCAACCTTGCAGCCTGCCGGTCTTGACAAATCGGTGGGCATAAAAACTGCGGGTTTTATCAAAGATCCGACCGATCCGCAGTGGGCCAACGATGCCGAATTGGCGCCATTTTTCGGGTGGATGAAAAAGTACATGCCGGAGGCCAATATCAGTGACAGCTTGAATATTATGGGCTATGCTTTTGCGCAAACCATGGAACAGGTATTGCGACAATGCGGCGACGACCTCACTCGCGAGAACATTCTTAAACAAGCCAGCAATCTACGCGATGTACGCATTGGTGCCTTGTTGCCGGGCAGCTTGATTGCCACCAGCGCTACCGATTATCGGGTGATCGAACATGTGGTGTTGCAACGCTTTGACGGGCGGGTTTGGCAGTTGGTGAAGTAGCCATCACCACGGGGGGCGCAAAGTTCAACCGGCTTCCAGGCATTACCCATTTCAAGCGTCTACTCAGAGATCCTTAAGGAAGCGCGATTAAATCCGCGCTTCCTTAATGGGTGGGGCAAGAACGTCAGGTGTGAGGGACGGCCCCGAACACGAGGCGCCGCTATTGTCAGAGTTCAGGAAGTGCGGTACCTTCTTCCGAATGCTCGGCCGCCCTCAATCCCGCAGGGTGGTTATAAAAAACAGTCCATTTTGAGGAGACTCTTTATGAAAATCGCACCTCTGACGAAACTTGCGGCGGAAACGCTTTCTCTGACCGAGCCTGATCCAGTGCAGCCAACATCAAGCGCGCGCCGTCACCTTTTGAAAGGAGCGCTGGGCACAAGTGCAGCGCTGCTGCTGGCACGTATGGCGAGTGCGCAAAACCTCCCGGGTGTTTCCGCTACGGAGATTCGTATTGGCAATACCACTTCACTGAGTGGTCCTGTCTCTGCGCTAGGCACCATCGCCAAAGCACAAGGCGCTGTCTTCAAGATGGTCAATGAGCAAGGTGGCATTGCCGGACGCAGTATCAAATTCATCATCTACGACGACGGCTTTAGTCCTCCTAAAACCTTGGAGATGGCGCGCAAGCTGATTGAACAGGACGATGTCGCTTTTTTGTTCGGCAATCTTGGCACCGGGCCAAACTCTGCGATCGTCCGGTATGTCAACGGGCTGGGCGTGCCGCATTTGTTTCTTTCCGTCAACGGCGACAAGTGGGCCGATACCAAGGCCAACCCTTGGTCTATGCCCTTTGCTCCCAGTGGACGTGTGGAGTGTCAAGTCGCGATCAAGCACGCCATGCAAAGCAAACCCGATACAAAGTTTGCAATCCTCTACCAGAATGATGACTTCGGGCGCGACTACATCGCTGGGGCTAAGGACGTGTTGGGTGCCAAGTACGACACGATGGTCAAGGCGGTGTCTTACGAGGTCACTGATCCTACCTGCGATTCGCAGCTCATCCAGTTAATGGGGGGCAATCCGGATGCGCTGATCTCGGGTGTCACTGGCAAGTTTGGTGCGATGGCCATTCGCAAGGCCTCCGAACTTGGCTTCAAGGGTGCCCATTACATTGCAACGGGCGTGACCTCAGTGCAAGGCACCATCATCCCGGCCGGTGTCGAGCGCGCCGTGGGGGTGATGAGCACCGCCTATGCGAAAGACCCGAGCGATCCAGGCCTGGCAGATGATCCCGCCGTGAAGACCTATCGCGCCTTCATGGCCAAGCATTACCCCGAGGGAAATCCGGACGATTTCTATAACTCCTACGGTTATCTGACCGGATCGATCATGGTGCAGGTCTTAAAGCAGTGTAATGGCGATTTCTCGCGCAAGAGCATCATGGCCCAGGCCAATAACCTTAAAGGCGTCGAGCACGGCATGCTGTTGCCAGGCATCAAGGTGAATACCGGCCCGAATGATCATCGCCCGCTCAAGCAAATGCAAATGCAGCGTTGGGATGGCAAGCGCTGGACACGTTTTGGGTCGATCTTTGAAGGGACGAATGTTACGTCTTGAACCATGGGAACGCTAGTTTGCGGCGGTGCAAACAAGTTGGATTGACATGCAATTTCATTTGTCCGGATTTAGAGCAGGCGACCCCAGCCTTTTCGACGCAGCAGTTTCAGCGCCTGCACAAGGAGCGGGCCTGCCTGGAGAAGCCGATGTCCTGATCATTGGCTGCGGCCCCGCGGGTCTGACGCTCGCTGCACAATTGGCAGCCTTCCCCGACATTCACACGGTGATCGTGGAGCAAAAACCAGGCCCTTTGCAATTGGGTCAGGCTGACGGTATTGCCTGTCGAACCATGGAAATGTTTGAAGCTTTCGGGTTTGCAGATCGCGTCCTGAAAGAGGCTTACTGGGTGAATGAGACAAGCTTTTGGAAGCCTGATGATGCGCCGGGCGCAGACAAGGGTCACATTGTGCGCAGCGCCCGTGTACCCGATGTGGAGGAAGGTCTCTCGCACATGCCGCATGTCATTCTGAATCAAGCGCGAGTTCATGATTTTTATCTTGAGACGATGCAAAAATCAGTGAACCGTCTCGTGCCGCTCTATTCCCGTCGCCTTGCAAAGCTTGAACGAGCCGCCGATCCGTCAATCAAATATCCCGTCAAAGCCCAGTTTGAGCGCCAGGACGATGGTCACAGCGGCCAGTTGGAAACCATACACGCGCGCTATGTTGTCGGCTGCGACGGGGCACGTAGCAACGTGCGCCAGTCCATCGGGCTTGCGCTCAAAGGCGATTCTGCTAATCATGCTTGGGGGGTGATGGATGTGTTGGTCGTCACCGACTTCCCTGACATCCGCTTCAAGGCGCTCGTCCAGTCGGCTTCCGAGGGCAGCATCTTGATCATTCCACGGGAAGGCGGCTATCTTGTTCGCCTTTACGTGGAGCTGGACAAACTCAACCCGAATGAGCGCGTTTCTGCTCGTAACATCACTATTGAACAACTGATTGCAGCCGCCAGGCGAATCCTTCATCCCTATACCTTGGATGTCAAAGAAGTCGCCTGGTGGTCGGTGTATGAGATCGGTCAGCGACTATGTGACCGATTTGACGATCTTCATCAAGAAGAGACGACCACGCGCCTGCCGAGCATCTTTATCGCAGGCGATGCTTGTCACACCCACAGCCCCAAGGCCGGACAAGGCATGAACGTGTCGATGCAAGATGCCTTCAACCTGGGCTGGAAACTCGCTTCCGTCCTGCAAGGACGCAGCCCGGCAGACCTATTGAACACCTATTCTGCCGAACGACAAGCGGTTGCTCAAGAGTTGATTGACTTCGACCGTGAATGGGCGGCCATGCTCAGTGGAGGCGGCACTGCCGCTACAGATCCCACAGCCGTGCAGCGCTACTTTGTGCGGCATGGCCGCTACACGGCAGGAACAGCCACCCACTACAAACCTGGACTGCTGACCGGCGAATCCACGCATCAGCACTTGGCGGAGGGATTCAAGATGGGCACACGCTTGCACTCTGCGCCCGTGAAACGTTTGGGAGACGGCAAGCACATTCAGCTAGGCGAAACTTTGGCAGCCGATGGTCGCTGGCGTTTAATGGCCTTTGCAGGTCAAGGCGATACAGCAGCACCCGACTCGCCGATGGGTAAATTCTGCCGTTACTGGCTTGAATCCTCTGAGTCGCCGCTCCAACGCTACACCCCAGTGGGTGCGGACGTCGATGCCGTCTTCGATGTGAAAGCCGTGTTTCAGAAAAGCCATCACTTGCTCGCGATCACTGCCATGCCCGAGCTGCTCTTCCCGCACAAAGGACGCTACGCACTACGCGATTATGAGAAAGCGTTTTGTGCGCTGGATGATCCCCGTCAAAACATCTATGACATGCGCCACATTGATAAAGATCGCGGCTGCCTGATCGTGGTACGTCCCGACCAATACATCGCACTCGTCCTGCCCATTGGCGACGAGGATGCATTGGAGAAATTCTTTGCTGGCTTCATGTTGAAAGCTCA
>JAYUOT010000494.1:0-8380 GCA_043760705.1 Betaproteobacteria bacterium
CATCGAAACTCGTGAAAATGGAATACCAATAAGTATGGGTATCGTCGACCGGCAAATGCAATTGGGTAATGGTGATGGTTTCCGACAAAGGAATCACGAACCCCTGCGCAAACAAACTCTGCGTGACTCGCACATGGGTGAACTTCTCGCTCAGCGCCCGCAAGGTGGTAATTTGACCACCCCAGTCACGCGACTCAAAGCGAATCTCCGGTGAGTAGCTCTCCCGCATGATGCGCGTCATTGGCCAGCGCTCGCCATCCACATCTCCGGCACTGGCGCCCCGAAACTGGCGTCCATAAGTGCGACGGCCGGCCTCGTCCAGAGCCTCATCGCCAAAATAACGGTGGAGAAAGGAAGGATGGGAAGGATCGATGCCCACTTCTACGCACTGTAGCCAATTGGCATGCCACAGGCCCTTAAAGGCAAAGCTGTGTGAATTTGGGGCCTCAAAACAATCAAAGGCAGGAAAGGCCGGCGGCTCAATACCTTCCGGTCCCAACCATCCCCAGATCACGCCCGCCTTCTCGATCACCGGGTAAGTTCTCTGTTGGATGCGCGTACAAAGTGTGCTGCCCGCGGGCTCTCCGGGCGTTTCCAGGCAAGAACCGTTGGCCGCAAATTTCCAGCCATGAAAGGGGCAGCGTATGCCCTCGGGCTCATAGCGTGCAAAGGCGAGATCGGCACCGCGATGCGGACAATCTCTATCCATCAAACCCCAATGTTTTTGAGCATCCTGAAACAATACAAAGTTTTGTCCCAGGGCGCGTACAGCCTTTAACGGTCGCTGCGTCATGGCCGCATCAAACCGCGGGTCGAACTCATCGATGAGGGCCAGAGGCTGCCAGTAACGGCGCAATAAGGCACCACAGCTCGTCTCCGGGCCGACCCTGGTCATTCGCTCGTTTTGATCTGCTCTCATGGCCGTGGTACTACCTTGTCAATCCAGCGCACAACTACAGTGCCTCTCACAGAGGTAAATCTAGCACAGCAAAGCGCCCAGCAACATCTTTCAGGCCAACTTCTTCAATGATTTCCGCCAGACGAGCACGTGCCTTGCCGCGCGCGACGTCGGGATGGCGACTGGCCACAATCAACTCGTTCTTCATACTGTGCTCCCAACCGACCAACTCTGTCACACTCACTTTGTAGCCTGAAGCTTCCAAACGCAAGCAGCGCATGACATTGGTAATTTGTGCGCCAAATTCTCGGGTGTGCAAAGGGTGGCGCCAAAGCTCACTCAAGGCGCCCTTTTTCATCGCTGCACTCTTACCCAAGCGTAACACCGAAGCGACTTCAGCCTGACAACAGGGCACGACGACAATATGGGCCGCCCTGCGGGCCAGACCAAAGGCAATGGCATCGTCTGTCGCGGTGTCACAGGCGTGCAAAGCGGTCACCACATCGATGCGCTCGGGAAGCTGTTCGCAGGTGAGCGCTTGGTCCGCCGCAACATTCAAAAAGCGCATCCCTTTAAAACCGAACTGCTGCGCCAGGGCCTGAGATTGCTGCACCAAGGCCTCACGAATCTCGATGCCGATCACGCTACCACCCTGTTTTGCAAACCAAGCGTTCCAAAGCATGAAGCCTAGATACGACTTGCCCGCACCATGATCGACGAGGCACACGTCGTCTAAACCCGCCAGGCTGCATTGATCCAGTAACGGGGTGATGAACTGCAGCAAATGCTTAACCTGCTTGAGCTTGCGCCGACTGTCTTGATTGAGCTGGCCCTCACGAGTCAGAATGTGCAGGGCTTTCAGGAGGTTCGGGTTGAACCCCTCAAGAGCAGCGTCGCCCTGCGGCGCTTCAACTTGTTTTTTCGAAACCAGCTTCGTCGCCATTAATGGTCGGATCCTTTGCGCCAAAGAAAAATAAGGCCGGCCAGCATCAACGCATTAAAAAAATAAGGGCCGAACGGTGAAAAGCTATAGAGTGCCCCGGCGATCAACGGCCCGAGTACAGATGCGGCTCCCATCGCCGAGGTGCAATGCCCCGCGGCCTCACCCACTTCATCGGGTCTGACGGAATTCGCGCTCTCGGCCTGATACGCGGGCCACAGCATGCCCAAGCCAAAGGCCGATGTAAAAAAGCCTGCACACATGACCCACACCGACGGTAGCCATTGCAACACCAGGGGTGTCAGACCAAACCCAAAAGCCGCAATCGGCGCACCCGCCAAGGCCAAGCGACGTGGCGGCCAACCCAGCTTGGACACCAGGACCTGGGCCATCAAAAAGGCAACACCCACACTGGTGAGCGCCGCGCCCGCTGCACTGGCTGCGTTTCGTGGCGCTAAATTTAAAATATCGATGGCGAGAAAGCCGACGGTAAGTTGAGCCGCCATGATGACAAACATGCAGGCGAAGGCGGTGAGAACGGCCTTACGGATACGCGCGTCCATTATCGAAAGTCGAATCTCGCTGACGGTTCCCGGCGGCAAGTTTGAACTTTGCAAAAACCAGGCGATCACCAAAGCACCGAGCAAGGGGATCATCCCGATCACCCAGAAAGGAAATCCCAGACCGAGACCGCTCAGGACGGCCGCCAAAGCAGGCCCCATGATCATGCCCAATCCCTGGGCGGCCCCGACAGCCGCCATCGAAGAGGATCGCTTCTCGATCAGGGTGTGATCCGCGACCCAGGCCTGCGAGGCGACGGGCACGGCACCGTAAGAAAAACTCATGGCCGAACGCAGGGCAAATAATGCAAGCGTAATAACGATCACGCTGAGCGCCGCACTCAACCCCGACTGAATCACCCAGGCCACGCACAGTAACGAGACGCCCATCCCGGACAGCCCCAACATGACGACACTTTTGCGGCCCAAGCGATTGCTCAAACGCCCCCAGGGCGCGCCGGAGAGCATCATGAAAACACCCGCCAAACTCAGCATGGCGCCGGCCTGCCAATCAGCAATGCCAAAGTGGCGCAAGGCCGGGCCAAAAACTGCATTGAGTCCCATCAGTGCCATCGAGCCACAAAGACTGCCAACCATTAAAGGCCAAATGGCCGGCCGGCTTATTTCAGAATGAGTCAATGTTCCTACCTACCCGCATTCAGTGACGACATTGCCACAAGTCCTCGGGCCTGACTTCACAAAGGGGAAGTCAAGTGCGCGACATAAAGCCAAGGAATTGACGCAGCACCCATTTTAGATCAGGAAACCCATCGTACGGGCCAACGACGCGTAAAAAGCCTCAACTGAGCCCCAAGGATCCAGAAAAACGTCGTTTTGAGTCTCGGCCCCAGGCATCGAAGGTACACTGTCGACAAGGTTTTTTGAGTTCCATTGCAGACTCATTGTCTTTGCGTAGCCTGATCCGATCCATCCTATTTTCTGGAGACACCCATGCTGACACTTTGCGGCTTTGCGCTTTCGAACTATTACAACAAAGTGAAAATGTGCCTGATTGAAAAGGGCGTGGCTTTTGAAGAGAAAACGGTCATGACTGGCAAGGCGGCCGAGAGCTATCTGGACCAAACGCCCTTGGGCAAGGTACCCTTTCTCATCACCGACAAAGGTGCGCTCTCCGAATCCCAAGTGATCATGGATTACATCGAGCGCGCTTATCCGGCCCACCCTACCCTGCCTGCAGACGCCTTTGAAGCCTCCAAGCAGCTCGAGCTCATTACCTATATGGAACTCCATTTGGAATTGGTAGTGCGCGAGCTTTATTCGCAAGCATTTTTTGGTCGCGGCGAATTGCCGATTGAAGTGCGAGACAGTGTACGCAAACGACTCGAAAAAGCCCTGCCCGCCTTCAAGCGCCTGGTCAAGTTCAGTCCGTACATTGGCGGCGCCAGCTTCACGCAAGCGGACATGTCGGCCTTTGTGCACTTACCGCTGATTGGCAGCGCGACCAAGATGGTGTACGGAGTCGATCTCCTAGCGGAAGCCGGTATTGATTGGAAGACCTACTCCAAAATGATTGGCGAGCGCCCGTCCGCACTCAAGGTGAACGCGGACAAAAAAGAGTTCATGGCAGCCCAACAAGCCGCAGCGCCCAAGTAGTTGAACGAGGGCAAAGAGTTCCGTGAGCTACCTGCCCTTTCGCGCTGCCACAAGCCCAGCACGACATCGCCTGCCCACAGGCGCTTGCGACTGCCATTTCCATATTTTTGAAGGCGAAACGACCCATCCCTACGCCACGCCGCGAAGCTACACTCCTACCCCGGCCACCCAGGCCGATCATCGTCAACTCTGTGATACCTTGGGCATTGATCGTGCAGTGCTGGTACACCCAAGCGTGTATGGCCGAGACCACCAGTCTTTTGAAGCGGCTCTGGCGAAAAACAGCCACTGGATGAGGGGCGTCGCGGTGGCCTATGCCGACACAAGCCAGGACCAGATTGCTCATTGGGACGCTTTGGGGGCTCGTGGCACCCGCTGCAACGCCTTGTTCGCGGGTGGCGCGGCCTTAGAAGATTTGGCCACCATCGCCGATCTTGTACGGCCTTTCGACTGGCACCTTCAATTGCTCATCGATGTCTGCGCCGATCCCAGGGCGCTCAATAAAATAGTCGATCTTGGGCTCGCTGTAGTCGTCGATCATTTTGGTCATGTTGATGCCAGTACGGCCCTCAACAGCCCCGGTGTTGCGAACATGCTTAGTCTCCTGCATGAAGGCCGAATTTGGGTGAAGCTTTCAGGGGCCTACCGAGTATCGCCACAACGCAAACACTTCAGTGACGTAGGCCCCTTGGCGGAGGCCTTGGCCCATGCAAACATCCATCAGCTTGTCTGGGGCAGCGATTGGCCTCACCCGGCCATTTCGGCACCGATGCCAGAAGAGGACGATCTGATCGCCACTCTGTTTGACTGGCTGGGGGACGCTGATCGCCAGCATGTCTTGGTGGACAATCCGACTCGACTCTATTGGCGGCGTTAACGGGCTAGCCGCACTGAGGCCCTACATTTGCAAACTCCTTCACGCATTACATTTCAAGCCAGCCTTCCTAAATTTTCGGAGAACAACATGATTCACAAAGCAACATCCTTGGTTTCGATCCCGTCTGCATTCGCCGCCTTGCTGATGGTCGTCGGCCTTGGTGCCAGCGTTCCCGCCTTTGCTCAGAAAGCGATCATCAAACTCGGCTGGACCACCGCCGACAGCGCCCAGGACCCTTATGCCGTAGGTGCGCGCGCCTTCAAAAGCGCTGTCGAACGCGAGACTCGCGGCACAGTCGAAGTGCAGCTTTTCCCCAATCGCCAACTAGGAGATGAGCGCCCGATGCTTGAAGGAATGCGCTTTGGTACCGTGGATGCGGGCATCATTACCAATGCCGTGATCGCTCAAATCGAACCTTCATTTCAGGTGAACGACTTACCATTTCTGTTTGCCAATCAGGCTCAGGCTCATCGCGTTTTGGATGGTGCAGTGGGTGCCGAGTTAACCAAGCGTCTCAGCGCCAAAGGCATTCAAGTGCTCGGCTTCATGGAAGGCGGATTTCGCAACATGCTCAATAACAAACGCCCGGTCAACACCCCAGCCGACGTGCAAGGCGTGAAGTATCGCGTCATGCAAAACCCAATGTTCATCGATATGTTCAACGCATTGGGCGGCGCGGCGGTCCCGATGGCCTGGGGCGAAACCTTTACAGCCGTGCAACAAGGCACGATTGACGGCCTGGAAATTCCGGTCGCAGTCATTGAATCCAATAAGTACTACGAGGTGACCAAGTACCTCTCGCTCACGAATCACACTTACTCGATGATCGGCCTGGTCATGGGCAAGCGTGCCATGGATAAGCTCAACCCAGAGCAGCGTGCAGCGGTTTTAAGTGCCAGCAAATCAGCCACAGCGATTCAGCGCCAAGTCGCCGCCGCTGATGCCAACTCCACTTTGAAAACCCTTGAAAAGCAAGGCATGAAGATCAATGTGGTTGCCGATGTGGGACCGTTCAGGAAGTCGGTCGCCCCTGTATACGAGAAGTTCCGCAAGAGCGATTCCGGTCCTTTGCTTGATCAAGTCCTGGCCGCATCAAAATAGGCCGCCAAGCACCTCAGAAGAGCATCCCGGCACTATATGGCGAACTTGAAATCGGCACTCAACGGGCTTGCGAATGCCCTGCAAAAAATCATCGTCGCCTTAGCGGTCACGATGCTGCTCGCCTTAACACTGCAGGTGTTCATGCGCTTTGTCATGGGCAAGGCGCTTTCCTGGAGTGAGGAGTTGGCGCTGGCCTGTTTTAGCTGGGTGATGTTGCTCTCGATCGCGCTTGGGGTTCGACACTCCATTCATGTGCGCATGGATCTTTTCATCGACCGGCTGCCGCCCATGATTCGGCATCGTGCCAATCAAATCATTTGGTTGGTCATCGCCGGACTTGGGTTTTTTATTGCTTGGTCTGGCGTCAATTATGTGCGTGACTCGTTTGGAACAACTTCAGCCGCAATTGGCTATCCCATTGCATGGCTTTATGCGAGTGCACCGGTGTCCGGCCTCTTGACGGCCATTTTTGCGCTGGAACATCTTGTGATGGACAAGCCCACGCCGTGACTACCACCACCTTGATCTTGAGCCTTGGGTTTGCCGTCTTAGTGATTCTTGGCGTGCCCTTCGCGTTTGCGATTGCGCTCTGCGTTTTGGCAGTGATTTTGAGCACGGGTATTGAGCCCATGCTCTTGCCACAGACGCTCATCGCAGGCACACAAAGCTTTAGCCTGTTAGCTATTCCATTCTTTATGCTGGCCGGCGAATTAATGTCCGCCGGGGGTCTTTCGCAAAGACTCGTCAGAGTCGCAGACGTGTTCGTGCGCCACCTGCCCGGGGGTATGGGGCATGTGACGGTGGTCGCTGCCTTGGTCTTTGCGGCAGTCAGCGGCTCCGCGCCAGCCACAACCGCGGCCATCGGCACGGTGATGATTCCGGCCATGGCCGAGCGTGGTTATCACAAGGCTTATGCCACAGCCCTCACCGTCAGCGCCGGCATCTTGGCGCCTCTTATCCCGCCCTCCATTGCGTTTGTCATTTGGGGCGTGATCGCCGAACAATCCATCTCCAAATTATTTCTATCCGGGGTGCTGCCTGGACTATTGATGGCGGCCGGGATGATGATCATCGTCACCTACCAAGCACTGAAGGAACGCCGCCCGCGCGAAGTGCGCGCAAGTGTCGCAGAGATTAAATCGGCTTTAAAGGAAGGGATTTGGGCTTTACTGGCTCCAGTCGTGATCCTGGGCGGCATTTACGGCGGTGCCTTTACGCCCACCGAGGCCGCTGTGGTGGCCTGCATCTACGCCTTGTTGGTTGGATTGGTCATTGAGAAACGTCTCAAGTTCGCCGAACTCCCCGCGGTCTTTGCGCGAGCCATGTCGGTGAGCGCCATTGTCATGGCCATCGTAGCCGTCTCATCGGGCTTTGGTTTCTTGGTGGCGCAAGAGCAAATGGCCACTAAAATAGCCGCCTGGCTTGGCGCCCATATTCACGAGAAATGGTTGATGCTTTTCATTCTCAACCTGGGCTTCTTCTTGCTCGCCGCCGTGATGGACGAGATCGCGATCATGGTGATTCTCGGCCCCATGCTGATCGCGATTGCGAACCAGTTTCAGGTCGACCCGATTCACTTCGGGGCCATGATTGTGACCAACGTCGCGATTGGCATGGCGGCACCACCGATTGGATATTGCCTGTTTGTGGGTATGGCCATCAGCGGCATGAAGCTTTACCCAGTAGCGCGGGCCATCATGCCTTTTGTGGCGATGATGCTGGTGGTGTTGATGCTGGTCACTTATGTGCCAGGGTTCGCACTGGCCCTTGTTCAATAGACGAAAGGACTCATCATGACCATGATCAACGCCGACGGCGCAAAACTGTACGTAGAAGACACTGGCAGCGGTTATCCGATTGTCTTTGTCCATGAATTTGGAGCGGATCATCGCGAATGGGAGGCACAGGTACGATATTTTTCAAGACAGTATCGCTGCATTACTTTTAACGCACGCGGTTATCCACCATCCGACGTGCCAGCCACTGCGCAAAGCTACAGTTGGGAGCAGTCGCGTGACGATATCGCAGCCGTGATGCGCGGCCTGTCGATTAGCAAGGCTCATATCGTTGGCTTGAGTATGGGAGCTTATGCGACCTTGCAATTTGGCCTGCGTTATCCCGAGAAGGCGAGCGCCCTGGTCGTGGCCGGCGTGGGAACCGGATCGCCGCCCGAAATACACAAAGAATGGCGCTCGCAATCCGAAGCACTGGGAAGGGATTTTCTCGAAAAGGGCATGCATGCCATGGCGGACCTCACCGCGCATGGCCCCACCCGCATTCAGTTGCTCAAAAAGGACCCGCGCGCCTGGAGCGAATTTTTAAGCCATTTGCGAGAACACTCTCCTCAAGGCATGAGCCATACCGTGAGCCGCTACCAAGCCCTGCGCCCC
>JAYUOT010000495.1:0-8350 GCA_043760705.1 Betaproteobacteria bacterium
CCAATGGGTCGATCAAAAACGATTCGATCCTTGGCATATTGAGCGGCCTTTTTAAGTGCGATTCGGCCCAGGCCGATCGCCTCAGCACCAATGAGAACGCGCTCAGGATTCATGCCATGCAAGATGTATTCAAAGCCACGGCCTTCTTCGCCAATCCTGTTCTCAATCGGAATTTCCAGATCATCGATAAAGAGCTGGTTCGAGTCGACCGCTTTACGGCCATGCTTGGCAATTTCGTGGACCACAATCTTCTCCCGATCAAAGTCGGTGTAGAAGAGGGTCAGGCCTCTTGAGGGTGCCGCCGGATCGGGCTCGGCAGTGCGTGCCAGTAAAAGAATTTTATTGGCCACTTGGGCCGTCGAGATCCAAATCTTCTGCCCGTTGACCACATAACGGTCCCCTTTAAGAACGGCACGGGTTTTAAGTTTGAGGGTATTCAAGCCAGTATTGGGTTCGGTGACACCGAAACAGGCTTTGTCTTTTCCGGCAATCAGCGGCGGCAGAAAGCGCGCCTTTTGCTCACTGGTGCCGTTGACCACCACCGGATGCAGGCCAAAAATATTCATATGTACGGCCGAAGCACCCGACATGCCGGCCCCAGACTCCGAGATCGTGCGCATCATGATGGCCGCTTCCGTAATGCCCAGACCAGCGCCGCCCACGTCGGTGGGCATGGCAATACCTAGCCAGCCAGCGTTGGCCAGCGCTGCGTGAAAGTCGTGTGGAAACCCGCCCTCTTCGTCTTTTCGTCGCCAATAGTCCGCATCAAAGGGTTTGCAGATGGTTTCGATGGCTCTCTGAATTTCGAGCTGGTCATCTGTGTAAGAAAAATTCATGAAGCGCTCCGGGAATTCGCTTGGACCACCCCAAGTTCTAACAAGTCAGCAATCTGTTGCTCGCTGTATTTCATTTCAGCCAATACTTCGCGAGTATGTTCGCCCAGGCTTGGAGGCCGCTGCCGGCCACCTGGTCGCTCGCCATCAAATCTCAGGGGTTGCGAAACGCCTTTCAGGGCGCGCCCATCGGTGCCAGGATATTCATACACCATCTGCGAGGCTAGTGTATGGGGATGTGCCGAAAGCTCGCCCAAGCTATGCACTGGTGAGCCCGGCACGCCCGCTTGATCAAGCACTTTGAGCCAGGCGTCGCGTTCCCGGGTGCGCATGAGCGCGGCCACCTCGGCGACGCACTGCGCGCGATGGGCCACGCGATCCGCATTGGTCAAATACTCGGGCCGCTGCGCAAGCTCGGGCACTCCAGCGACCTGACAAAATTTGACCCAAAGTGAATCATTGGCGACACCGAGAATCATGGGACGATCCGCCGTACCAAATACTTGATAAGGACAAAGCGATTCATGGCCCGAACCGGCTCGTACCGGTTCGGTGCCGCGCTGCCAAAAGCCCTGTAAAAAGTAGGCTAGAAAAGCGACCGAGGTATCGAATAGCGAGGCATCCACCTTCACGCCCTGCCCGGTCCGGGCACGCTCCAGGAGGCCCCCCAGAATACCGATCAAGGCATGCAGGCCGGTACCTTGATCGACGGGCGAAAAGGGGCTTCGCCCCGGAGGGCCACCGGGCTCACCGGTGATCGAGATCATGCCGCTAAAGGCTTGCAGGACCACGTCAAACCCCTTTCCATCGCGCATCGGCCCGACTGTACCAAAGCCGGAAATGCTGCAATAGACCAAGCGAGGGTTCAGAGCCTTGAGTGAGTCATAGTCAATGCCCAGGCGTCCAGCAACACCCGGCCCAAAGCTCTCCACCACCACATCGGCCTGGGCCGCGAGTTTCTGGCAGATCTCCAGGCCTTGTGGAGATTTCAAGTCGAGAGCCAGACTGCGCTTGCTGCCATTGGCACTCATAAAAACTGTGCCCTCACCCCCCTCAAACGGTGGCCAGCGCCGCGTGTCGTCACCGCTACCACAGGGCTCAATTTTGGTGACCTGTGCGCCCATATCGCTCAAGTATTGTGTGCACAAAGGGCCAGCCAGCACCTTCGAAAAATCAAGGACCCGGACACCAGTAAGTGGAGCAAAACGATTCAAAAAATTTCCTTGGGAGTATAGTCAAACGATTGCAAATGAACGAGTTGGGGCCAGAATACATGACGTCTAAAGACATCGAGCCGCGGAGCAAAGGCTCGCAGAGCCATGGATCGCGAGACGAGGAGCCAAGGATCTTGCGCTCCTTGCTCTTCGTCCCGGGAGACAGCGAAAAGAAGCTTGTTAAAGCCGCAGGCTGCCCGGCGGACGCTTTGATTCTCGACCTTGAAGATGCCGTGACGGCCGCTCGGCGGCCACTTGCCCGCGACATCGTGCTCAATTATCTGCGCGGGCGCAGCAAGCACAGTGGCCAGCAAACCTGGGTTCGCATTAACCCTTTGGCTGATCGCGAAACCAGTCTGGCGGATTTGGCAGCGATTGTCGCGGGTGCGCCCGACGGTATTTTGCTGCCCAAGGTGAACTCGGCCCAAGACGTGGTCATGCTCGATCATTATTTGAGCGCCCTCGAGGCACGCGAAGGCGTAGCGCTCGGCACGGTGCGTATCATTCCGGTCGCTACTGAAACGCCGCAGGCGGTGTTGGCACTGTCGAGCTATCAGGGTTGCTCCGCGCGTCTGGCTGGGTTGACTTGGGGCGCAGAAGACTTGTCGGCTGCGATCGGCGCGAGCTCGAATTTGGACGACTCTGGAGAATGGGAGTTTACCTACCGACTGGCCCGGTCGCTTTGCCTGCTCGCCGCGCACGCTGCCCAGGTGCAAGCGATCGACACAATCACGGTCGACTTCCGAGATGACGAACGCTTGCGCCGAGAGGTGCGCTCGAGTCGCCGGGCGGGCTTTAGCGGCAAGATGGCCATTCATCCCAATCAAGTCGCGCTCATCAACGAAGGCTTCACACCGGACGCCGTCGAACTCGAACAGGCGCGGCTGATTGTTGACGCCTTCGCTGCCAACCCTGAAGCAGGAGCGCTTCAGATCGCCGGAAAAATGTTGGATCGACCACACTTGGTACAGGCTTTGAAAGTACTTCATTGGGGAAATGCTAAGCGGGTTTAAACTAAGGGCGCTTGAGCATCAGAGCAGTTCGCTTACAAGTCATCACGATTTCGTTGCGCTGGTTGTACCCTCGATGCTCAAAAATCACAATGCCATTCTTGGGACGAGAGCGGCTCTCACGCTGCTCAATGACTTCGCTTTCAACATGAATGGTGTCACCGTGAAACACCGGCAATGGAAAGCGCACATCGTCCCAGCCAAGATTGCCGACCGTGGTGCCCAGCGTGGTGTCACCCACCGAAATTCCCACCACCAGTCCCAGGGTAAAGGCACTGTTCACAATACGCTGACCAAACTCCGTATGCTCCTTGCAGTATTCCTCATCGAGATGTAGGGCGGCCGGATTGTGCGTCAAGGCGCTAAAAAAAACATTGTCAGCCTCAGTCACCGTGCGGCGAATTGGATGGCGGAAAATCTTTCCAACGGTGAGTTCTTCAAAAAATAGTCCGGCCATGGATGACTCCAATGAATAAGGCGAATAGATCAGGCGAATAAATCCGGAAACGACCCAGCTCTGAGCCTATCGCGGGCATCAATTTGTGATCGTCTGGCGTGGCTCGCCAACAATAGTATGCTAGCGTACTACAATTCACTGCCTAACGTAGACTGGCATTGCGGTCGGTCAACGCGAGTTGGGTGAACTTCATGTAAACAATCGATCCTGAAGAGCGAACCTGTATGGCTGAGCCTAAACGAGCAAGACCCCAACCCACACCTGAAACCGCGCATTTTTGGGACGGCACCCGAGCGGGCGAACTACGCCTGCAGCGCTGTGACGCTTGTAGCCACATTTACTTTCCCCCTCGACCCTTTTGCCCGGTTTGTGCCTCGCGCTCGGTCTCGGTGTTTGCCGCTTCTGGGCGCGCCAAGCTGCATAGCTACGTGATCAGCCATCGCGCGGCACCGGGCTTTACGGCGCCCTACTCGATTGCGGTGGTAGAACTGGAGGAAGGCCCTCGCCTCATGACCAATATCGTCAACTGCCCGCAGACGCCCGAGGCCCTCCAACTCGACATGCCGGTAGAAGTAGTGTTCGAAGCCCTCGATGAAACCATCTCTCTTGCCCATTTTCGCCCCACCCAGAGCTGAACCATGAAACCAGGATCAATCGCCGTCGTTGGCGCGGCCGAAACTACCGAGCTTGGGGTGTTACCCGGCATTTCCGAAATTCAGTTACATGCCGACGCGGCCTTGAATGCACTACGCGACGCTGGCCTCAAGCTCTCGGACATCGACGGCATCGCGACCGCCAACCATCAACCTCAGTCCATCGCGCACTATCTTGGCATCACTCCAACTTGGGTAGATGGCACTTCGGTGGGAGGGTGTTCATTCATGCTGCATGTGCGCCACGCGGCGGCAGCCATTACTGCGGGCTATTGCAAAACGGTATTGATCACTCACGGTGAAAGTGGGCGCTCGGGAATTGGTCAGGTTCGACCGCCTGCGATGGCCTCAAGCCTGGTCGGTCAGTTCGAAGCTCCCTTTGGTACCTTTGGACCCCCAAGCCTTTTCACCCTTCCGGTGATGCGCTATTTAAAGACTTATGGCCTGAACGAATCGCATCTCGCCCACGTGGCCGTGATTCAGAGAGAATGGGCGGCCAAGCATCCCCGTGCCAGCTTTCATCATCCCATCACGTTGGACGATGTTTTAAACTCCAAGATGATTGCCTATCCCTTCCGATTGCTCATGTGCTGCCTGGTGACCGACGGCGGAGGCGCACTGATTCTCACTTCAGCCGAGCGCGCCAAAGATAGGCCGCAGCCACCGGTGTACATACTCGGTACTGGCGAGAGTGTGGAGACGCCGATGGTGAGTCAGATGGCTGACTTTACTTCCTCACGTGCTTTTCGAATCGCTGGCGCCAGTGCTTTCGCGGAAGCTGGCCTCAAGCATCACGAAGTCGACCACCTCATGATCTACGATGCCTTTGCACACCTGCCGCTTTACGGTCTGGAAGATCTGGGCTTCGTCAAGCCCGGCGAAGCGGCCGCGTTCATCGCGGAGCGACACACCGCTCCGGGCGGCAAACTTCCGATGAACACCAATGGTGGGGGCTTAAGCTATATGCACTCGGGCATGTACGGCATGTATGCCTTGCAGGAAAGTGTGCGACAAATGCGAGGGATTTCCCCTGCGCAGGTGGCGGATGCGAAGATCTCGGTGTGCCACGGTGTTGGCGGAATGTTTGCCGCCAGTGGAACAGTGATATTCTCGAAGAATCGTCCGCAATAGGGGCCGCCGCTAGAGGCCGTTTATAGAGACGACACTCGCGGCCCGCATTTTAGGAGCAAGCCATGGCCAAGTACGATAACTTTCTCATGAATTGCTGGTATGTCGCGGCCTGGGATCACGAGCTCATCGACGGCAAGCTTTTGGCTCGCACGATTCTTGAAGAACCGGTGTTGCTTTACAAAGGGGACAGCGGCCGCGCGGTCGCGCTGGATAATCGCTGTTGCCATCGGGGGGCCAAGTTGTCCAATGGCCGACTCGAAGGCGACTGTGTACGCTGCATGTATCACGGCCTGAAGTTTGACGCCAATGGCAAATGCATTCAAATCCCGGGGCAAGACAGCGTTCCCGACAAGATGGGGGTGAGAAGCTATCCAGTGCTTGAGCGCGACCACATTATTTGGATCTGGATGGGTGATGCCGCGTTGGCGGATCCCAACTTGATCATCGACATCCCCTACCTGCGCGACCCGGCCTGGCGAGGCATCGCCGACTACATGCATTACCAAGCGGACTACCGCTTGATCGTTGACAACCTGGCAGATTTTTCTCATCTCGCCTTTGTGCATACGCATACTCTCGGGGGTTCGGAGGAGTATGCCTTCAAGACCAAACCCGTGGCGGTCGAGCGACTGGACAACGGCTTTCGGGTGGAACGCTGGAGCATGAATGCTGCGCCGCCACCGTTCCACAGAATGGTGGTGCGCGAGGATGCCTTGCTGGATCGCCGCAATATCGGCCTGATGCATGTTCCCGGCGTTTTCTTTTTGGAAACACTTTTTGCGCCCGCCGGAAGTGGTGCCGAACAACCTCATGCCGAGGGCAGTATCGAAGGCACGAGGCAGTATCGCAATTGCCAGTTCTTTACCCCGGAAACACGCAATACGACGCACTTCTTCTGGAACTACTTGCACAACTACCATTTGCAAGATCCGACCATCTCGAAATCCCTGCACGACAGCATGGTCCGCGGCTTCATGGAAGACAAGTTCATCATCGAGGGTCAGCAAGAAATGCTGGATGCCGACCCGGATTTCAAAATGCACGGAATCGCTGCCGATGTGCCCTTGGCGCATTTTCGCCGGGTCTTGCAAAAGCGAATCGACCAGGAGCGGCAAGCCAAGGGTAAGGTCTTCCCAGTCCGTGCCATCGAGTAATCAAAAGACTGGTAGAAACTTGGCACCGGCCAAGCGGCGGCGAAATCGTTTGGTGTGCTGCCCATGCGGTGAAAGACTTCGATGTCGGCTTTGCGTTGCTTTCTAGGTTTTAGACTTTTGCCATTGCATATAAAGCACTCCCGCCATCACGACGGCGCCACCCAGTAGCTGAGCCGGCAAAGGCTTGACGCCGAAGAAAAGCAGCGAAATCAAGACCGCAAACACTGGCACCAAGTTTTGCCACAGGGCACCGGTGGCAATCCCGAGCCGCGCCACACCCATATTCCAGGCCACCGTCGCGAGCGCGGTACAGAAAACCGAAGCGATCAAAAGATTGCCCCACTCGACCGGTGTGGGATTCAAATGTGGCGCCCCTGCGAACCCAAACGCGCGGGCCAGAACCCAGAACATCAACAACCAAGGCACCGCCCCCAAGGAGCTCAAATAGGTGCGTCGTAGCGCCGGTGTGTCCGGAGTAAACCAACGCTGGGCCAGTATTGAATACGCAGTCCAACTGGCCAGAGCCAGGACCAATAGAAACTCTCCACCTTGCAACTTGATGCCCTGCCCTGTCGCACCGGCTCTGCCGTAGATTGCGATGGCCGCACCGACGATCGTCAAAAAGGTTGCGCCCCAAAAGCCCTTTTCCAGGCGAGCACCGGTCATCATTCTCGACACGACGGCCACGTAGACCGGCGAACCGGCCGTGATCGCAGCGGCCGTGATCGGTTGGGTGTAGCTCAGGCCCAAATTGAAAAAAAGCAAAAAGGCCGCGACGCTGAGACTCATGATTGCCAAACGCCCACTCGTGATCGGCGAATGCAGTTGTCGAGCCCCAAAACTTGCCCACACCAAGACTCCCAAGACAAGCGAGGCAAGAACATAGCGGCATGGGGAAATCCAGAAGGGATCGAAGCTCTTTAGCAAGGTCGCTGTCAGCGGAATGTTAAGGCCCCAGAGCACGCTGGCGACAAGATAGCTTAGCGTTCCGGCGAAAAGAGAAGGGGAATTCATGAGGCCTTTCGAGCGGATCGTGAAGACGAACCCGTCAACCGATCAAAGTATATCGTCAGGCGCACACTTGAGTTTCCCCACCGTGCATTTTCTCGGTGCGTTTTACTTTACCGTGCAAATACACGTGAGTCCGCTCGGGTGGTGAGTCACAAATTCGTCGCACTAGGAGCGAGGGCGGCAGAAGGACGTTCGCTACGAACTTCTGCCGCCCACGCGCTTAGGCTTTCATTAGGCCCGCCAAGGGCAAGGCTAGTGTAGTCCCACCTGAGCTTTTGGATTGACGCCGGCACCCATCACCAGATGCTCATTGCCCCAGGCGTGATCTGTGCCGCCACTGCTGTTCGGCTTGAAGGTTCGGCCAAAATCCGAAGCCGTGAAGAGCGTGACTTTGTCGGCTAAACCAAGATTCTTGAGTGCGGTGTAAAAGGCGGCCACGGAGCCTCCAATGTCAGCCATGAGCGTGGCATGGGCATTGAGCTGATTGCTATGAGTGTCAAAGCCACCGAGGCTGGCAAAGAAGATGTGGCGTGATCCGCCCAGTGCTCCCCGGCCTGCTGGCTCGACCATTTTCGCGACTTGATAGAGTTGTTTGGCGAGCCTCGAATTGTTTGGCGCTGCCAAGTTTCCAAAGGCTGCATTGAGGGTCGCGTTTGAGCCGGCATCACCAGGCTTGATCTTGATCGTGCTTTCCAAGCGGCGACTCAAGTCCATCGCGCCGCGTTGCTGACCAGCATGAGTCGCATGGAGTTGATTCGCAGAGGCTTGAGCCATGAGTGCTACCAAGGCAAGCTTGCGCGCATCTGGCTGACTGGCCGCCCAATACCCATTCAGGCCGGGCAATCCGAGGCCAGAGATCGCGAGGCTGGCACCCGAACCCAGTGCCA
>JAYUOT010000496.1:0-8337 GCA_043760705.1 Betaproteobacteria bacterium
CTCCAGTTTCGTTTTCAAAGCTTCTACCGTCGCCCGCCAGCCAGCGCCTAGAGCGTCTTCAGTCCGCCTTTATTTCAAACCCATCCTCTTAGGAGCACCTCACCATGACCCCAGCAGAGAACCCGTCGATGGCCAAGCCAGCGCACAGTAGACACGCTGCGCTGAGCATTCGGCGCGTCACGAAATTTGCAAGCCTTGCCCTGCTTGCAGGCCTGTCCTCTTTTGCCGTACAAGCTCAGACCTTGCGCGTCGGCCTCGCCGAAGATCCGGATGCGCTCGACCCCAGCTTGGCACGCAGCTTTGTCGGTCGTATCGTCTTTTCCGCGCTGTGCGACAAGCTGTTCGACATCGACGAAAAACTCACGATCATGCCGCAATTGGCGACCTCTTACGAATGGTCCGCAGACAATAAAACGCTCACCATGAAGTTGCGCCAGGGTGTTGTCTTTCATGACGGCGAAAAGTTCGACGCTGCAGCGGTCAAGTACAACATCGAACGCCATAAGACCATTCCTGGCTCCAACCGCCGAGGCGAGCTTGCCCCGATCGCCAGTGTCGACGTGGTCGACCCGGCCACCGTGAAGCTCAATCTCTCAGCACCCTTTTCCCCTCTATTGGCACAGTTGGCCGATCGAGCTGGGATGATGGTTTCGCCCAAGGCCGCACAAGCGGCCGGGGACAAGTTCAGTAACAACCCGGCGTGCTCTGGGCCTTTCAAGTTTGTAGAGCGCATTGCCCAAGACCGAATTGTGCTTGAACGTTTCGCCCAATACTGGAACAAGTCTGCGATCCATTTTGATAAGGTCATCTACACCCCCATCCCCGATGCCACAGTACGCCTAGCAAATTTGAAGTCGGGTCAGCTGGACTTCATCGAGCGGGTCGCCTCCAGTGATATTGGCAAGATCCTGAGCGACAAGAAGCTCAAAACCTCACGCATCACCGAGATCGGCTATCAGGGCATCACCATCAACGTCGGCAAAAGTGAGCAGGCTAAAAAGAATCCTCTCGGTCGTGATGCACGAGTGCGCGAAGCCTTCGAGTTATCGTTGGATCGGCAGGGCTTGGCCCAGGTGGTGATGGACAATGAGGCGCAAATCGGCAATCAATGGGTTGCCCCAAACAACGCCTACTATGCCAAAAATATGCCAATACCGAAGCGCGATATCGCCAAAGCCAAGGCCTTGCTCAAGGAGGCCGGCGTCACCAATCCAAGCTTCACGCTCCTGACACCGACCACCTCCGATGCACAACGCCTTGCTCTCGTCATTCAAGCCATGTCACGCGAGGCGGGCTTCGATGTCAAGATTCAAGCGGCTGAATTTGCCACCTCGTTAAACCTGGCCGACAAAGGCGAGTTCGACGCCTATGCCCTGGCATGGAGTGGACGTGCCGACCCGGATGGCAATTTGTTTAGTTTTCATGCCTGCAAGCAGCCCTTGAATTACTCAGGCTACTGCGATCCTCAAATCGACGCCTTGATCAATCAATCGAGAGCCCTGCGTGAGCCCACTGAGCGCAAGAAAGTCTTTGAGCAAATTGCAGCGCAAGTGCTCAAAGAGCGTCCGGTGATTTATCTTTACCATCGCAATTGGTTGTGGGCTTACAGTAGCAAGCTCACGGGTGTGCGCAACATCCCCGATGGTCTACTGCGGGTCAACGACTTAAAAATGATGCCCTAAATGGTTTCCTCGACAGCACCTTTATTCGCTACTCCAGTGTGACCTTTCGTCCAGTACCATGCTCGAGTACTTAATCAAGCGTCTGCTGACGCTTATCCCGACACTGATCTTGGTGTCCATGCTGATCTTTGGGTTGCAGCAACTGCTGCCCGGAGACCCGGCCAAGATTCTCGCGGGCGAGGAACAAGACCCTACGGTGGTCGCCTACCTAAGAGAAAAACTCAACTTGGACAAACCCTTGCCAGTGCGCTATGCGTATTGGGTGGGTGGAGTGCTGCGCGGCGACCTTGGAGATTCTGTCCGCAGCCAAGAGCCGGTCACCCGCCTCATCCTTCAAAAACTCCCCGTCACTTTAGAGTTGGCGATGATGGCTTTCGCCATCGCACTTCTGATCGGCATTCCTGCCGGCATTGTTTCCGCCGTCGGGCGAGGAACCGCCTGGGACTATTGCGCCAACCTATTCGCCCTATGGGGTCTGTCGACACCCAATTTTTGGCTGGGCATCCTCCTGATCCTCATATTCTCAGTCGAGCTCGGGTGGTTACCAGCCTCCGGTTACGTCAGTCCCTTGGACGATCTCTGGGGCAATCTATCGGCGATGATCATGCCGGCCTTTGTTCTCGGTAATGCCATCGCGGCCATCCTCATGCGGCATACCCGCAGCGCCATGTTGCAAGTGCTTTGCGCGGATTATGTGCGCACCGCCCGCGCCAAGGGTTTAAATGAGCGCACGGTCGTACTCAAGCATGCGCTACGCAATGCCCTGACTCCGATTATCACGCTAGGTGCATTGGAGCTCGGCACTCTTCTTTCGGGTGCCGTACTCACTGAGCAAGTTTTCACGATCCCAGGCTTTGGTAAGTTGATTGTGGACTCCGTCTTTAATCGTGATTACGCCGTCGTGCAAGGCGTTGTACTGGTCACCGCCACCGCTTACATGAGCCTTAACCTGCTCGCAGATTTGGCCTACTTTTTGGTCAACCCGCGCCTGCGAAGATAGTCGCTGATGAGCACACTATCCGGCACTTCCTCCTCAGGTACTGCACAAAGCTCTGCCGGCCCCTGGCAACGAGCATGGCGGCGCTTTCGTCGACGCCCGAGTGCCATGATCGGTTTGATCGTGGTTCTGGTCTTTATTGGCTTGGCGATCCTGGCGCCCTGGGTCGCGCCACAAGACCCAATTGCCACGAGCTGGGGGGCGATTCGAAAGGCCCCCAGCGCCGAACATTGGTTCGGTACGGATGAAATTGGTCGTGATGTCTTGTCGAGAGTCATCTGGGGTACCCGCGCGTCCTTGCTGGCGGGCATCATCTCGGTGTCCATTTCGCTCATGATTGGCATCCCGATTGGTTTAGTTGCCGGGTTTTTCGGGGGCTCCATTGACGCGGTGATATCGCGGGTCACCGATGCCTTCCTGGCCTGCCCCTTTCTCATCTTGGCGATCGCCTTAGCCGCCTTTTTGGGTCCGAGCCTCACCAATGCCATGATCGCCATCGGCATTTCCGCCGCACCAATCTTCGTACGGCTGACCCGCGCCCAGGTCCTCAACACCAAGGAGGAAGACTATATCGAAGCAGCCCGAGCGGTCGGCAATTCACCGCTTCGAATCGCCCTGCGCCATATCCTCCCCAACATCACCGCACCCCTGATGGTTCAGGCCACGCTGGCCATTGCCGCCGCCGTGATTGCTGAGGCCAGTCTGTCGTTTTTAGGTCTTGGCCAACAGCCCCCGGCACCGAGCTGGGGAAGCATGCTCAATACGGCCAAAAACTACATCGACAACGCACCCTGGATGGCGATTTGGCCAGGCTTGTCGATTTTTTTACTGGTCTTGTCCTTCAATATCCTGGGCGATGGGCTACGTGATGCACTGGATCCCCGCCAGCGTTAGTGCACGAAACGTCTCTCTGCCAGCAGGTTCCTTTGAAGGGAAAGCGCGCTTGCAATGCCACTCTGTGCACCCTAATTTAGGGGATCATCAAAGACCGGGGGCTCAAACCAATTGGTCAAGGAGAGCCCGCCATCCACCACGATCTCAGCACCAGTGACATAACCAGAGATTTTGTTCGACAAGACCGCGAGGGCCATGGCCGCGAGGTCATCGCTATGGCCAAGCCGCCCGAGAGGAATATGGCGAGCCAATTGAGGATCTGCCACGAAACCGCCGGCGGCGACGGCACCGGGCACCAAGGCGTTCACCCGGATTTGATAGCGCCCTAGTGACTTCGCAAACTCTTTCACCATCATTGCCATCGCCGCCTTGGCACTACTATAGTGAGGCAGGTTGCGAGGCGTTTGTGCATGTAGAGACGTCAGGTAAAGCAAGCTCCCGGGAGCCTTGGCAGCCATCAAAGTCTTCGAGATCTCGCGACCCAAATGAAAACCAGCATCCACATTCACTGCGCGCATACGCACCCAGGTCTCATCGGGCACGGCGAGCACGTGATCGGCCTCGCGCCGTGGCGGGGACGCGCTGTGAACGAAGTGCGTAATGGTCCCTAAGGCGAGGCGAGCATCCCGCAACAGCCGATCACATTCGCTGCGCTCGGCGAGATCGCCCACCCAGGCCGTGGCTAATTTTGGATCAGCGCAGCCGCTGATCGCTGCAGCGACAGTATCGGGCTTGATATCGGCAAACACGGTGGGCACACCTTCCGCCACCAAGGCTTGCGCGATGGCTCGTCCAATGCCATTGCCCGCACCTGTGACCAGGGCTCGGTCGGTCTCCGGGTGAAAGGCTTCACTAAAAATTGACATCGCGAACCTTCATTTTGGGTGGTACTTCTCTATTCATTTCAAGCGTCTCATTTCAAGCGTCTCATTTTAAAAGTCTCATTTCAAGCCTGGCACTTCAATCGAGCTTCACACCGGTGCTGGTCACCACCTTGGCCCATTTGTGTAGCTCGGTCGCGATGAATTTAGAGAACTCCTCCGAGGTATTGCCCACCGGCTCCGCACCCTGCTCTAAGAACAGTTTCTCAACGTCGGGTTGACGCAAAATGGCCGTGATATGCCGTTGCAAAAGTTCGGTAATCGCCTTCGGAGTGGCGGCCGGTGCAAGCACGCCGAACCAGGCCGAGGACTCATAGCCAGGCACGCCGGCTTCCGCGAGGGTTGGAATCTCTGGTGCGCTCGGCCAACGTTTGGCCGTGGTCACTGCAAGAGCACGAATCTTGCCAGCCCGAATCTGATGGATGGATGAAGGTAGGTTATCAAAACCGATTTGAATTTGCCCCCCCATCAGGTCGATCAACATCGGTCCACCCCCTTTATAGGGCACATGCACAATATCGATCTGGCTCATGGATTTCATGAGCTCACCACTCATGTGGGGTGAGCCTCCTTGACTGGTAGATCCAAAATTAATCGTGCCGGGCTTTGCTCTCGCGCTGCTCAGCAACTCAGTCACTGAGCGGAAGGGGGTATTTATGTTCGCCACTAAAACATTTGGGGTCAGCGCCACTAAGGTCACAGGCACGAAATCTTTTAAAGCATCGTAGGGTGCAGGCTTTTGCATCACCGGCAAAATGCCGTGCGAGGCAATCGTGCCGAACACCAAGGTGTAGCCGTCGGCGGGTGATTTAGACACCGCCGAGGAACCAATGACCCCGCCTGCGCCCGCACGGTTTTCAATGACCACGGGCTGTCGAAGCCTGTCCGCGAGGCGAGGGGCTAAAGCTCGTGCTAATAAATCGGTGGTGCCTCCGGGAGGATAGGGTACGACTATTTTGATGGGGCGATCCGGGAAGTCTGCCCACACTGGCATCGCCGCCCAACTTGCGACTAACATCACCACCATTCTTACCAGACCCGGGTTCTTCATCACGATACTTTTTAGGAGTTTGAAGGATTCAAGCGGTCAAGAAACACCATCGTCAAGTGGCCTCGGCCCGTTCCTTGACCCAGCCTGACATGACCAAGTGCGTCCCAGCCAAACTCGATTTTCTTAGCGAATTTTTTGCCACCGAAAGTTCCTTTTCGGCGACACTACAAGTCAGCCGCCTCGCGAGAAGTATCGCACCAGCGGGCTTGGCGGCGAGTCAGGTCTTTCACTTTCCATAGTCGTAAAGAGGCTTGCCTTTATCAACAATGTGCACCGTAAATAATTTCAAGGGTGTGTCGCTCACGACCTTAAAGCCACCGTGTTTTACGTCGCGCAAATTCAGAAGCGAAGCCCCAGTCGGCAAGGGCATTGGGTCTTTGCCTGGCGACTGTACCGAAGCGCCCTGCACCACATAGGCGGCCTCAATGCCGTGGTGGATGTGGAGATCGATCGCCTCGCCGGTCTTGTACTCACTGGTCGAAACAATCACTTCCATGCCGGGCGCCCCACTCAGGTCGGCCCGCTTTTGTTCCACGCGCTGCGCAGAATCGTTCAATGTTTGGGCGACCAAACCAGTGGCAACACCCACTGCAAAAAGGCCGATCCCGGCCAGCCAGTGCATCCATTTGAAGGTCTTCATAGCAGTTTCCTTGACGGTAGAGGTTCATCGAAACAAGTATGCGCGTCAGGTTTTTCTTTGGTCAAGTAAAAGCGTGCAAGCCTTCGCTTGCGAGACTCTGTCGGAAATGATGACCCAGGATTCCCTAAGCAGGGGATAAGGCTAGTGCGGTGAGTCGCACTAGTAATTGACGGATGATTGGCGCGCCGTTTCGTATTGACGTAGCCGCTGACAGGTAGGATCGTTCTTACGATGCGGCTCGGCACAGTATTGAGTCTGGCAATAACCGCGCGACAGAAAGTTTGAGCGCTCGGAACATAGCGCTTCGACATTCCCTTTAAGGTCGCGGGTTTTGGCCTCGGTAGCCGATGCCTGTTTTACCGAAGGCGCGCTCAACTGCGGTTCAGCGCGTGCCATCGGCTTCGCGACCTCCGAGTTTTGAGAACGGTGTGAAGGTTCGGACCCTAGGGCTTGGGGCAAGGGCTGCGCCTTGGCGAGCTCAGCCTTTGGGGGCGGAGAGGTGGCCGTGCTTGCTTTGACCACTTGGCGTCTTCGCTCTTGGAGCGCTTGCTCCTGAACTAATTGCTCCTTCGCCTTTACTTCTTTCGATGAGTTCTTGTCGGCGACAGGCTTTTTCAAATTCGCCTTAGGCTCCGCTTGGGCCGTTAATTGTTGTGTTTTCGCGCTAGGCTCTGCAATAGAGTGGCGACGTTCCGCGCGAGGTTTTGGCGGGATCGCCTGGGGCGCAAGGGTAGGCGTAGGTTGTGCCACGGTCGGCGGCGAAAGCACCGGCGGCGCTGCTACGGACGGAGAAGATGCGATTGAAGCGGCTTGGGTCGGTGCAAGCAGGACCGGCGAAGGCACGGGCGGCGAAAGCGCAGGCGGCGCACCCATTAAGGGCGAAGATGCCGGAATCTCCGCCGGGCTCACCCTGGGCGTCACGGCCATCAATTCGGGAGCCCCTGACGCGCCGGCTTTACCGGCCCGCTTAGTCGCTTGCGATTCTTCCACGCTCACGGGATTCTTGTTTGACGGACCCGTCCCAAAGGGTCGCTGACCATGCACAATCCAAGCCAGACTTGCAGTCAGCGCGATGACTGTGAACCCAGCCAGGCTGGCCACGGCAACCGGGCTGCGAAAAAGTTTATGGGTCGGTCGTTGCGGGTCGGATAGCTTCGGCGCCTCGGCTAGGGCGACCAACCGATCGACCAACTCAGAATTTGTGTTCGGGGTCAGGACATGAACCGGCGCTGCGCTCGGCGAGGACGCATCATCTTTGGCCTCATCTTTCGACTCACTGGTTCCATAACCAGAAAAACTTGGTTCGATGTGAGCAATCACAGACCCGCAGCTCGAACAGAATCGAGCGTTTGAAAGGTTGTCTTCGCGGCAAACTGGGCAATATTTAATCATTTCCGTAATGATATCCAAAAACTCGACCCTGTAACCTAGAAAATCATCGCGGACGAGAAAACATTGCTTGTAAATTGGTGATCTGCGACCCCCTAAAGATCAACTAAAGATCAACTAAAGATCAACTAATGCGACTTCCTCCGTCTTGAAATCGGCGAGAAGCACAATTTCAAGCCTATTAATGTCTGCACTGGGAGCTATTTCGCGGTGGCGAATCTCAGGTCGCTGATAGACACAGGAGCCCTCTTCCAAACGGACCTTGCCTTGTTCTGTCTTTCGTATTCAAACTCGATCCAACCCTTTAGGGCGTACACCCGCTGAAAGGTCACGCCATGAAGATGGGGTGGGCTCGATCCATCCGTGCCACAAGCCGAGCAAATGACAAGGACCCCACGCGCCCCTGAGTGGCTTCTTTAACCCCTAAATCGCGAGACTCGAAGATGGAGCGAGGACAATAGATTTAAAAAACCAAAACTCACTAAAAAATCAAAACTTTAAAGTGCTCTCGCCAAGCTTTCTGCGCCAAGACACGAAGTCCCTCAAGCATCCGGGACGCCTGAGGGAAGCCAATTAATACCGGTACGGGTTGCCGTGACCACGATCAGTTCCATAACCTTGGTTCTGACCCGCGTGGAAACCACGGTCATGATCACCCCCTTGATGGTGATGGCCACGTCCCCAGCCAGGTTGCACCACGACCAGGGGCGGTGCGTACACGACTGCCTGAGGCGCACGGTAGACGGGGCCAGGCGCTACAAGCACGGGCGGGTCATAGGGCCTTGGCCGATAGTAGACCGGCG
>JAYUOT010000497.1:0-8336 GCA_043760705.1 Betaproteobacteria bacterium
GAGGATTTACCGCTCAAATCCTTAGATAAGTACCCGCTCGCCATGGCGGTCGCTTGGCTAGTCGTAAGCCACCACCGCCTGCCGATGGATGAAAAGGCGGCTGACGGTCGAAAAACAGTGTTAACTCAATGGCCAGATTTATTTAGCGCGAGCTGGAATGGTGCGAAGCCGTCCGATAGCGCTAAGACTAAAGCGACCTATTGGAAGTTCAAGGCTGGCCTGCCAATGAGCCATCCCATCTGGCGTAAGTCGGCGGCTAAATACGGGCGACAAATTTTGAAATATCTATCGCAAAATAGCGTCCCGATAGAACCGCTTTCCGATCCTTTTGTGATGCATTTAAGTCGCATGAGCTTAATGCTGGCGGATCACCACTATTCGAGTTTGAATTCGAATCAACTGGGCACTATGGATCCCGAGAGAACGGTGCTTGAGGCGCAAACTGGTCTTTTTGCAAATACCCACGCGGGTAAGCTTAATCAGGGGCTTGAAGAGCATTTGCTTGGAGTGGCAAAGCATGCCCAACAAATTGTTTGGGCGCTTCCTTCAATTGCCCAAGATTTGCCGAGAATTGCCAGGCATAAGGGCATGCAAAAAAGAGCCTCGGCACCGCAGTTCCGATGGCAAAACAAAGCCTTCGAGCTGGCGGAAGGATTGCGGCGGCGTAGCCATGAGGAGGGTGCGTTCATCGTGAATATGGCCTCCACCGGTTGCGGAAAAACCTTGGCCAACGCTCGAATTATGTATGCTTTGAGCGACCCGGAAAAGGGCATGAGATGTGCATTCGCAATTGGCCTTCGTACCTTGACCCTACAGACAGGCAGAGCATTTCAGAAACAATTGAATCTGGACGAAGATGACCTTGCGATAAGAGTCGGTAATTTGGCTAGTCGTGAGCTGTTCGAACGCAGTTTGAACGAAGCCGAAAACACCGGTTCAGCCTCCAATGTGGAACTGTTGGACGAAACCAGCCATGTACTCTTTGACGGGAATCTTGAAGCTAGCCCGCTTCTAAGTAAGGCTTTGAGGAACCCGCAGGTCAAGGCGCTTTTAGTCGCGCCCATACTGGTTTGTACTGTGGATCATTTAATACCAGCAACCGAGTCAGAGCGCGGAGGTAGGCAGATTGCGCCAATGCTTCGCCTGCTTTCTGGCGACTTAGTGTTGGACGAACCCGATGACTTCGATCTTGATGATTTGCCAGCGCTTGCGCGACTCGTGAATTGGGCGGGCTTGCTTGGTGCGCGGGTGCTACTTTCGTCGGCAACGCTCCCTCCGGCCCTGGTGCAGGGCCTGTTTGAAGCGTATCGCGAAGGACGGCGCTACTACATAAAAAATAATTCAATGGACGGCGCTCGCGAAACCGTCGGCCCAACAATTTGTTGTATGTGGGTAGACGAATTTTCTGCAAGCCATTCAAGTTGCCCCGATGTCGAAAAATTTGAAGCAGCGCATACACAATTTGTTGAGCAGCGGGTGGTTTCATTGCTCAAGGAGCCCGTGAGAAGAAAGTTCGAGATTTGGCCCATCAGTGCGGCCAACAAATCCGGGGTTAGCTCCGCGTTTGCTCAGCAAGCCATTGAGGCTGCGAGTACGCTTCACTCACGCCATCATTTGATTGCGCCCGTAACGGGTGCGAGGGTAAGTTTTGGTTTGATTCGTATGGCCAATATTGGCCCGTTGTTCGAAGTGGCGCAAGCGATCTACCGACTAAAGTTACCGGAGAACATTTGTATTCATCTTTGCGTTTATCACTCCCAATTTCCTTTGGTTGTTCGCTCCGATATCGAAAAGCAGTTGGATCGCGTTCTTGACCGTCGCAAGGACCTGGAAGCTACATTGGCAGACAGTGTCGTCGTTGATGAATTGGACCCGACCTATGCTGATCATGTTTTCGTCGTTCTCGGATCGCCTGTCAGCGAAGTTGGCCGGGACCACGATTACGACTGGGCAGTGGTGGAACCCAGTTCAATGCGTTCGATTATTCAGCTTGCTGGCCGGGTTCGAAGGCATCGAAGTGTTGCAATTAGTCAGCCAAATATTGTACTGTTCGAGCATAACGTTCGGCACATGAAATCGCCTGGGGTGGCGAGTTATTGCAAACCGGGATTTGAGACGGAAAATCTTCGCTTTAAGAATGCTAATCTAAAGGCTTTGCTCGCATCCAGCTTGACTGGAACTATCAACTCAATCCCTCGGGTTCGTGCCAATTCGTTTGAGCAACTGAAGCCAACAGAGAGCTTGGTTGACTTAGAGCACTTCCGGCTGAGCCAATTGATGCAGTTTGATCCTAACCAAGTCAATGCGAGCGACTGGTGGAGGCGCAGTGCCTATGTACAACTGACGGCACTCATGCAACGCTATAAACCTTTCCGCAAAGAAGACGGCAAACGTCTCGATTTGTATCTGCGGCCTGATGAAGACGGATTGAATTTCGAACTTATTCAAAGGATGGGCGTTCGCCAAGGACGAGGGCGCGATTTTGTCGATGTTAATGAAGAGCATAAAAACCATCGCGTTGGCGCTGATCTTTTAACCAATGCACAAGTACGCCCGTGGTGCGCTAGCGACTATCTGAATTTGATCGCCGAACTGGCCGATGAGCGCGATGAGAAGCCTGAGTGGGCTGCGCGGCGATTTGGGACCCTTTCATTGCGTGCGGCAGAAAAGGGTTGGGACTCGCATCCCGCGCTAGGGTTTTCAACAAAAAAGTAACCGCTAGAAAAATAGTTTTATGGTCTTCATGTGAGGCGCAAGATTTTGATACATAACGTTCTCATTGTCTTCGAATCTTGCTTGCACGATTCCAGCGACCATATCTACAAATTGAAGTCCTTGACTTACCTTGCTGTCTAATGGTGAAGTAATGAGATTGGTGATTGACTTCTTGCTAAACCAGAGTTCCGTTTGAAGGTAATCATGGAGGCTGTTGCCGCTCTGAACTTTGATCGACCTTGGGTCTGGAACCAGCGTTACCACATCATATGCAGCCATCAGGTCAAGAAGCAATAATTTGATCATGTAGTTGTAAAGCTTATTTGCGTCTTTCGTTACATGCGCTAATACATTTTCTTTCTTGACGACTATTGAAGAAATTCCAATATCGGGCCTTTTGAGGCACATCGCCTTCGCGGACGTTGAAAACTCCACTCGCTGTTGTCGATCCATGTCGGTCCACTTCATTTCTTTTGAAGTAGGCCAGCTGTACTTTGTGTAGAGATCCCTCACAACCCGTTTCGGATAGGCTTTGTTCTCTGGCGATACGATTAGCGCAGAGATAGTCAAATGGCGGCTTGAGCCGCCGTGTCGATATGGCTTTGAAAAAGTCCACCCCAAATCACCACTTTCATCGAGAAAGATGATTGCTGAAGCCATCAATGATTTCCAAAAGAAAAGGCCCCGGTACGCCGAGGCCTCGATATAGATCGGATGGCCCCTGACTCTGACGCGTTTATACCGCGCTTACGATACCCAGAAGGCGTCGCAGGTTGCTCAGGATTTACCCATCCGAATCTGATTATAGTTCCAAAGGCTATGTTTTTCAAGATATCGATTCGTAAGGCTTGGCTTATGTCGAGCGGGCGACGCTATGGACTATTTGGTCAAGGAGCGCAGCGGGACGCCTGGACGGGTCGCATAGTGATTTTCATTCCCCGCGTAAGTCAGAAAGGCGATGGTAAGTGAACTCCGTGATCGTGTGTTGGCCAAAAAGTAATCACTGCCTATCCGGCAGTTAAAGAGGCACTCACCTGAAGTGGAAGTGAGAATTTTCTAAGCTGCTTTGTCAGCAGTGCTACGAGTATGTCATACTCCAGAATCAAAATCAAAATCCGTATACCTGAAATTTAAATTAGAATGGTAAAATATTTTATTCGGTGAAGAAACCGACGTTTGCGGCGTCGGCTCTTCTGTTCTGGAAACCCTTCGGTTGCAGTCCGAACCTTATCGTCAAAGGTAAATGACGAGAAAAGGAGAAATTGGTGAGTAGCGCTTGCTTGTCCTAGATGCCTAGATTGGCGTGGCCTAAAAACCCACCTACGCACACTCCCCGCAGGATTTTCCTGCGGGGAGTTTCTCACAGTCATCGCCTGTGTACAAATTCGTTAGGAATTTCCACATGACAGAGAGTCTTTTGAATCAGGTCGCGGAACCTCTTGAGATTCGAGCCGTTATCCATGCGTTTATTAAAAAGCGCTTGGACGATAAGCTTGAAAAGCTCAAGGCCGACGATCCGTCGCGGCAATCCCTTGTTGAGCAATACAGCCCTAGCGCATGGTTAGCCGACGCAGCAAATCGGGCTTCTCAACTCAAGGCTGTTACGCACTCACTCAAACCCATTCACCCGGATGCGAAGGGCACCAACTGCTACGCCCCACCGTCAGCACTTCCGCAACACGAGTTTGTCGGGAGCAAGTCTCTAGGTGAAATTTTCGACCTAGATGTTGTCGGCAATGCTGCGGCGCTTGATGTTTATAAGTTGTTGCAGCATCAGGTTAACGGCACGTCATTGCTAGAGATGGCGGCAAGTCAAGCGCCCAGCCTTTCTCAAGCGCTTAGTGACAGTTCCGAGGTCGGCGAAAAGTGGATGAGGGGATTTGCGTCGCTCACCGAACCGGCTGATCGTCTAGCATCGCATACCTTGGCAAAACAAGTTTTTTGGCCAAGCGATGATGATGTGCACAACGACAATTTCTTTCACCTCGTGTCACCGTTGCATCCAACTTCTTTGGCCCATGAAGTCTATCGGGTGTTACAGGAAGATCGCTTTGGCGAGACCGCGAAGGCCGCTCGGGAAGCACGAAGAGGCAAATTGGCTCACTCAAAGCCATTGCACGACTACCCACACCTAGCGATGCAAAAATTGGGCGGAACCAAGCCGCAAAACATTTCTCAGTTGAACAGTGAGCGTCGGGGCCAAAACTTATTGCTCCCGTCTTTACCGCCGGTTTGGAGGTCGCGCGAGATCTCGCCACTTAAAGGTTACGACACCTTGTTCCGAGCGTTCGGGCGACGCAAAGAGGTCAGGCGGCTTATGTTTGCTGTCGTTTCCTTCCTGAAAAGCAATCCGGCGGAAAATTTTTCTACGCGCGAAAAAATGGCGGGCTTTGTCACTGGATTGATTGATGTTTTTTTTGAATTCACTGGGGATTTGCGACAGCTACCTCCTGGATGGACAAATGACCCTGGCTGTGAACTCGATATCGCCGAGAGAATTTGGCTTGATGCCGAAGCCGCATGTAAGGCGCTACTAGCGAGCGGGCAACCCATTCCAAGAGACGTTCCTAAGCAAATTTGTGAAGGTTTTGCGAATTGGTTTAATGCCCGCTTACAAGCTCGCAACTTTCCGGTGGGCGGCGACGAAGCGTTTCAATGGTCTCGGGAATTGCGTAAGAGAATTGCCTCTGAACTTCTTGATTGGAATGAGGAGGACACCGATGCACTCCTCTGAAAATGCGCTCATTATTCTTCCGCGAATTCGCGTGCAAAACGTGAATTGCATCAGCGCACCGTTAACGTGGGGTTTCCCGTCGGTGACTTCCTTCGCCGGATTGATGACCGCTCTAGAGCGACGACTTGGCCCGGAAAAAGGTATTCGCTTCAAACGCTTTGGTGTGGTTTGTCATGACTTTCAACCTCTGGTCAATCGCGGGCGATTTCTAACGACGTTTAACCTTACCCGTAACCCGGTTGGCAAGGATGGCGAGACACTCGGAATCGTCGAGGAAGGTCGAGCTCACATGGAAGTTTCAATTGTGTTTGCAATTCAATACGACGACTCCAAATATTTGGACGAGACGCGTGAGCAAGGGTTGGCAAATGAGGTATTGCAACAAGTTTTCGCTCAAAGAATCGCGGGGGGAAGTGTTCGTCCGCCGGGAGGCGAGAGTCGGCATAATGCACGGCCCAAGTTGCTCAGGCTCGCAAGTCTCAATTGGGAAAAGGAATGGCGACGCGCGAAGCTCAACCTGTTGCCTGGCTTCACGCTGGTGATGCGCAATGATCTTTTAGGCACCGAGTCAGACGACGATTCCCCGGACGATTCGCGAGAGATGCTTCACCGTTTCATTCGTTTAGGCGGTCGCACATTTCGTTCGACAGTCGCGCCTGACGCTTTGGTGACACCTCTGCAAGCCTCAGGCGAATCTAAGGCTGATTGGGCGATTGAACCCAGAAATGGTTGGCTCGTCCCGATCCCGATTGGATATAGCGCCCTTGGCGAATTACATCCTCCGGGGCGCGTGGCCAATGCACGAGATAGAACAGTACCTTTTCGGTTTGTGGAGAGCATCTACAGCATTGGGCAATGGATCAGTCCTCATCGAATCCGAGGCCACGACGAGATGTTGTGGCAGGTGGAGAAACCTACGGCGTCTGGCCTCTATCTTTGCCGAAACCGATATCCGAAACCAGCCCAGTCCTCGGCGAACTAGTTTTTAAAAATTATCGTATTAAATTTAAGGGAATTCAAATGGCTACTAAAGCAGAACTCAAAACGGCATCCGTACTCGCTTTCGAGCGAAAACTTGACGTCTCCGATGCACTCTTTTCATCGGGGCAATGGGCTGATCGGACGAACACAGGTGGATGGGCCGCCGTACCTGTACGCGCGAAGTCCGTTCGCGGAACGATCTCAAATCGCATGAAAGCTAAGGATCAAGACCCAACAAAATTGGATGCCAAGATCGAGAGCCCAAATCTTCAAACGGTTGATGTTGCGGCGCTTCCCGCAACGGCCGACACGCTCAAAGTGTCCTTTACAATTCGAGTTCTCGGGGGGGCGGGACAGCCGTCCGCTTGTAACAACGCCGACTATCGGGCGAAGCTGAACGCAGTTGTCGACACTTTTGTTAAAGACCAAACCTTTTCAGTTTTGTCTTCGCGATATGCTCAAAATCTCGCGAACGGACGATTCCTTTGGCGTAATCGGGTAGGAGCGGAGTGTGTCGAGGTCGTCGTGTCTCATCTGGTTGATGGACATGCAATCAAAATTTGGAATTTTGATGCGCTCGACCCTATCGATAACCTAAGGTCCTTCGCAGAGCTGGGAAAAGAGGGGCAAGAGATCGGCGCGTTAGCCAAGATTATTGAACTCGGCCTTATGGGTAAGCAATATACTTTGTTGCATGTGTCAGCGTTTGTTAGGCTGGGCGCGGGGCAAGAAGTTTTTCCATCTCAAGAGCTCATTCTTGACAAAGAGAATGCACAGGACAAGAAGAGTAAAACGCTCTATGACATCCACGGGGTGGCGGCGATGCATTCGCAAAAACTCAGCAATGCGATTCGATGCGTCGATACTTGGTACACGGGTGCTGATCAGCTCGGACCCATTGCGGCCGAGCCATATGGATCCGTGACCACCCAGGGCAAGGCCTATCGTCAGCCCTTAGAGAAAATGGATTTTTACAATCTGTTTGACGGCTGGGTAGTAAAGGACAAAGTCCCGACCATTGAACAGCAGCAGTTTGTGATGAGCATCCTCATTCGCGGCGGCGTGTTTGGTGATGCTGATAAGGAGTGATCGCATGGATTACTACTTTGACATTACGATTTTGCCGGACCCTGAGATTGAAACAGCTCATTTGTTGAACACGCTGTTTGGCAAGCTTCACATCGCACTGGTTTGCGATGCCAAGCCCGGGCAGGTGGCGGTAAGTTTTCCGCAAGCGGCGACAGGGCAATTTGGCCTTGGCGCGGTACTTCGCCTGCACGGTGAAAAGGGAAAACTTGAAAGCTTTAAAGACGGCAGTTGGCTTGGTGCCCTCAGAGGCTATTCGAAGTGCTCTAACGTCGCCGCGATACCAGCTGATGTTAAGTATTGCGCTGTGCGCAGGGTGCAGGCGAAAAGCAACGCGGCCAGATTAAGGCGTCGATTGATGAAGCGACAAAGTATTGACGAAAAGGAGGCCATGAGACGCATTCCTGATGGAATTGCGCAACGTCTGGAACTACCTTGGATTCAGTTGCGTAGCGCGAGTACGGGCCAATCTTTCCGACTGTTCATTAAGCAAGCCATCGCGGAAAAGGAGAGTGGTGCTTTTAATACCTTTGGCCTTAGCGAATCGGCTACGGTACCGTGGTTCTAGGGAGAGCTGACCCTAAATTTTGACTTGTGCAGAAAATTTAATAAAATCAAGATGTTAGCGAGGCCAGAAAATTTAGGGTCGAAGTTAATGCCGAACCACATTGTTTTATGAAATCAAGGCGATACGGTATTTATCGCCTAGTTCACTGCCGGACAGGCAGCTTAGAAAAATCTGTTTTCATCGAGCGCGATATATTTTGAGTTCACTGCCGGACAGGCAGCTTAGAAATTATAACCCGCGCTTTGAGTCGGA
>JAYUOT010000498.1:0-8315 GCA_043760705.1 Betaproteobacteria bacterium
GCCGCTTCTTCGATGCCGATCCAGCCCATCATCGCATAGAGAAAAATCGCCAATAAGAGGTTAGCGACTGGGCCCGCGACGACAATGAGCGAGCGCTGAAGTAAGGTCTTCTGTGAGAAAGCGCGCGGCAGATCTTGAGCGGAAATGCTCGTGGTCTCCTGCTCCCGCTCATCAAGCATCTTGACGAAGCCCCCGAGCGGAATCATGGCGAGGGTCCATTCAGTCTGATCTTTACCCCATTTTTTACTCACGAGGGGCTTGCCGAATCCAATCGAGAACTTGAGTACCTTGACGTCGCACCAGATTGCGACTAGGTAGTGCCCGAGTTCATGCACAAAAACCAAAAGTGTTAAAGCAGCCAAAAAGGCGAATAGGGTTTGCATCAGTCGTTCCGTTAATTTTCCTGGTCAAGCTTAGCGGATCAACCGTGAGCAAAACGGCTCACCGGCGGGGCTAAGCTGATCCACTTAGCTTAAGTACTTAGTCACCATGTTGGCTGCGACTTTTCTTGCGTTCGCATCAATATAAAGAACCTTTTCAATCGAATCAGCGACCTCGTCCAGGTTGCTCTGCGCCAATACCTCGCCACATACTGCAGCAATGCGATGAAAGCCAATTTCGCCTTTCAAAAAGGCCTCAACGGCAACTTCATTGGCGGCATTCATGATATTTGGCGCTGCGCCAGCTTTTCTCAAGGCCTCAAAGGCCAAAGCTAAGCATGGAAAACGCTCCAGATCGGCAGCCTCGAAATCGAGTTTAGCGATATCCACAAGAGACAAAGGCCTGACACCACTCTCAATTCTCTCAGGATAGGCTAGTGCATGCGCGATGGGTGTACGCATATCGGGGTGGCCTAGCTGCGCCAGGGTCGAGCCATCACGGTAAGTCACCAAGGAATGAATCACACTCTGAGGATGAATCACTACCTCCAAAGCAGACATGGGGACTCCAAACAAGTAATGGGCTTCGATCAATTCTAAGCCCTTGTTCATCATCGTCGCGGAATCAACAGAAATCTTTCGTCCCATCGCCCAGTTCGGATGAGCCACCGCCTCTGCGGGCGTGACCGAAGCCAGGGTCAGCGGATCTCTCCGACGAAACGGCCCGCCGGACGCGGTCAAGGTAATGTGGGAAACCCCGGCATCCACCCGGCCCTGTGGCAAACACTGAAAAACGGCATTATGCTCGGAATCAATCGGCAAAACGCTGGCTCCACTGGTCCTGCACACCTGCATAAACAAATCGCCGGACATCACCAAGGCTTCTTTATTGGCCAGCAAAACCTTCTTGCCAGCGCGAGCCGCTGCCAAACTCGGTAACAGGCCCGCCGCCCCGACAATGGCCGCCATGACTGCGTCAACCTTTGCATCGACCGACACCCTGTCCAGAGCTTCGGGGCCGACGAGAATTTCGGTGGCGCAAGCGTCGTGCTTTGCCAAGGCAGCCTGCAATACTTTGAGGTTCTGCTCGTCGGGCAAGACGGCAAAGCGCGGACGAAACTCTGCGCAGTCCTTGGCGAGTTGCTCGATGCGAGACTGACCACTCAGGGCATGCACACGGAAACGCGTGGGATGGCGTCGTACGACATCCAAGGTCGACTGACCAATCGATCCGGTCGCACCGAGAATACTGAGTGTCTGCATGCCTACAGCAGAGTTCCGAACGTGAGGGTCAAAATCATTCAAAGCGGGCCTATCTCTGACACTTTAAAGCGCAAAGCCATGCTCAAGCACCTGGTGGAGCAAGTACGCTGCGGGCATGGTCGGCAGAAGTGCGTCAATGCGATCCAACACGCCGCCGTGGCCCGGGAGTAAGTTACTGCTGTCCTTGATATTGGCTTGCCGTTTGAGTAGCGATTCATGCAAATCCCCAATGACGGAATAGGCCGCTAGCAGCGCTAAAACGACCGCAGCGATCACGGGTCCAAGTTGGCTAACCAAGCGTGCCGGAAGCGCCGTGGCCAAGCTAGGCGCAGCGGCTGAGAGCAGCCCTGCGACCACCACAAAAAAAATGCCGCCCCAGACCCCTTCCCAACTTTTGCCAGGACTAATTTTAGGTGCAAGCTTGCGCCGTCCGACGGCACGGCCCACGAAATAGGCACCAATATCCGCGACCCAAACAATCGCCATCGCCACGAGTAGTGCGGTGGCGCTAATCCGGTGAATTTGCACAAGAGCAAGCCATGCCGCAAAAATCAAAATCACGGCCAAAGGCCAGGATCCAGACTGAGCATTTAAGGCCTTCAAGCGCAACGGCGCGAACAAAAACCAAAAGACGCTGGCTATCGAGGCCAGTAGCAGGCTGAGTTGAAGCTGATGTGCAGCGTTCAAGGTCAGGACACAAAGTCCTGTGAGGACTAACAATATTGCGCTGCGAATGGCGGTTTTTTTAGTGCCCACCATGAGTGCCCACTCCCAACCAGCGGCACCACAAAATGCTAGGGAAAGAAGAGGCCAGGACCAGGGGTTGGGGATCAGAATTGCCGGCGCTATCAAGGCCAACAAAAACAAAGCGGTAATAACTCTTTGTTTAAGCAAGGCTGTTCGCCGGGGTCTTAGGCGCTTTCAGTTGGTCACTGGTCCGACCGTAGCGCCGTTCGCGCTGGGCAAAGGACTCAAAGGCTTTGCCAAGCTCCTCAGCATTAAAGTCAGGCCAGAAACAATCGGTGAAATAAAACTCGGTATAGGCCAATTGCCATAACATGAAGTTACTGACCCGGCGCTCACCACCGGTACGAATAAATAGATCCGGTTCAGCTTGGTCGGCCAAGGCCAGGTAGGGCGAAAGGTCGTTTTCGGAAATCAGTTCCGGGTTGGCCGCTAAATTCGGCTGCGCCGCCAGCATTTTGCGGGTGGCATTCAAAATATCCCAGCGTCCGCCGTAGTTGGCCGCGATGACTAGAGTCATCCCTTTGCAGCGTGCAGTGTCCGCCTCGGCGGAAGCGATCATGGATTGCAACTTCGGGTCAAACGCATTCAGGTCGCCAATCACTTTGAGGCGAATTCCATTCTTGCGTAGCGAGCTGACCTCCTTTTCTAGCGCTGTCAGAAAGAGCCTCATGAGAACAGACACTTCGTCGATGGGACGTCGCCAATTTTCAGAACTGAATGCAAAAAGAGTTAAGCATTCAACGCCACGCCGAGCACAGGCTTCTACCGTCGAACGGACGGCATCTACACCTTTGGCATGGCCTGCTACCCTGGGCAACAAACGCCTCTTGGCCCAGCGTCCATTGCCGTCCATGATCACCGCGACATGTTTTGGAACCGTCTGTGACTCGGGAATCTGCTGCGTCGAGCTAGGATTCATACGGGCGCTTTGCTAAAAGTGCTTGGGGTGCGGGGCGTGAATCTAAATCGTCAAGATTTCTTGCTCTTTGGCCAGCAAGACTTTGTCGATTTCTGCAATATAGCGGTCAGTCAATTTTTGAATCTCATCTTGAGCACGGCGATCATCATCTTCTGAGATTGCCTTGTCCTTCAGGAGCTTCTTGAAGCTTTCGTTGGCATCGCGGCGCAGATTTCGCACCGCCACCTTGGTCTGCTCACCCTCACCCTTGACCAGCTTGGCCATTTCTTTACGTCTTTCTTCTGAAAGGGGAGGCATCGGTACGCGGATGACTTCACCCATGGACGAAGGATTCAGTCCCAGATCGGACTCTCGAATGGCGCGATCCACTGCATTGGCCATTTTCTTTTCCCAAACCGCCACGCCGATCGTGCGTGCGTCCAGAAGCGTGATGTTGGCGACCTGATTGATCGACACCATGCTGCCGTAATAGTCGACCATGATGTGATCCAAAATCGCTGGCGAAGCGCGCCCAGTACGAATCTTGGCCAGGTTGGTTTTCAACGACTCCATCGAGCGTTGCATCTTATCGTCGGATGTTTTTTTGATGTCAGCGAGGGTCATGACATAAGTCTCTAGAGATGAACAAGCGTGCCCTCGGAGTCACCACCGATCACTCGGGCAAGTGCTCCACTTTTAAAGATTGAGAACACTTTAATGGGTAGTTTTTGATCACGGCACAGGGCAAAAGCCGTTGCATCCATGACTTGCAGATTTTTTGAGATGCATTCATCGAAGGTAATGGTGTCGTAACGCGTAGCCTTCGGATCTTTCTTGGGGTCCGCAGTATAAATGCCGTCAACTTTGGTCGCTTTGAGTACAATTTGCGCGCCAATCTCCGCGCCACGAAGTGCTGCTGCGGTATCTGTTGTGAAAAACGGATTACCGGTTCCAGCAGCAAAAATCACGACCTTACCTTCCTCCAGGTAGCGCAAGGCCTTGGGTCGGATGTAGGGCTCCACGACCTGCTCGATTTTAAGCGCCGATTGCACACGAGCGGACACACCCACCTGTCGCAAGGCATCTTGCAAGGCTAAAGCGTTCATGACGGTCGCCAACATCCCCATGTAGTCAGCCGTGGCGCGATCCATGCCCGAAGCACCACCGGCAACACCGCGAAAGATATTGCCGCCACCGATGACAATCGCCAGCTCGGTGCCGCTGCGAACGACCTGGGTAATTTCAGCCACCATGGAACCGATCGTGGCTCGGTTAATTCCGTAAGAATCTTCGCCCATCAAGGCTTCGCCTGAGAGCTTAAGCAGTACGCGTCGATAAGGAACCGAAGTCAAACAACCTCCTAGATAAAACAAAGCCTCCCCGGGTCAGGGGGAGGCCATCATTATGCACCCATGGCGCAGATTCCGTGAAGCCTCTTGCCTGAGAACTACCCGCGAGCTGCGGCGGCCTGAGCGGCCACTTCAGCGGCGAAGTCATTCACCTTCTTTTCGATGCCCTCACCCACGATAAAGAGTGCGAAACTGTCAATCGAGGCTTTCTGCTGCTTGAGTAGTTGTTCTACCGTTAATTTGTCGTCTTTCACGAAAGTCTGCCCTAAAAGCGTCACTTCCTTGAGGAACTTGGCAATACTGCCCTCGACCATTTTCGCAACGATCTCTGGAGGCTTGCCAGACTCGGCCGCCTTGGCGACCGCGACCGAGCGCTCTTTTTCGATGTCCTCGGCGGCAACGCCGTCCCTGGACAAGGCCTTGGGCTTACTGGCCGCAATATGCATGGCCAAATCGCGTGCAAGTGCATCATCGCCACCGACCAAATCCAGCATGACACCAATCTTGGAGCCGCCATGAATATAGGTGCTTAGCTTGCCCTTGGCTTCAAAGCGTTTAAAGCGGCGCAAGGACATGTTTTCACCGATCTTACCCACCAAGGCTGCCCGCGTAGATTCGACCGTACCCGAACCCATCGGCAGGGCGGACAAAGCCGCGACATCGGCCGGATTCTTGGTGGCGGCCAGCTCGGCGCAACCCTTGGCAAGCGCCATGAAGTCGTCGTTTTTGGCGACGAAATCAGTCTCTGAGTTCATCTCAATAATGGCCCCCAATTTGCCATCCGCTGAGGTATACATCGCTACCACGCCCTCGGCCGCCAAGCGCGACGAAGCTTTCGAGGCCTTGCTACCCAGCTTGACGCGAAGAATTTCTTCGGCCTTTTCCAGATTGCCGTCAGCTTCCGACAAGGCTCTCTTGCACTCCATCATTGGAGCATCGGTTTTCTCCCGAAGCTCTTTGACCATGCCTGCGGTAATTTCAGCCATGCCTTACTCCTTGACTTCTACGAATTCAGCTTCCGAGGCCACTTTAGCCACTTCAGTGAGCGCAGCAGCGCGGCCGTTCAAGACCGCATCGGCAGCCGCACGGGCGTACAAACGCACTGCTTTGCCGGAATCGTCGTTCCCTGGGATCACGTAATCAATGCCTTCCGGATTGTGATTGGTATCGACGACCGCGATCACGGGGATACCGAGCTTCTTGGCTTCGGTAATCGCGATCTTGTGATATCCGACGTCGACCACGAACAATGCATCGGGCAATCCGCCCATGTCCTTGATGCCACCGATGGCCTTAGTGAGCTTCACGATTTCGCGCTGAAACAGCAAAGCCTCTTTCTTTGAGAGGCGCTCAACCCCCCCCTCCAAGGCGGTCGCTTCCATATCTTTTAAGCGCTTGGTAGAAGCCTTGACCGTTTTAAAGTTGGTGAGCATGCCGCCGAGCCAACGCTGGTCAACATAAGGCATGCCTGCACGCCCGGCTTCTTCCGCGATAATTTCACGAGCCTGACGCTTGGTGCCGACAAACAGTACGGTGCCCCGATTGGACGAAAGTTTGTTCAAATAACTCATGGCGTCATTGAATAAACCCACGGTTTTTTCGAGGTTGATAATATGAATTTTGTTGCGATGACCGTAGATATACGGGGCCATCTTAGGGTTCCAGAAGCGCGTTTGGTGACCAAAATGAACACCGGCCTCGAGCATTTCACGCATAGTGACTGACATAAAAACTCCAAAAGGGTTGGGACTAACGTCTGAATCTGCCCGATAACCGTGCTTTGGACTTCGTACTCTTCAGTACTCTCAAAGCAGAAATCGGACCCTTTTTGATCAGACGCGGAATTTAACCTACCAAGTTGTGTCGACGCTAGACCGACAAGCCGCCCACAAAGAACAGCAAATTCAATAAGTTAGCCTATAATTCTAGCATGAAATTTTCAATTAAGACAGCCGCCGATATAGCGGGCATGCGGGTGGCCGGCCGCCTGGCCTCCGAAGTACTGGATTTTCTTGAGGGAAAGATTCGCCCTGGCATGACCACGGGGCAGATTGACAAGATGGTTCACGACTATGCCGTCAACGTGCAAGGAACCATTCCGGCAACACTAGGCTACGCGCCGCCGGGTTATACGCCCTACCCTGCTTCTTGTTGTACTTCGGTCAATCACCAGGTTTGTCACGGTATTCCAGGCCCGAAGATTCTCAAGACAGGCGACATTGTGAATGTTGACGTGACCGTCATCAAGGACGGTTACCACGGCGATACCAGCCGCATGTATTTGGTGGGTGAGGCTTCCATTGGCGCCAAGCGCCTGTGCGACATCACCTACGACTGCATGTGGCTGGGCATCGCTCAGGTGCGCCCTGGCGCGAGCATTGGCGACATCGGGCATGCCATCCAGACCTACGCAGAAAAATCAGGATACTCTGTTGTCCGCGAATTTTGTGGGCACGGAATCGGCAAAAAATTTCACGAAGAGCCCCAAATTCTTCACTACGGCAAACCCGCCACGGGCGAGAAACTAGTGGCCGGCATGATTTTTACCGTGGAACCGATGATCAATGCCGGTCGACGGGAAATCAAGGAACTAACCGACGGATGGACCATTGTTACGAAGGACCACAGTCTTTCGGCGCAATGGGAGCATACCGTTCTGGTGACTGAAAGCGGGTACGAAATACTGACTCAGTCCGTCGGAACGCCTGCGCCTCCAGGTGTGGTGAGCACTACAGCCTCGTGATCTCTTGTCATCGACCTCTCTGAAATAAATGAGCCAAAGCCAATATCTGCTCGACAAGAAGGCTTTGCTCGAAAGTCTTTCTGCGAATTCGATTCAGGCCAATCTGGCGCAAATGTGTCGCTTGGCTGAAAAACATTTAAAGCGCCTTTGGGACACGGCCGAACTCGGAGCGCAAGCGGGTCTCTTCGCCGTGGGTGGTTTTGGACGGGGTGACTTGTTTCCGTTCTCGGATGTCGATCTGCTCATTCTCCTGCCCAAAATAGACCACACCCTTGACGCTAAGTTGGAGCGCTTTATTGGCCTTTGCTGGGATACCGGGCTAGAAATCGGCCATAGCGTTCGTACTGTGGAGGAGTGTGTCAGCGAAGCTCAGGCCGACTTCAGTATTCAAACGGCCCTTTTGGAAAGACGCTTCCTTTATGGCCAGCGCAGCCTTGCGTTTAAGCTTGTCAAGGCGCTCAAGAGCTTGATCGACCCCAAACCTTTTTATTCCGCCAAGCTTCTCGAGCTTCAGCAACGCCATGCCAAGTTCGAAGATACGCCCTACAGCTTGGAGCCCAACATTAAAGAAAGTCCGGGCGGTTTACGCGACTTACAAATATTGCTTTGGATCTCACGGGCCTCAGGCTTGGGTGACAACTGGCAGGACATGATTCAAAGCGATTTAATGACTCGCGAAGAATTAGGTGAACTTAAACGCGCGGATCGTATTCTCAAAACCTATCGCTGGGTTTTGCATAAAGTGGCCGGGCGCCGCGAAGACCGATTGGTGTTCGACTTGCAAGCGCAGGTCGGAAAGCAGTTGGGCTTCGATAACTCCCCTGCGGTCGTGAAGAGCGAACGACGGGTCTCGGAAGAGGTGATGCAGCGCTACTACATTGAGGCCAAGCACATCACTCAATTGAATACCATCATTCTTCAAAATCTCGAGACTC
>JAYUOT010000499.1:0-3941 GCA_043760705.1 Betaproteobacteria bacterium
TGCCACCCGCCCAAAACCGGTACACCCGCTAGCTCACGACCATGAGCGCCGAGCTTTTCTTCCATGATGCCCACCAACTGCCAATTGGGGCTACGACGAAAGGAGTTCACGATAGAGAGTAGCTGCTCCTCGCTGGAGGCCAATAACAGCACGGGCTTTCCGGCACCTATCACTTGAGCAAGTGGGCGTTCTTCTTTCCACCAGCGGTACATCATCCGGCCTGCGGACATGAACAGAAGCAAGAGAAGGGGGTCGATGAGATAGATAAACCTAGGTACGCCAGTACTTATATTCAAAATGAGCAAGGCGGTCGGGACGACGAGAGCCGACGTGGCCACCGCGAGCGCGATGCGTCGAAGATCGGTCAAACTGGAGTAGCGCCAGATGCCCCGATAAAGCCCGAAGCCAAAAAAGCAGGCAAGCTGTAGGAGAAGGACTATTCCCACCGTGGATCGCGCCGTGCTCCAAAGTGTTGCCGGCTCAAGGCCCTGGCGAAACCAGAAGGCAGTCACCCAGCATGCGACGATCCAGAAGGCATCATGCAGGATGGCAACGATCGTCCTGAAGCTGGTGGGAAGCGGGAGCATCGCGTTAATTTTCTTTTCTGCTTTGGCTGAGGCCGTATTGTAAGGGTTTTTATCCCTTTGAACTGTCCTCCAAAAGGGGGAGGTCGGCCATAATTCGTTGTAATTCTGCATCAAGGATGTTTTGGGGCTTCCAGCCAAGTTCGCGCTGAATTTTGGTGCCGTCCAAAACAAAGGGCCGTCCGATAGCGTTGAAAGTGGACTTCATGCCTAGCGACCTCAATGCGAACTGTAAGACTAGAGAAAAACCCTTCGAACTCGGCCTGCCATTAGGTACTTCGAATGTCTTGTTCGCCCCCCCAGGAGCACTCCCGGATCGAACCAGTTTCTGGTAAAGCTCGGATGTTGACATTAACTCGTTATCAACTACATGGAAAGTGGCGACTTTTCCGGTCTTCGAACCTGCGACGTGAGTTAAGGCAGAGCAGAGGTTTTCAAGGCTTGAGTAGCTTCTGGGCGCTTGAAAGCCAGCCAAGGCCCACTGACCCAGCGCACGGGACCAGGGCCGCTGCTTCATCCACTGCGCAAGCCTTGCAAGTGACTTAAGATTCGCCTTGGCAGGAGAGCCAATCACTAAGGCTGGACGAATGATGACGACCTCAATGATCCCAGTTTCGCCTAAGGCCAAAAGCCTTTCTTCGGCGGCGAGCTTGGAGCGACCGTAATCACAACCTGGAGAAGCCTTAGCCGATTCGTCGAGAGCTTGCGCGTTCTCGGCAAAATCACGCAAGGCCTTACTGCTGGACACATAAATAAAACGCTTGACTCCGGCGCCTGCTGCCGCACCTGCACAGCCCACTGCCAGATCACAATTGACTTTCATGAAATCATTTAAGCTTGCTGATTTTCGATGGGCCAGGCCCGCAAGGTGAATGACTGCATCGCATCCCTGATAGGCCGCTTGGATCAGATAATCCTCGCGAGCGATTGCCCGAAGCGAGATGTTTTCGCGGATAGCTAAGGCAAGCAAAGCTCTGCCGACAAAACCGTGGCTGCCAGTGACGGCGATCATGGCTCTGAATGATGATTAGTGGGCCGACCAAACCCACCCACACTGGGCGATTTGACGTCCTTCGCGGCCTTGTTAAGGTGGGTTCGATATTTAAGATCAACCCAGAGTGCGCCCGCGCTGTGAATGAGCAACAAGACGGCAAAGGCAATCCACGGCTGGTGTCTCTCAGGCCCAAGCCACTGAAAATGCTGGGTAAGCGCGATTAAAGAGGAAACTAACATTAAACCAATTGAAGGTACCAGCACTTTTAGATGGCGCGCTCGCATTTCCAGGCCTTCAAGGCTCAAGACAGCGCGTTGGTAAAAATGCTCTCGATGCGCCTGCCAAACTTTCTCTCCACGAAAAAAGCGGCGAAGCAGGGTGAAAGTAGCGTCGAACCAAAACGGGTAAAAGACCAGGAAGGGAAAGCTCCAGTGCCAAAGACCGTCCACTGCACCCAGCCATCCGAGTGCGCTGGCGGAAAAGCCTAAAAAGGTGGATCCAGTGTCCCCCATAAAAACCCTGGCCTTAGGCCAATTCCAAAAGAGAAACCCGAGGCAGGAGGCGCTAATGACGAGTGCGGCCAGGCCAACGGTCGCACCTGTCGAAACTTGGAATGCACTAGCAGCCAGTGCCGCGAAACCGATCAATCCCATAGACCCGGCAAGCCCGTCCATGCCATCCATAAAATTGAAGAAATTTGTAAAGGCTAGTAGGCTCAGGGTAGTAAAGCCAGCCGCGGTGAGCGCGCCTGCTAGGGGTGGCAAAAGGCTTAGCGCGGGAAGGCTATCGGTCAACGCCGTCAGCGCTCCGCGACTGGTTAAATGCAGCGCCAAGCTCACAAAAATAATGCAAGCCACTAGAAAGGCAGACAAGCGAGTGGCCGCGGGTAGCTCCGCTTTTGTGCGATCACTCAGCAGGCAAACCACATAGACAATAAAGCACGGACCGAGCCAGGCCCAAAGTTTGACGAAGCGGTATCCTTCAAATCCTTGCCTGTCTGCAATGGCCCCTTCGACCAGATGGCCCGCCAGCAGTCCAATACAGAGTGCAGGGAGTAAGCCGAGCCCGCCCACTTTGGGCGTGCTACCGGTATGCAAAGAACGCACGCTCGCGTGGTCTTGGAACCCCACCTCGCTGAACCGTTGCCGCGCCCAGTAAGTGAAGCCTAGGCTGAAGATAAATCCTACAAGCGCAGCAAGTGTGCTACTCAAACTCTGGGCCATCATCATAGAAAAAAGTGGTTGTCTTGCGTAGTTGCTGTTGCGCGATTCTTGCCAGATTCAAGGAAAGGCGCGGTTACTGGAAATTTAGTCCTGTTCCATCGTTAGCCTAAACGACAAGCGTTGGCATACACCGAAGCATAAGCTTGTCCGAGCGCCTGCCCGGAAAACTGCAATTCATAACGTTTCCTGGCACTGATCCCCATTTCCCTCGTCATTGATGCATCCGCGAGAAGTATATTCATGGCTCGACTGAGTGCTAGGGAGGATTCAGGCTCAACGACTAAACCCGTCTCTGAATGCTTATTGACGTAGGAGGTTCCGGTGCCAATTTCGCAAGAAATCATGGGTTTCCCTCGCATAGCGGCCTCAACCAAGACCATCCCATAGGCTTCAGATCGAAGATGTGACGGTAACACTAACGCAATTGAATGGCTGATTAGAGCGAGCTTTTCCTCGTCACTCACTTGACCCGCAAAAACGATGTTCGGAGCGCCAGACCGAGACGCGAGGTCCGCCAACGATGCACCCTCCGGGCCACTGCCAGCGATGACGATTTTAGCTTTCACTTTATGGGCTGCTTCAATCAAAAATTGCAAGCCTTTGTAGTATCTCAAAACCCCTACAAAGACGAAGAATGGCTCGTCGCCAAGCCCCAGTCGCTGAAGAATGGAAAGGTCCATCGATTGTGGGTAACTTGTCTCGTCGATGCCTAGCGGGATGATCTCCAATTTACGCCTGATGTCCGGCCGACTAAGAATTGGACTTGAATCGACGTAGCCCGGGGCATTCGCGATGATGGTGCGCATTCCCTTGAGTGTTGACTCCATCAACGGTCGGTAAACTTGGCCTAACAGTCTTTGCCTCACCACGTCAGAAATATAGGTCATCACGGCGGGCGGCTTCGGCCGCACGACCTGATGCAATAAATCGCCAAATGGCCATGGAAAAAAGTAATGCAAAAGGTCTGATTGTTCAGTCAACCTCTTAAATGCTAGAAATGCTCTAGGACCGCTAATATCGCAGGATGCGGGTGCCGCCCAAGAACGGAAGCGAACGACCTGCGCTTCGGGTCGTTCGAGTGTTTGAGGTGACGGCGAGGGGCTCAACGTGAATATTTTATTCTGAACCTCGAAACGTTTG
>JAYUOT010000500.1:0-8285 GCA_043760705.1 Betaproteobacteria bacterium
TCGTGGCCGAAGCGCCGCAGTGGCTACGGCCCGGGGGATGGTTGGTGGTGGAACTGAGCCCGGAACAGGCCGCCATGGCCCTCGAATTGGCGATGGCACTTGACCCGAGGCCACCGTGCTGCCATCGGGCTGAACAATTTGCGAAATCACACCGGCTTCAGGGGCAGGCAATTCAAGAACCACTTTGTCGGTTTCGATGTCGATCATATTTTCATCACGACTCACGGTCTCGCCTACTTTCTTGTGCCATTGCAACAAGGTAGCCTCCGCGACAGACTCGGACAACTGGGGAACTCTTACTTCAATTAAAGCCATGAAAAACTCCGAAACTCTTAATAAGGAGAGCGATCCATCTTAGGGTGGATCGACCTCGGATCATTGGGAAGTAAATTGCGATGAGGCGCTACGACGCCATGGGTCGACATGGTCCGAGCGTTCACAACCTATATCAAAAGGTGTGAGCGTTCGAGCGATATCACTCAACCGCTTTCTTTGGTTTTACCTTGACCTCGCCGAGCGCCGCGATCAACAGTTCTTTCTGTTGCGCGTAGTGCTTGTCGTAATAGCCAACGGCAGGAGAGGCTGACGCAGACCGGCCCGCATAACTCAGCTTCTGCCCATCCTTCAAAGCCTCAAGCAAATGATGCTGAATGTAGTACCAATAGCCCTGGTTCTGCGGCTCATCCTGACACCACACAATCTGCGTCGCTGCCGGGTACTTTTTCAATTCGGCCTCAAAAGCCTTATAGGGGAAGGGATACAACTGCTCCATGCGAACGATCGCCACGTCCGCCAACTCTCGCTCGCGGCGTGCGCTGGTCAGGTCGAAATAAATCTTGCCAGAACAAAACACCACTTTCTTGACTTTCTTCGCGTCAATCTTGCTATCCGTTTCGCCGATCACCGTATGAAAGCCGCCCTTGGAAAGCTCCTCTAAAGGCGAGACCGCCTCTTTATTGCGTAGCAAAGATTTGGGCGTCAGAATCACCAAAGGCTTGCGGAACTGGCGAATCATTTGCCGACGCAAGACATGAAAGATTTGCGAAGGCGTGGTCGGCTGCACGACCTGCATATTATGCTCCGCACATAGCTGCAGGAAGCGCTCCGGGCGAGCAGAGGAGTGCTCTGGACCCTGGCCTTCATAGCCATGGGGCAACATCAGCACCAGCCCTGAAGAGCGGCCCCATTTGGTTTCACCAGAGGAGATAAACTGGTCGATCACGACCTGGGCGCCATTCACAAAGTCACCGAACTGACCTTCCCAAATCACCAGCGAGTTGGGCTCTGCTGTTGCGTACCCATACTCAAAACCGAGCACGGCTTCTTCTGACAAGACCGAATCGATGACGGTAAAGTCACCCTGCCCTTCGGTGATGTTTTGCAGCGGAATATACGAGCCAGAATCCCAGCGTTCACGGTTCTGATCATGCAGAACCGCATGGCGATGGGTAAAAGTGCCACGACCGCAATCCTGTCCTGACAAGCGCACGCTATAGCCGCTCGCGACCAGGGTTGCGAAAGCCATGTGCTCGCCAAAACCCCAATCCATCTTGATGTCGCCATTAGCCATAGCGCGGCGATCGGCAATCACCTTTTCAACTAAAGAGTGCAGCTTCAGGCTGGCCGGCATCGTGGTCATCCTGGTACCAATACGCTTCAACTCAATCATCGGTACAGAGGTATCGGCAACATCGGTCCATTTCTTGTTTAAAAATGGGGCCCAATCAACGGCGTGTTTACCCTTGTAGTTGGAGATGACAGGGTTTGATGTGAGGCGACCCTCGTCCATCCCTTTTCGATACTCCGCAACCATTGCGTCCGCCTCAGTTGCGCTGATCACATTCTGAGCCACCAAGCGATCGGCATAAAGCTTGCGGGTCGTGGGTAGTGCGGCGATACGCTTATACATGAGCGGCTGAGTGAGCGCGGGTGTATCTTGCTCGTTATGGCCGAGGCGACGATAACAAACAATATCCACCACGATATCTTTATGAAACGCCTTGCGGAAGTCCATCGCGATTTGGGTGGCGAAAACAACGGCCTCCGGGTCATCGCCGTTCACATGGAGCACGGGAGCTTCGATCATCTTGACGACGTCCGAACAATAGCTTGTGGAACGCGTGTCGCGTGGATCAGAGGTTGTAAAGCCAATCTGGTTGTTAATGACAATATGAACCGTTCCGCCCGTGCCATAGCCTCGGGTCTGGGCAAGATTCAAGGTCTCCATCACCACACCCTGACCCGCAAAGGCCGCATCGCCATGGACCAGGACCGGCAATACCTCATTACCCTCATGGTCGCCGCGACGATTTTGTCGCGCCTTGCAGGAGCCTTCGACAACCGGATTCACAATCTCAAGATGTGAAGGGTTAAAGGCCAGGGACAAATGCACCGGCCCGCCGGGGGTCGACACATCGCTCGAGAAGCCTTTATGGTATTTCACGTCTCCGCTGGGGAGATCGTCAGCATGCTTGCCATCAAATTCGGCAAATAATTCCGCCGGGCTCTTGCCCAGCGTATTGATCAAGACGTTGAGGCGACCACGATGAGCCATGCCAATGACGATCTCTTGAACTCCAGCCTCGCCACCTCGTTGAATCACTTCATCCATGGAGGCAATAAAGCTATCACCGCCTTCAAGCGAAAAGCGTTTCTGCCCGACATACTTGGTGTGGAGATACTTCTCCAAACCTTCGGCAGCGGTGACCCGCTCTAAAATTCGCTTTCGTTTTTCAACGGAAAACTTCGGCAGGCTACGACTGCTCTCAAGTTTTTCTTGCAACCAGCGCTTTTGAGCTGGATCCGAGATGTACATGAACTCGGCCCCAATGGTGCCGCAATAGGTATCCCGCAGGGCTTTGAGAATGTCCCGTAAAGAGCCGTTCTCAAATCCAAAATAGGTATTGGCCGCCGAATAAATATTGGCCATGTCTCCTTCTTTAAAATCATAGAAGGCGGGGTCTAGTTCGGGAATACTGGGCCGTTCTTGGCGCTTGAGGGGATCAACATTCGCCCAGCGCGAACCTAAAAAACGGTAAGCCGCAACCAATTGTTGAACATAAACCTGCTTGCGTGCGGTGGCGGAGTCGCCGCCCATCACCTGAGGCGTTAATTTGTTTTCCTTAGCTCGCTCGGCAAAGGATTGAACGATGGGTGCATGGGCCACATCACGGGTATTGATTGAGCCATCACCGGCAGCAACCACTTGCAAATTATCGAAATACTGCCGCCAGTGATCGGGAACCGAGCCTGGGTTGTTCAGATAGTTTTCGTAGAGTTCTTCTACATATGGAGCATTTCCGCCAAACAAATACGAGTTGGCTTCAAAAGCTTTCATCATTACGCTCACCTTTAATCAACGAGTTTCTCGCCAAAGATGCGCAGCGCCTTGCCGGCTCTGAAGGACCATTTAAAACCACCCCCGGAAAAGGACTCCAACAAGCCGCTGGCCCCACCTTCTTAGGAAGTTTCTACCCAAGAAGGATGCGTTACAAATGTACGCAGGCCGAAGGATACACCTTCGGCCTGCGTTCAGCTATGAGTACCGGTGTCGCAACCCTAGGCAAGCGGAAGAATTCCGATCAACGCACCCATTTCGCGTGTGAGTGTCGCGGTACAGACTCAGATTCGGCTTTTTCTCCCTGGTACCGTCTCGTTTACTTTGCCCCTGTTTAAGTGGTGATGTTGACGTCGGCAGTGCCGTTGGACTCAAATCTTAATGTAACGAACTTGTGACTCAACTGACTAGCGTTTACCCAGTGCGGTCACGGCGCGCGGCAAGTGACCCGTGAACAATTGGCGAGGGCGACCAATTTTCTGGTCAGGCTCAGCAATCATTTCCGTCCATTGAGCAATCCAGCCCACCGTACGAGCCATGGCAAAGATACAGGTGAACATCTCAACCGGAATACCCATGGCTTTTTGAACGATGCCGGAGTAGAAATCGACGTTCGGATACAGTTTTCGGCTCACGAAATACTCGTCTTCGAGCGCCACTTTTTCGAGCGCTAGCGACAATTTAAAGAGTGGATCGTCGTGTAGGCCCAACTCGCTTAAAACTTCATGGCAGGTCTCACGCATCAATTTAGCGCGCGGATCGTAGTTCTTGTAAACACGATGGCCAAAACCCATCAAACGTACATCGGAATCTTTGTCCTTGACCTTAGCGATGAACTCACCAAGCTTGGCCACACCCCCTTGCTTCTGAATATCGTCCAGCATTTTGAGACAAGCTTCATTGGCACCGCCATGCGCGGGCCCCCATAGAGTCGCTATGCCCGCGGCGATGCAGGCAAAGGGATTGGCGCCCGAGGAGCCCGCCAGGCGAACCGTAGAGGTCGATGCGTTTTGCTCATGATCGGCATGCAAGATCAAGATGCGGTCGAGGGCACGCACCAAAACAGGGTTCGGCACATACTCTTCACAAGGCGTCGCAAACATCATGCGCATGAAGTTGGCCGAGTAAGACAAGTCGTTTTTAGGGTAGACGAAGGGCTGGCCCTGCGAATATTTATAAGCCATGGCCACCAGGGTCGGCATTTTCGCGACGAGGCGAATCGCCGATACAAAGCGATGCTCCGGATTGTTGATATCCAATGAGTCGTGATAGAAGGCCGACAAAGCACCGACACAGCCCACCAACACAGCCATCGGATGAGCGTCACGACGAAAGCCTTGGAAAAAGCGGGTCATTTGCTCATGCACCATCGTGTGATGAGTGACCCGAAATTCAAAGTCTTGCTTTTGCTTGGCGTTCGGCAATTCGCCGTTCAAAAGCAAATAGCAGGTTTCAAGGTAATCACAATTTTCAGCCAATTGCTCAATCGGATAGCCGCGATACAAGAGTTCTCCCTTGTCACCGTCAATGTAGGTAATTTTTGATTCGCAGGCGGCCGTCGACAAAAAGCCGGGATCGAAAGTAAATTTACCGGTTTGCCCGTAGAGTTTACGGATATCCACAACATCCGGTCCTACGGTACCTTTGTACACGGGGAATTCAGCGGATGGGCTGCCGTCCGAGAAGGACAGCGTGGCTTTTACTTGGGCGCTCATGATTTTCCTAGCAATAAAAGTCTATTAAAAATTAATTCGGGATGGGCGTTTACCGAAGCACACCAGCCACCAATACGACACTATTCACTGAAGACACCCCGCCCTCAGACTTTTCGAAGAAGTTCCAACACCCGCCAAGCTTGCGCAGGAAGACTTTTCTCTTTTTCCGCGCTCGCTCGGCTAAAAATCAAATCCATTAGATCGTTGTCACCCAACTCCAAAAGCTCGTCCAATCCTTGTACATCATCATCACTCAGGTTCGCCTCGTATTGATCGAAAAAGCGGCCCAGGACCAGATCGTTTTCCAGCAATCCCCGTCGTGCACGCCAACGCAGGCGGCGCCGCTTGATTTCATCACCCTGGTGACTCGCCAAATGCGGCTCGTTTTGTAGTACATCACCGGCACGACCCATAGCAACCTAATTCAAACAAAGGGTCGGCGCTTAAACTGCGCGCTTGACCATGAGCTCTTTAATCTTACCAATGGCTCGCGTCGGGTTCAGACCCTTCGGACAAACATCCACGCAATTCATAATGGAATGGCAACGGAACAAACGGTACGGATCTTCGAGATTGTCCAAGCGCTCGGCCACGGCCTGATCGCGACTGTCTGCAATAAAGCGATAGGCTTGCAGTAGTCCTGCGGGGCCCACAAACTTGTCGGGATTCCACCAAAACGACGGGCAGGCCGTTGAGCAACAAGCACACAGGATGCACTCGTACAGGCCATCCAGCTCCTCGCGCTCTTCGGGCGATTGCAGGCGCTCTTTTTCAGGGGGCGGCGTGTCATTGATCAAGAAAGGTTTGATCGAATGGTATTGGGTAAAGAACTGCGTCATATCGACGATGAGGTCGCGCACGACCGGCAGACCGGCAAGCGGCCTGAGCACGACCGGTTCTTTTAAATCGCGCATATTGGTAATACAGGCCAGGCCGTTTTTACCGTTGATATTCATCGCATCGGAGCCACACACTCCTTCGCGGCAGGAGCGCCGAAACGACAAAGAGTCGTCATTCGACTGCTTGATGCGTATCAGCGCATCCAGCAACATCTTGTCGGTGGGCAGAAGCTCCACCTCAAGATTTTGCATGTACGGCTTTTCATCCTTGTCCGGATCGTACCGATAGATCGAGAACTTCACCACTCGATTTTGAGCCTTTGCCATATCGAGGATCGGTTTTTCAACCACTGCATTCATCTCATCACTCCAAAATTCTTGCTCTAGCGTTGCTGACAATCACCCCGTAAGGACTAAAACGTCCGCGCCTTCGGCGCAAAGCTTTCTACGGTCATCGGCTTCATGTTCACAGCCTTGTAATCCAGGCGATTGCCTTCGGAGTACCAAAGCGTGTGCTTTATCCAGGTGATGTCATCGCGATTTGGAAAGTCGCGATGCGCATGAGCGCCACGGCTTTCTTTGCGTGCTTCAGCCGACACAATCGTGGCTTTCGCGGTTTCCACCAAATTGGCGAGCTCTAGTGCTTCCACCCGAGCCGTATTGAACACCTTGGACTTGTCCTTGACATGGATATTCTCGGCGCGAGCCGCGAGTTCGTTAATTTTGCTGACCCCTTGGGACAGCAATTCCGAGGTCCGAAAGACACCGCAATGGTTTTGCATCGTGCGGCGAATGTCGTTGGCCACGTCTTGCGTATTTTCACCGCTCGTGGAGCCTTCCAATTTTGCCAAGCGCGCCAAGGTCGCATCGGCGGCATTGGACGGCATGGGCTTTTGAGTGGTGGCCTGCAGCTTGCTGTTCACGATGTGATTGCCAGCGGCGCGTCCAAACACCAGTAAATCCAGCAGGGAGTTCGTCCCGAGACGATTTGCACCGTGTACTGAAACACAGGCGCATTCACCGATTGCATATAAACCATTGACGATTTCGTTCGAGTTTCCGCCTTTAGGAGTCACGACTTGTCCATAGACATTGGTCGGGATTCCACCCATTTGATAATGGATCGTGGGGACCACCGGAATTGGCTCTTTAATCGGGTCCACATTAGCGAACTTGATCGCAATTTCGCGAATTGAAGGCAAGCGCTTCATAATGGTTTCAGCACCAATATGGCTTAAATCGAGGAGTACATGGTCGCCGTCCGGGCCACAGCCCCGACCTTCTTTAATTTCCTGGTCCATCGAGCGAGAAATAAAGTCGCGAGGTGCCAAGTCTTTGAGGGTTGGCGCGTAACGCTCCATGAAGCGCTCACCATCTTTGTTGCGCAACACGCCGCCTTCGCCGCGCACCCCTTCGGTGATCAAGACACCGGCACCCGCCACACCCGTTGGGTGGAACTGCCAAAATTCCATGTCTTCAAGTGGAATGTCAGCCCGGGCCGCCATCCCCATCCCGTCACCGGTATTGATAAACGCATTGGTCGAGGCCGCCCAAATGCGCCCGGCTCCACCTGTCGCCATGACGGTCACCTTGGCTTCTAGAATCATGACCTCGCCGGTCTCCATTTCCAGAGCGGAGACGCCGACCACATCGCCTTCGGCATTGCGGATCAAATCGAGTGCCATCCATTCCACAAAGAACTGGGTACGAGATTCGACGTTGCGCTGATAGAGTGTATGCAGGAGCGCATGGCCAGTACGGTCTGCCGCCGCGCAAGCACGTTGTACTGGTTTTTCACCAAAATTGGCCGTATGACCACCAAAAGGGCGCTGATAGATCGTGCCATCTGGATTGCGGTCAAACGGCATGCCAAAGTGCTCTAGCTCATAAACCACCTTGGGTGCTTCGCGACACATAAATTCAATCGCATCCTGGTCGCCAAGATAATCGGCACCTTTCACCGTGTCGAACATATGCCAGTACCAATTGTCTTCCGACATATTGCCCAAAGAGGCACCAATTCCGCCCTGCGCCGCGACCGTATGAGACCGAGTTGGGAAAACTTTCGATAACACCGCCACTTTGTAGCCGGCCTGAGCCAATTGCAAAGAACAACGCATTCCGGAGCCGCCTGCGCCAACAATGACTGCGTCAAACTTACGACGCGGCAAATTGTTTGCCAAATGGTTCAACACATCAGCCATCTCAAACTCTCCAAAGGATTGCAACCGCCCAGATCCCATAGCCCACGAGGGCCAAAATGGTGGCGACTTCTAAAAACAAACGAATGCTGGCGGGTTTGATGTAGTCCATAAAGATGTCCCGCAAACCAATCCAGGCGTGATATCCCAGGCTCAGGAAAGCCATCACGGTGAGAATTTTCATCCAGGTAGG
>JAYUOT010000501.1:0-8279 GCA_043760705.1 Betaproteobacteria bacterium
GCGCCGCCGATTTTCGGCTTGGGTCTACTGGAAGCGGTGCCCGAGGATACGCTGCTCGAGCTCGCCGCACGCCAGCGCGCCATCGGCTTGAACGGTCGGGCCGAGCCCCCAATCGCCGCCGCTTAAGCCAAATATGACCCACGGTCGAATGAAATGGGCGCGCCCGCGCAAGAAAATCTGATGTTGCCGCTCGCCCAAAGCGGGTGCGGGTTGCATGTAGGCATCAGCGCCGGTGCGCATCGTGGTGAACGAACCGGCAGAAAGTACGGCAGTGCTGCCATCGAGTGCGCGCGCCGAGTACGCTATGGCAATGAGTATCGACGCGACGGCTATGGCTAAATTACGCATGGTTGTACTGAGATTCTACCCGCCATACGCAAAAGCCATCGGGATTGTCCACGCACGCGACCAACTGAACTGGCGATTTGCTGCGTGCACCAATGTGAGCGCACAAATCTCACACTAAGGATGGATCGGTATCGTTCGATCGGGTGTGAACGCCGTTCGATTTGAGGGGCTTAATGCCAGCAAAACTAGGCGCGCGCGCGGGAGCGATCATTGTCGAAAAACGCTCGCCTCTTATCAGAGGTGCAGTTACCGCACATTGCCGACATTGGAAAAATTAATGTGCCGCCATTCATGAACGTCAAGTTCACGACGTTACGAAAATTTTTCAGTTTTGCGGAGCATCGAAGTGAATTTCGGCCAAAACCGGACTAACGCGTTGCACAATGTGACGGCAAGTTTCAGCGAAAGCGGCGTACGCTAAGTACAGTCCACCCCGTTTACCGCCTTTCGCGGCGCAGGCGGGTTTCCCCGCGAAAACAACAAAATTGCAACAACCAAATTTACTGCAGTAAACTGTACCGCTAGTATGGTAGTAAACTGAGGTCAGGTCAGTGATTCTGAAGCCATACTCCCAAACAAACTTTACGACTTGCAGGTGCGCATCCGATTCTATCGACCAACCATAATTTTGCTTAACGTCGTCAATCCTTAATTTCGAGGAGGTTGTTAATGGTCAACTTTATTCCCTTCAATACGCCTGCGGGCGTGGTCTGGATACAGGTCGATTTGGTCGACGGCGTGTCGGTGGTCAATGCCTTTCAAGATACAGCCTTTGACTCCTTTGAGGAAGCGGCTGCCGCTATGACCTCCAACGCGAAGCTCATCCGCAACATGCTTGTCAATCTGCAGCCGACCAGCGTTGAAATCACTTTCGGAATGAAGGCTGGTCTCAATCCGGGGCTTGTGGGCGATCAACAGAAACGTATCTTTGCCTTGGCGGGGAACCGCGACAACGCAAATTATTGGGTCAAAGTTAAGTGGGAGGAAAAGAAAAATGCAAGCTAGTGTATTTCGCTTTATCGTCCGCCGGCCGCCGCAGCGCCTCTCAGAGCCAGAACTGGCGGACATGTCCGTCGAAACCCATCCAGCGGGCCAGGAGAAGACCCGACTGCTGGCCGATCTGCTGGACAAGCGGGCTCAAGGCGACCGCGCGGGCATGCACAGCCTCAGCCGTGTATTTCTCGATCGGGGCGCTCCTGCGACGATCGTAAGTTTTGACGAGCTCGCGACGCCAATCAAGGCCATTGAACAATGGTTGAGCAAAAATCAACCCGATTTGACGGCCGAACTATTTGTAACGTTTGTGCAAGACCTCGTGAACATTCCCATCTCCTCTTTTGTCAAGAGTCCAGCATACATGGGCGACCGACGGCGCGTCGGCGATACGCTCCTAGCGCAAATGATTGCGGGCCGCCAGCGCCAACGCGTGCCGGCCTTCCTGGCGAGGACAATGCGCATCTTCGGTATACTGGAGCAGTTCGTCAGGGAAGAAAAGCGCATTCTGACGCCGGGTAATATCGAGAAGGCGCTGAAAGCGATGATTCTCCTGCCGGCGGCGCTGTACCCACTGCCGCGCCCCGAAGATCGGGAGGCGGTCGCGCGGGAAAAGGCTTTTGGCAAACGGCTCGAAGCGTACAAAGTGCTTGAAGTACGGGCCCAAGAAGTAGCCAGTAAGATCTCGCGCCACGAGACGGCCATTGATGAAATCATGGCAGGCTACGAGTTCGACCGCGGGCGCGACCTGGAGCGGGCCAATAAGAACACACCGCCAAAACCCCTCGACAACTCAGCTGACGACCGCCCGCAGCCGATGGTTATCCTACCGCGCCCGACTCCCCACGAGATATCGTCTGTCTTGTCAGCCGAAGCGACCGAACTGCTCAGCGACCCGACGATTGGGCTGCTCAGCGCCATGCGTATCAACGTCTTGCGCATTCATGTCGTGGAGACGGTAAACAGATTGGAGAATCACATTTCCACGTTGGCTCGCAATCTATACAAAACGGGCGGTGGCGATCCGCATTTTGTGATGATCGGCGGTATTCTGACAACGGCCGCAGGTTACAACGACGCGGGAAGTAATTTCGAGCTCCCGACACACGAGACGGCCAGCTGCCCGATGCCTGACGATTGTGTGCTCACCGGCCCGGAAAGCCCGCAGGCGGAAGACCAAGATCTGCCCAAAGGACCAGGTGATCTGGCCTCGATTAATATTACTACAGACGAACTGATGGTCGTCGAGCAAACTTTACGGCGCTACGAATTGGGTGAAGTCGCTCATATCGAGAATGTGCTGCTTGGCGAGCGCAAAGATCGCACGCACCGGCGCAAGGAGAACAAGGAGGATTTTACCTTTATCGAAACGGAGAATATCGAAGATACGGAAAGGGATCTACAATCCACCGACCGCTTTGAACTGCAGGCGGAATCGTCGAAAGTCATCAATTCGGATACGTCGTTGGGCGTCGGATTGACGGTGTCAGGCAAATATGGTCCGACTGTTGAATTTTCGGCCAACACCAGTTTCAGCCGCGATACATCGCGCGAAGAGTCCAACAGCACGGCGACGAGTTTTTCACGCGATGTGACCGAGCGAGCCGTCAGCCGCGTTCAGCAGCGCGTGTTGGAACGACGGACAAAGCGCGAAATGTTGGAGGTCGAGGAGACGAATTTTCACCAGTTGAATAATGTGCTAGGCAACGACCATATCGCCGGCATTTACCGCTGGGTGGACAAGATCTACCGTGCGCAGGTGATTAATTACGGATTGCGAATGCAGCTTGAAATCATGATTCCCGAGCCGGCGGCTTTTATGAAGTACGCCATGGCCGGCCATAAATCGGCGGGCATCGATCTGCGAAAACCACGAGAACCGGGCTACTGCAAGCCGGGCACATCTTCATTCGTGCCCTTGGGTCCGCAGGATATCTGCGCCTCAAATTATATGTTTTGGGTGACGCGCTACGACGTCACCGGCGTCAAGCCGCCACCGTCAACGATGAAGATTGTCGGCAAAGCTTACGATAACAAAAACTTGCATAAGGACATTGACACGGTATCCGGCAGCGAGATTCGCGTGCCCGACGGTTATCGCGCCGAGCGCGCCTGGATTATCGACCACGTAGCACCGAAGTCGATGGCTTCGACGGCTGCGGTTTTCGCCTTAGTCGGCCGTCGCTACCTGACCGATACACCGGAGCATCATACTAAGGCGCTTAACGGTGAGGACGGCGACCTGCCCGTTTCGCTCATGGCCGTTAATATGCTCGCCTACCTAGCCAATATAGAAGTCGAGTGCCTCCTTGGGCAAGAGAAGTATCAGGCGTGGCAGATGGAAACTTATGAGACGATCATGATTGCCTTTAACGATAAGATCGCCGAGTATGACGGTCGGCTAGCCGCACTGCAAATCCAGCAAGGCGTGGTTATCAGCGGCAACAATCCGCTGCGCAACGAGAAATTAATTCGCGACGAACTGAAACGCTCGGCCATATCTATCATTACCGGCCAGCACTTTGACAGTTTCAGCGCCCTGCGCAAGGTGGTTGGTGAAGAAGGTTACCCGCAGTTGGACCTGTCCCGGGTGGCCCATGAAGGGCCCTATATCCGCTTTTTCGAGCAGGCCTTCGAATGGGAACATGTCGCCTATCTCTTCTATCCTTACTTCTGGGGCCGCAAGGATGATTGGATCAAGAATATCCTGCTCGACGACAACGATCCCATGTTCGCGGATTTCTTGCGCGCGGGCGCGGCGCGCCTCGTCGTACCTGTGCGCCCAGGCTTCGAAGAGGCCGTCGCCGGCTTCCTGGTAAATGGCTGGCTGATGGTCGATGGGGAGGACCTGGCTCTGCCCGGCGGCGAGGGCTTGGAGGATGATAGCGGCGTCCTACCGCTGCTTTCGATGCTGGCGGAGGTGAAGGCGCGCCAGGGGTACGATGGGACGAAAGGTGAAGGCCTGGTCGATGTGACCAACGGTAGTGCGAATGTGAGCGGCACAGGAACGAATTTTACGAGCGTATTTGACACCGAGCGCGAGATTCATATCCTGGGCACGAAATACCTAATCGCTTCCGTGACATCGGAAACCGCCGTTATCCTTGATCACCCCTATGAAGGAAACAGCCAGACCGGCCTGCGTTACGCTCTCGGCGTGCAGCTTATCGGTGAACCGTGGCAGGTGCGCGTGCCCACGTCGCTCGTGTTCCTAGAAAACGGCGTATCGTCGCTGCCGGTATTTGGGCAAACGCCAGGTCTATAACTAGCTAACGGCGGGCCACGTTAGATGATCCGCCGTGACTGGATCAGGAACTGATAAAACCAGAAGCACTGAGAACAAGCTTTTGAAAACGACAGCAGCAGGCGAACTGTTCGCGCGGTCCAGACTTGAAGGGCGGTTGGTTCCCCCAAATCTTCTTTCAAGCGCTTTTCGACCCGCTCTTACTGCGCGAGGATAACGACCTAAATGCCTAGCCACGGTATAGCGCCCATTGGGCCGATAACGTTGAGCAATCTCCCGGTATTTAAACTTACAAGTTTTAGGAATCGTGAAGAATTTGAAGCGCATGCACAAGTCACTCAGATTAACATCGAAAACGGTGAGCTTTATCAGACAACGAAAAAATATCGAACGTCCAAGGTTTCCGAGCATTTCACGGCCGGCGATTTTGCCAAGGCCGGAACCAAAACATATGATTACGCGAGAATACACAGAGATCTGGTCTATGAACTTGAAAAGATCAGGACCTTCTTTGATAAAGACGTCAACATCACAACCGGCTACCGGACGCACGCAGATTGGATTACGTTAGAGCCTATTGAAAAGAACTACGTTGCGGGGTTGGCGGCGAGAATAGGGATACGCGGTATGCCTGGTCCTCAACTGGCCCAATTCGCTATTTTCATCGGCGACAAAGACACAAGTATCAGTGTCGGTGAGAGCGACATCATTCTCGCGGTCAACCAAACAGACCCAATCATAACTTCTCACATTGGTGAAGAGCGGCGCAACAAAAGCGTAAGTCGCGTCACTAGGGAGCTACTCGTAAAATCTGTTAAGGACTACTTTGATTACTTTATTGGGGAGCGTAGAGGCCTTTTAGCAAAGCTGGATGAACAGTACGTCAATCTTAGAACAGAACTTATGAAGGAAACGCCGCATATTTTTCCGGGCTTTCGTCGTTCCTCGGCTGTTGCTGACAAAATCTTATCCGAACAGCAACTAATGATTCTGGATCTGTACCAAAACCACAATCTGAGCGTTGAATGGATTATCAATTTGCTGTTTTATTCAGACTATTTCAACCTTCATAGGACCTACTTCAAACTAGCCGATTACTACGGACGTATGGCCAAGACGAGGGTGAGCCGCGAGCATTTAGCCGTCCAGGAAATTGGAAATATTCTGTGCCCAGGTTTGAAGGCATTCAGGAATCGCCTCAATAAGCACGGGACCGCCATTTATCCATGTGCGAAGCAATGGGATGCGATAGAGATACCCATCCTCAAATATAGTCAGGGAACAGATAACGAAGTTCTGGGCTACCTGAACGGCCTGGTGAAGGAGACGACTAAGGGTAGAAAACAAATACCGCGCGCACAGACAAGGCCTGTTTTAGGCGCGAATAGGAAAGAAAACCGTCCAGATATACCAAAGCCCGATAGGCCCACGCATGACATCACGGGCCGTTATGAGCTGAAGGGCAAGAATTACGAGATATTTATTGGCGAAACATTGGTCATTAACCAGACCGGCATACATTTTGAAGCATATCATTCCTTCCTGCTCCGGCCTCCGAAGAACATGGAGCGCACAGATCTGCAAAAACGTTATTTTCGAATTCACGGTCGCCAGGAAGACGATCACTTCACCGGTTTTTATTATGATACGTTCCCCGGTCACGTCATCACCATTATTAGTAAGGACCCCCGGACCCTGCGTGTGCAGTTTACAGATACGGGGCCGGAACCATATTCGGAACTTGAGTTTGAGAAGACTAGTTCCAGGTCGACGCATTTGAGTATCGATGGCCTCCTCAGCTCAAGCTCAGATCTGATTAGGTTTCATGAATGGACGCCTTTGTTACAGAGGCAAATAGCGAATCTCGAGAAGTATTTTTCGGGCCAAAGTCTTAAGAAGTTCGATAAGCTCCTCGACGAGTACTATGACGCTTCCGACGACCACGACCAAAGAACATATGCAAAAAGGATCGATGATCTGTTTCAGAAGGCCATCAATGACCAGAATAATGGGATTCATCCAACCGATAATGTTTTGGCCGCCCACTACATCAGTTCACTGCTCGCCAAGGACCCCTGGGTTCCGGAAGGGCAGACGCGGAAATTAACCAGATACGACTACCTAAGAAGGATGGTCGAGGAGCAGCAAATTCGAAAACCCCAGGGCGAAGTTTTTACCATCCGGCAATTTTTGAACCTTCCCGATCTTAGCGCGGAGAGCACAAAAAGAACGTTTACCTATAACGTCTCAATCGATCTGAAAGGCTTCTCGGCTAAGACAGGCCTTGGTGGTGGCGCTTTTTGGGGGACGTTAACCATTGAAAAAACGGCCGGCAACGGCCGTTGGAAGCTTGATAAAGATCGAAAGAAAAACGAAATTAAATACTTTGTCGCGATTTTCGGTGTGGCAGCTGGCTGGGGCTGGAACTTCGGCATTAAGGGCAAGGCAGAGTTCGCGGATGCGGTGGAATGGCTGCCCGAGCATTTTCCCGGTTGGGGACAATTGGTCAGGGGGGCTATGACCGTTTCTGTAAGCGTCGCCAAAGCGGGCGGCGATGGTTTTTTCATCATTTGCGACCGACGGGTCGGCACCTTCATGGTGGAATTTTTGAATACCCAATGGGGATTTCAAAAAAAGGCACCCAAGCCGCAGGTGGAAGGCGAAGTCTCTTTATTCGCAATGTATATTCGCAAGACCGACGAAGAAACCGTGGCAATCGAAGCCACTAATATACCGAAAGATTACAGTCTAAAATATGGCAGACATAGTGCAACCTTTAATGGTCATGACAGCGCATTCCTAACAGATGATGCCCGGGTATTGCTGCGCATAATGTGTGCTTCCGAACTGCCGGTGTTGGAACAGGACGATGTTGAGATCACGATTGAAGGGCATACCGATCGCACCGGGACCAATGAACATAACATGGAATTAGCAAAGAACAGGATAAAGAACGTCAAGCAAGCTATTCGAGACATAATGGGCCAGAAGCTTCGGATCAGGGATGATAATATAAAAGAGTATCCACTCGGTGAATCGCTGGCCGAAAGCGCAGGCGATTTTGATACCCAGGAAAATCCCAGATACCGTGGCGTTACGGTCTTGATTAACGGCCGTGTTACTTTGAAGCTTGATGGAGCTTTTGCAAAGTGAGCTTGACGGTAAGGAATCGCACGGATGGATCTTCGGTTCTTTGAAGATGTATTGAAACAGTCGAATCTTTTCGCTCATCTACAGATTGCTTGCAACCGAGGCTGGGTTCATATACTACCGTTCACCAATCCTGATTTTCGTGCGTACCTTACGAAAACCTTCCTTGGTTGCAGAGATTTTAATCCCTTAAGGTATTTCCGCGAGCGGCAAGTTTGGGCAAATAAGCTATTTTTGATTCGCGTTTCGCAGGCGAGCAATATCGCTTATCCGAACGTCGGCATTAATCTGAAAATGCACCTTGCGTTATGTCGTAAATAACGAAACCCGACTGTTGCAGCGCACAACCCAAATCACACAAAGGGTCGACGGCAGAAATTCACGAATGTCTGAGCGTCCCCAAAACTGTGCGTTCAATGGGTTGGATTTTCACGATCGCGAAGAGGCCCAGTTCAAGATCAAATCAATATCCGTTCGACCTCATCCAAACTCACCTGATCGTTCCGCCGATCATATAGCCCGGTCGTTCTCGCCGACTCATGAT
>JAYUOT010000502.1:0-8259 GCA_043760705.1 Betaproteobacteria bacterium
TTTCTGTTCGGCCCCAAGCGTAAAGATCGAGGCGATCAGCAGCAGCCTTGGTGGATTGAATACACCGCAGGACTATTTCCGGTCATTTTTGTGGTTTTCTTTTTGCGCTCTTTCATTGCCGAGCCGTTCAAAATTCCGTCCGGATCCATGTTGCCGACACTCTTGATAGGCGACCTGATTCTTGTCAATAAGTTCAGTTATGGCATCCGATTGCCTGTAATTCATAGCAAAATTGTAGAAACTGGTGCTCCAAAACGGGGTGATGTGGCTGTGTTCAGATACCCGCCCGATCCCAACGTGGATTACATCAAGAGGGTGGTAGGGCTTCCGGGCGACACCCTACAGTTTCAAGATCAAAAATTGACCATCAACGGCCAAAAAGTTGAACTCGCGGTGGCGGGTGAATTTTATGATCCAGATCGACTGAATTACTCTCCTCAATATTCAGAAAAACTAGGAGAAGTCGAACATAAGGTATTGACAGAATTGGGAAAATCGTCTTCCATCTCATCTCAGGGCAAGTTTCCATTTTGGGAAAATTGCCAGTACGACCGGAACGGATTGACCTGTAAAGTGCCCCAAGGACATTACTTTATGATGGGAGATAACCGAGACAATAGTTTGGACAGTCGCTATTGGGGTTTTGTGCCCGAAGGAAATTTGGTCGGACGTGCTTTTTTTGTGTGGATGAACTTTAGTAACTTCAAGCGAATTGGATCGTTTCAGTAATGGTTAAATCAAACCCTCATCTCCAGTCAGCCGTGTCGCGCCGCAAGCAGCTTGGGCTCGGTTTCTTCGGCTTGATCTTTTTTGTGGTGATTTTTGGGGGTTTGGGCCTCATCGGCCTGAAGTCTTTTCCAATCTACGCTGAATATCTCAAAATTGATCGAATTGTCAAAAAGATCGGCGCAGATGCACCCAAGACGGTCGCAGAGGCCGCGAATAGTTTCGAGCGCTATTCTGCGATTGAAGACATCACCTCCATTCGAGGCGCTGATTTAATCGTGGACAACAAGTCCGGCAAGTCCGTCGTCAGCTACAGGTATTCGAAAAAGATTCCGCTTTTCCCTCCCCTTTCCCTCGTTTATGATTTCGAGGGGAGTAGTCAGTAACGTCTTATGAATGCTTCATCGCTCGAGCAGAGTCTAGGTTATACGTTTAAAGACGCTGGATTGTTGCGCCAAGCCTTGACCCATCGGAGTTTTGGGTCAACCCATAACGAGCGTTTGGAGTTTCTTGGCGATGCGGTGCTGAGCTGTGCCATGGCCTCCATGTTGGTCGAGCGTTATCCGGAAATGGATGAAGGCGATCTGTCGCGGCTTCGCTCTAACCTGGTAAAGCAGCAAACACTTTATGAAATCGCCCAGCGCCTGCTCCTCAGCCCCTGCCTCTTACTGGGCGATGGTGAGTTGAAAAGCGGGGGCTCCAAGCGCCCGTCGATTTTGAGCGATTGTCTGGAGGCACTTCTCGGCGCGGTGTACTCGGAAGGAGGCTTTGATGCCGCACAAGCGACCGTCAGAAAGCTTTACCAACCGGTGTTGGACCATGTCAACCCGAACACGCTAGGCAAGGATGCCAAAACCCTGTTGCAAGAGTTTTTGCAGGGGCTCAAATTGCCCTTGCCGGCTTATTCGGTGGTAGCGACCCATGGCGCGGCTCATAGCCAAGAGTTCGAGGTCCAATGCTCCATTCCGAAACTTGAAATCCATGTGCTGGGCAGTGGTGCGACGCGTCGCGCGGCCGAGCAAAATGCCGCCAAAGCTGCGTTTCAGCTAGCGCAAAATGCGGCGTCCGTTTTGAAGTCAAAATCGAGCCGGGCCAGTAAAGCGAAAATGGCGGCCAAAAAGAGCGCCAAAGCCACTTTGCCCGAGCTCGAGGTGCTGGTCAAAAATGAGGCGGATTTGGGTAGCTCTGATTTATTGAGCGCCGCTTAATCGTTCTGAAGACGCCTGGGCGTTTTCGGTGTTTTATCTCAGGCTGAGCACGGTATTTTGCTCGGCAAATTTAGGTCTACTTTGCCAGATACTCCCGTTCCTATCGAAGACTTTCATTGTGGCTACGTCGCGATTGTTGGTCGCCCCAATGTAGGCAAATCAACCCTACTGAATAGCCTGGTAGGCCAAAACTTGTCGATCACTTCAAGCAAATCGCAGACCACGCGCCATCGTATCCTGGGGATTCGCACCCAAAGCAAGGAACAAGGCGTCGCCGCACAATTAATTTTTATTGATAGTCCGGGGTTTCAGACCAAGTCGAATCTTGCGCTCAACAAAGTGTTGAACAAAACCTCTTTGCAAGTGGCCATGGAGGCCAGCCTGGTCGTGATGGTGTGTGATGCGGGCTCCGGCTGGACACGCGCTGATCAACAATTGTTGGACTACATTCCGAGCACCCAGCGAATATTCCTTGCGCTCAACAAAGTGGATCGAATTCAAGACAAGGCGGACGTTTTCGCGCAACTTAAAAAGTTAGGCGAACTCAATCGTTTTGAAGAGATCGTTCCGATTAGCGCCATCAAAGGCAAGCAGGTCGATTTACTGGCCAACCTGTGCGCGAAAAATCTACCCCTTGCACCCGCCTTATTTGGCGAAGACGAGGTGACTGATCGATCCGAGCGTTTTTTGGCCGCGGAGCTGATCCGCGAACAACTGTTCCGTCTTTTGGGGGATGAACTTCCCTACGAAACGACCGTGGTGATCGAGCAATTCACGGAGGAAGATTCGGCCGGAAAGGTTGGAGGCTTCAAGCGCATTGCGGCGACGATCTTCGTGAATCGCGACTCGCAAAAGCCCATTGTCTTGGGGCGTGGCGGAGAGGTTTTGAAGCGCATCGCATCAGAGGCCCGGCAGTCGATGGAAACGCTTTTCGATGCCAAAGTATTTCTCGAAGTCTTTGTCAAAGTCAAAGGTGGCTGGGCGGACACTGAGCAATCTCTTAAGGCCTATGGCTACGAGTAAGGATTCCAGCGCCGCAAGCCTTCCCACTGCCAGCCCAAAGCCCAGACGCAGGGCGACTCGTGCTGCCGTCAGTACCGAGCAGATGGCCTTCGTACTGCATAGCGTGCCCTACCGCGAAACAAGTCTCGTGGTCGAGTTGTTTGGCGAAAAAACAGGTCGCTTCGCGGCCGTGGCGAAAGGCGCCAAAAGACCCCATTCCGGTCTGCGCGCAATTACCCAAATGTTTCAACCTATTTTAATTCGTACCAGCGGTCAATTGGAATTGCATAACTTGAACCAAGCCGATTGGATGGGGGGCATTCTTTTACCGCAAGCTCAGGCCTTGATCAGTGCCTTTTACTTGAACGAGCTTCTATTGCGCCTGTTGCAACGTCATGATCCGCAAGAACATCTCTTCGAGGCCTACTACCTTGCCTTGGAGGCGCTCGGCTCCAGTGAGTCCAATGAATCCATTGAAATTGGATTGCGGCAATTCGAATGGACCTTACTGCAAGAAAGCGGCTATGCCCCAGATTTAAGTCAGGATGCCCAAGGGCAGACCATCCTGTCGGATCGTCAGTATCGCTGGGAGTCCGGGCAAGGGTTTGTCCGCCTTCGGGGCGATATTCAAGCAGTATCTGCTAGCGCTCCCCGGCCCACTCAACAGAGTCATTTACAAGTTTCCGGTCAATCGCTTCTGGATTTGGCACAATCGCAATTTGAGTCTGAGCGGAGTCGCTCGGAATTAAAGCAAATGATGCGTCTATTGATCGCTGAGCAACTCGGTGGCAAGCCTCTCAAGACTCGCCAAATTTTTCGTCACCTCCAAGACTTTGTAGCAGAATCATGATTGAACTCGGTGTCAATATCGACCATGTCGCAACCGTGCGCCAGGCGCGCCGCACTTACGAACCGGATCCGGTTTGGGCGGCGGTCGAAGCCCACCTAGGGGGTGCGGATGGCATTACGGTTCATTTGCGCGAGGATCGTCGCCACATTCAAGACGAAGATGTGCGCCGACTTCGAGAGCTAACGCATATCAAACTCAACTTGGAGATGGCTGCCACGAATGAGATGGTCGCCATAGCCCTGAAGCTCAAGCCTGAGATGGCGATGCTGGTCCCAGAGGGACGTCATGAGATCACCACCGAAGGCGGGCTCGACGTGAGGGCCCATGCCAAGACCGTTGGAAAGGCCATTAAGACGCTTCGAGATCAAGGGGTCATGACCAGCGTTTTCATCGACGCCGACCTCGCTCAAGTGGAGGCGGCTGCAACACTTGGTGTGCAGGTTTGTGAAATTCATACCGGCCCTTATGCCCACGCCTTTCATGCCAAGGGCAGGGATGCTGAAAGCAAGGCCGTCCAAGCGGAGCTGAGCAAGATCGCCCGTGCCGGCGAGGCGGTCCGATCCTCGGGGATGCGTTTTAATGCCGGTCATGCCCTAAACTATTTTAATGTGCAAGCCGTAGCGGCCTTGCCGGGTATTTGTGAGCTTCATATTGGTCATGCGATCGTGTCCCGCTCCGTGTTTGTCGGTATTCGAGAAGCCGTTCGTGAAATGAAGCGCTTGATGCGCGAGGCGCAAACGCTCTAGTGTTTAGAAATGCTGCGTTCCATTCAGGGATAATTGAATGATTTATGGCATAGGCACCGATATTGTCCTGATTCAGCGTGTCCAGGATCTTTTGGAGCGATGGGGAGATAAGTTCGCCCGGCGCGTGCTCGGCCCGGATGAACTCCTTGAATTCGAGCGGCGAGGGGCCCAAGGAACTCATGGGCCGGGCTACGCGACACGCTACCTTGCGAAGCGCTTTGCCGCCAAAGAAGCCTTCTCAAAAGCACTGGGATTGGGGCTACGCGGGCCGATGACTTTACAATCCTTGCAAGTCTTAAATGACAAAAAGGGAAAACCAGCGGCGTATCCCCGAAAAGAGCTTTTACCTTATTGCGAACAGCTTGGTTTAAGTTGGCATGTATCCTTATCGGATGAAGTGGATAGTGCATTGGCCTTTGTGGTGATAGAACGGAATAATCAATGAAAAACATTAAATTAGGCCCCGTTGTGGTCGATGTGGCGGGCTTGACGCTGACCTCGGACGATCATGCGCGCCTGACGCACCCGATGGTCGGTGGCGTCATTTTGTTCGCGCGAAATTTTGAAAGTCGTCAACAGGTCACAGAGTTGTGCAGCGAAATTCGCGCACTACGTGCGCCGCGACTTCTGATTTGTGTGGATCATGAAGGCGGTCGCGTACAGCGTTTCAAGGAAGGATTTACGCGAATTCCACCCATGATTGAGCTGGGCCAATGGTGGGAGAAAGATGTCTTGGGCGCGTGCAAGCAGGCCACCCATCTTGGCGAAATTATTGGCCGTGAGCTCAAGGAAGTGGGGGTCGACCTGAGCTTTACACCGGTGTTGGATCTGGATTATGGTCAGTCCTCGGTGATTGGTGATCGAGCACTACACGCCGATCCGAGGGTAGTCACCCTGTTAGCCCGTAGTCTGTCGCACGGTCTTTTGCTTTCGGGTATGGGTAATTGCGGCAAGCATTTTCCAGGCCATGGCTATGCGAAAGCGGACTCGCATCATGAAATACCCCTGGATGAGCGTAGCAAGAAAATCATTCTTGAAAAAGATGCCGCGCCCTACGGCTGGATGGGCGAGACCCTGCTTTCGATCATGCCCGCCCATGTCATCTATCCCGAAGTTGATTCGCAGCCTGCCGGTTTTTCGGAGGTTTGGTTGAAGAAGATCTTGCGTTCGCAACTCGGTTTTGATGGTCTGATTTTTTCCGACGATCTGACCATGGAAGCGGCATCGGTTGCGGGCAACATGCAGCAAAGGGCGCAGGCGGCCTTCAAGGCGGGTTGCGATATGGTCCTGGTATGCAATCAGCCGAACAGTGCCGATGCGATCCTGAGCGATTTAAAATGGAAGCGTACTGCTGCGTTTGATCGACGTCTCGGTCGACTGCTTCGTTGATCGACGCTGTGCTGATCGAAGCTGTGTTGATCGACGCTTCCGCTCACCGACGGCTACATTCCATCAAGATCTCAGGCGGCATCCTTCGCAATGTCTAATTCGCTAGTTCGCGATCCAACCCCTCCGATCGAGCCGAGCACTCGGGAATCCATTGCCGAGGTCACGGTGCCGGCAGAGGTGAAGCTGTCGCCAGAGGAGATTGCTGAAAGGTTTGACGCGAAAAGCTTTTTAGCTAAACTACCGACTCGTCCGGGGGTTTACAGGATGATCGGCGAGGCGGAGGCCTTGCTGTATGTAGGCAAGGCCAAGGACCTCAAGAAGCGGGTGGCTTCTTATTTTCAAAAGACGGTATCGAGCCCCCGAATCGCCCATATGGTCGAGCGCATTGTGCGCATCGATACCACGGTCACCGCCTCAGAGGCTGAAGCCTTACTTCTCGAAAACAATCTCATCAAGGCGGGAAATCCTCGCTACAACATTGTTTTCCGGGATGACAAATCGTATCCACTCTTGAAGTTCAGCGCCCATGCATTTCCACGCATCGCCTACTATCGCGGCGTCATTGACAAAAAGAGTCAGTTCTTTGGCCCCTTCCCGAGTGCTTGGGCGGTCAAGGAAAGTATTCAGGTCTTACAAAAAGTGTTTCGCCTACGCACCTGCGAAGACTCTATTTACAGCAATCGATCGCGACCTTGCCTAATGCATCAAATTGAGCGTTGTAGTGCGCCTTGCGTCGGGAAGATTTCTGAGCAAGATTACCGTGCCGACACAGATGCGGCACTAAAATTTCTGCGAGGTGGTCAGGACGAGGTTCTCAAGGATCTAGAGACCAAGATGCTCGCCGCAGCAGGGGACTTGCGCTTTGAAGACGCAGCCGTCGTACGTAATCGAATGACCTCGTTAAGACGGGTGCAGCAGGGTCAAAGCATGGAGACTTTGGGAGACACCGATGCCGACATCATCGCGGTCGTGGTGCAGGGCGGCCGAATTTGCGTCAATCTCGCCATGGTTCGAGGCGGGCGGCACTTGGGCGACAAACCCTATTTCCCCATTCATGGCTCGCACTTTACCGATGATTCGGAATCGCAGGCCGAAATTGTTGAAGCTTTCTTGATTCAGCATTACCTCGATCATTTAGTGCCCAGTATTTTGATTGGCAACGCCCAATTAGCCTCCGAGGCAATCATCGACCATCTTCAGGCACAGGCCGGCAAGTCGGTGCAATGGATTTTTCAGCCGCAATCGGTTCGCCGCCGGTGGTTGGATATGGCCGAGCAGAATGCCCGGATCGCGCTCACCCGACTACTCTCGGAAGAGGGCTCCCAAAAGGCTCGCACGCGCGCATTGGTGCGCTCGCTCGGGCTGGATGACACGGGTGATTTAAATCAGTTGCATATCGAGTGCTTCGACATCAGCCATACCTCCGGTGAAGCCACTCAAGCCTCTTGCGTGGTATTTAGAGAACACACAATGCAAGCGAAGTTATATCGACGCTTTAACATTGAAGGCATTGTGGGAGGCGACGATTACGCGGCGATGAAGCAGGTGCTCATGCGCCGCTATCAAAAATTATCATTGAAGGAAGAGCCGGGTGAAGACTGCCCGCTCGATGACGCGGCCATCACGCATGAGCCTCAATTGGACAAGCCAGTCAGGGCCGCGGAGTCGATGGGTATGCCCGATGTTGTTTTGGTCGATGGTGGCAAGGGCCAAGTGGAGATGGCACGACAGGTCTTTGAAACCCTTGGCCTGGACATCAGTCGCCTGGTGGGTGTGGCTAAAGGCGAGGGTCGGAAGGTGGGCCTGGAAACGCTGATCTTTGCGGATGGCCGACCGGCACTGGAACTTGGAAAAGAATCCGCGGCCCTGATGTTGATCGCTCAAATTCGCGACGAGGCTCATCGTTTCGCGATCACGGGCATGCGTGCCAAAAGAGCCAAGACTCGCGTCACCTCCAAGTTGGATGAGATTGACGGAATTGGACCGAAGCGAAAACAACGGCTGTTGGCGCGTTTTGGTGGTATCCGTGGCATCATCTCGGCTTCGGCAGATGACTTGGCGACAGTTGAAGGCGTATCGCATACACTCGCGGAAGAAATCTACCGTAGGCTGCATTGAGAACGCGCCGTGCCCGGTCTTTGCTTTACGTCAAAACACTTCGTCGCTACCCGTTTGAATGTTGCCAATCTGCTGCCCTGAATGAAAAATAACCTGCCTAACTGGTTGACCCTTGGTCGCATCTTGGCGATACCGCTACTGGTTGCAATATTTTTCATGCCGATTTCATTCAAGGCGCAAAACCTCTTGGCAATGGGCTTGTTTATCGCCGCCGGTGTGA
>JAYUOT010000503.1:0-3930 GCA_043760705.1 Betaproteobacteria bacterium
AGGACGTCATCCGAATCGTTCCTAGCACTCCGAGCGCAACATTCAACCCAATTTATACCCTGCTGCTGACATCGATCGATGCTTCACAACGATCTATCCTGGTGACCATGGCATATTTCGCACCTGGAGAGGATCTTATAAATGCCATTTGTGATGCCGCGCTGCGAGGCGTCGCTGTGCAGCTCATTTTGCCCTCCGTGAGCGATTTTTCACCTGTACTGTATGCGGGTCAAAGCTACTACCAGCGCCTTCTGACCTGCGGTGTGAAAATTTATGAACTACAGTCCGCGGTTTTACACGCGAAGACTGCCGTCATTGACGGAGTTGTTTCGACCATCGGTTCCAGCAACATGGATTGGCGAAGCTTTGCCAGCAATAATGAAGTTAACGCCGTGATGCTGGGTGAAAACTTCGGAGACGCGATGACCAAGATGTTCAAGGATGACCTTGAAGCTTCGCGACAAATTGTTTTGCTCGAATGGGAAAAGCGATCTCTCTGGAGACGAACCAAGGAGCAAGTGTCTAAAGCGCTTGAACGATTTTGGTGAATCCAGACGATCTAGGCAAAAATCGTCAGGCTTCGCTACGATCGCCTAGTCGCTTGATTGCTTTAATTGTAGTCGTTGTTGCAGGCGCTTTGTTCGTTTCTATCTGGGCTTGTGAGCGGGCAGGTTGGCCTTTCCTGGAGGGACCCGCAGCGCGCTGGCTGAGTAGTCGTGTTCAAAGAGACGTATCACTCAATCGCCAAGAATCCTCTGGGTTTCAATTAAAGCTTTGGGGCGCAGTCGATTTGCAAGTCAAGAGCTTGGAGGTGGCCCAAGCTGACTGGAGTACTAGAGGGCCGATGCTCGTGGCGACAAGCTTGCATGCTCGCCTCGGTTATCGCGACTTATTCAACACCAGAAATGGTGGCCCATTGCGGCTTGAAAAGCTTTCCGCGGATACCGTTCAACTTGATCTGGAGAGGCGTTCGAGCAATCAGGCGAATTGGATGCTACGCGACCGAGCTCACGAGCTTGACTTAAAGCCATTCTTCGAGAGTGTTGCCTTCGGCTCGCTGGAAATTGGACGGGGGACCTTAACGATCAACGACGCAGTGAAGCATTTGACCCTGCAATCTGAATTCAAATTTCTTCAGAATGATTTGACGCCAGCGGCTCTATCCGAATCCGGCGGAATCGTTGCGTCCGGAAAGGGGCGACTTCGGGATTTCCCTCTCACTTTCACATTGACGACGGGGTCCACCCATGTTTTGTGGAAGCGAGATCGAGGAGGGTCTGTTGTGCCCTTCAATTTGTTGGCTCGGGTGGGTGATGCAAAATTGGATCTTCAAGGGCGTCTAATCGACCCCTTGGGTCGGCGAGAGCTTCAAGGTAGCTATGTGTTAGGCGGGGCGTCGCTGGCAGTCGTTGGGCTGCCTCTTGGAGTCACACTACCTACGACGCGTGTCTTCACGATGAAAGGTCGACTGGCAGTTCGCGATTCACTCTGGAGCACAGTGGTGGACCTCGCCACCATCGGACGCAGTCGACTCTCTGGAGAGTTTCAGTTCGACAATGGTGTCGAGCATCTGCCGGTGCTTTTGGGTCGTTTGCGAGGAACGGTGCTTTGGCTAGAGGACCTTGGCCCTGCAATAGGTATGCCCATCGAAAAATCCCCCCCCAAGACACGCGACGCTCGGGTACTGCCGCAAAGGCAGTTTAATTTTCGCGCTTTAGGTCTAATGAATGCCAATGTTTTGGTGGAGTTGGATCGCTTAGAGTCCGGGAGTACGCTGTTAAAGGCCGTGGCACCGCTGCGCGCTCGCATACTCTTGCGTGATTCGGTGTTGGAGCTTGCCGAGATCGACGCTCATCTGGCGCAGGGACGGGTGCGTGGCAATGTTCGCATCGACGGTAAAACGACTAAAGCTCAGTGGCAAGTACACTTGTTGGCGAGTAAAATTGAACTTGTGGATTGGGTGCGTCAGGAGCGGCCAGTGCGCGCAGACAAGTCCTTGCCACCCTTTTTGTCTGGCCGTATGGCGGCACGCATTGACTTAAAAGGTGCAGGTCGTTCGACGGCAGAAATGCTGGCGACATCGGATGGGAAAATTTTGGTGCAACTGACTCGAGGCACGATATCCCATCTTGCAGTGGAACTCGCTGGAATCGATGTCGCCCAGGCCTTAGGGGTATGGATCAAGGGCGATGACAGCCTACCCATTACCTGCGGTGTCGCCGATCTTGAGGTAAAAGCAGGCGTGGCAAGGCCCAAGATTATGCTCCTCGACACCAAAGACTCGACCTTGTGGCTAGAGGGTAGCGTATCACTGGCGGATGAGAAAATTAACCTTGAAATGAAAGTCAATCCCAAGGACTTCAGCCCATTGGCCCTGCGCGCACCTCTTCAAGTGAACGGCCACTTTTCCGCACCGCAGGTGTCCCTACAAAAGGCTCCAGTGGTTGGCAAGATTCTTTCTGCGATCGCACTGGGCTTCGTCAGCCCTTTGGCGGCCCTGCTGCCGCTCATTGATATTGGAGATGATTCCGCGCAAGTTCCTATTGCCGCTTGCCGGGCTGCGGCCGCCCGAGGCTTGACAGGAAGATCCAAACGCTAACGCGGTAAAGTACCGCTCTGATCGGTGGTGCGGGTCCCATTACTTTTTGCGCTCTGCACTCACTCGCCAAATGGTATTCCCGACATCGTCGGCCACAAGAAGCGCGCCCTGTTTGTCCAGCGAGACCCCGACGGGTCGACCTAAGGCCTTGCCGTCTTCGCTAAGAAAGCCGGTTAAGACATCGAGGGGCTCACCCGAGGGTTGGCCGTCTCTGAAGGGCACAAAAATGACCTTATAACCGCTATGTGGCTTCCTATTCCAGGAGCCATGTTGTCCGATGAACATGCCGTTGGAAAACATCGAAGGCAGGCTGGTCCCCTTAGAGAACACCAGACCCAGTGAGGCTGTATGAGCACCCAGCGCGTAATCAGGAACTAAGGCCGACTTCACTCGCTCTGGCTGGGCTGGCTTGACACGATCATCCAGGTGGTGCCCAAAGTAACTCCACGGCCAACCGTAAAATCCTCCGTCTTTGACCGAGGTCAAGTAGTCAGGGACCAAATCGTTACCGAGTTCGTCACGCTCATTGACTACAGTCCAAAGTACTTTGCTATTGGGCTCCCAACTGAGTCCATTAGCATTTCTCAGGCCGGATGCAAAGACTCGATGCTTACCGCTTTCGAGTTCGTATTCCCAAATGGACGCTCGGTCCTTCTCGGCGCCCATTCCGCGTTCTGCAACATTGCTATTCGATCCCACGGTGATAAATATTTTGCTTTGATCCAGACTGGCAATAATGTTTTTTGTCCAATGGTGGTTGATCGGTCCTGCTGGAAGGTCGAGCACTCTAACGCCCGGATCGCTAATTTCCAGATCGCCAGTTTTATAGGGAAAGCGCATCAGCCCATTCGAATTTGCCACGTACAGGAAGTTGCCAATAAGGGCCATGCCAAAGGGCGAGTCGAGGTTTTTGAGAAGTACTGACTTGAGATCAACGATGCCGTCTCCGTCGGTGTCCCTCAAGAGAGAAATACGATTAGCACTCGCGACGCCTGCTCCCGCCCTTTTCATGATCAGGTTCGTGATCCAGCCCTTAAAACCCTTTTCATCATCAGGTTTTGATGGAGCATTGGTCTCTGCAACGAGCACGTCTGCATTGGGCAAAACAAAAAGCCAACGGGGATGATCCAATCCTTGAGCCCAGGCAGACACCGTAGTGCCCGAGGCCGCCTTCGGCTTCGCGCCGTTTACCCACCCGGCGGCTGGAGCAATATTCACGGTTGGAATTACACTGCGCTTCGGGTCTGGCAGCACCGGATTCGGACCCGTCCCTGCACTGATTGGCAAAGACGAAGTGTCTGCGCAGCTCGTGAGCAGGCCCAGAGCCATCC
>JAYUOT010000504.1:0-8256 GCA_043760705.1 Betaproteobacteria bacterium
CAGGCGATTCACCCACAATATGGTTGAGCGCGACATGCAGCACGATGCCGAGCCACATCATGAGAGCTCGGAGATTATCTAGCGAATGAAGGCGGGACGAAATGAGCAAACCTTAAACCCAAACCTGCAACACATAATCGAATGGTGCCTGTCCATTGAACAAGTCCACGCGCTGCAATTGGATTGAAAATCCGCTCTTTGTTTTAATGAGGGTATGCCGGTAAGTGCCCCCAAAATGTCGTACCGAATCGCGCCTAAGCTCCATCATGTGAAAGCGCGAACGCACGATAACTTCCTTCGCGCTCTCAGACTCGATCTGTACATTACCAATCACATGGTTGGTCGCCCACATCGGCGCTTGCGACCAGGCATTCGGGTGCGTCACACGCCCTAAGCGGACCTGCATCATGGGCTTGTCTTCGGCAAAGATGGAGGGTGAGCCTTCCCATTCGGTTTGTTCCGCGTGTACGGGCATCCAATAGACGCCGTCGTCCGTAAAGAGATCGATATAGCTCTGCCAGTGCTTGCCATCGAGCAACTCGCTTTGGGTATATAAAAATTGTTCTACCGCGCGCAGGCTATCCATGCCAGTGACTTTTAGGCCGGACTTCGCTGGAGATCTGTAGTCCTGATTGCCCATCAAAATCGTGGGCGGAGCCATGAGGCTGGCCAGTTTGCCGCGAGGCGAATGATTGGGCTCAATGGATTGAGCGCCCGTGCGACCCTTCGCGGTTCCAGCATAAATCTCTACTTGACCCTTGAGCGCTTTCGCGATCCTGGCCTTGGCCGCAGGCTTGACCTTGCTTTGAACAGAAGTCTTTGGGGACGGAGACTTTCTCGAAGGCGCCACTTTTACTTGGGACACACCTTTGCTCTTAGTCATCACTTCGCCCCTCCCATGTATTGCGACCAGGCTTTGAACTGACTACGCATCACGGCCTCCGAGGTCCCTTTGTTGGAATAAGTCACGCCTTTCTCAACGGTGTCACCCCCGTAGTTGCGATGAAAACTCACCCAATCACCGCCGTTCGATTCCAGGCCCCACTGGCCCTTGGTCCAGTTCTCCAAATCGTCAGCATTAATCATCGTGGAAGGTGAGTTCACCAAGTTGAAATACCAAAGCGAGCGACGATAGATGGCCTCCGGCGCACCTTTCAGGCGGAAGTGCCAAATCTCGGACATTGTTTTGTTCGGGGCCAAAGGGCGCAGTACGCGCAATTGCTGCAAAGGCGATTGAACCGATAAATAGGGATACACGAGCACATGGTGAATGCTGCGTGATAGGTACTCTTCAGTCTTGTCCTTGCCGTAGGCCTTCACCAGAAGTTGCTCGTACGCCAAGGTGTCCGGGTCTTGGGGGCGCAGCCCCATATACGCTTTTAGAATGCCATGACCGCGCGGGAAGTTCACGGTTTGCACGGCGTCCCACTGTTCAAACGACGAGGCAAAAGTGGACAGGTAGTGGTAGTAAAGCGGTGCCTTACCTCCCCCTGCTGCGATCTTCTTTTCCATTTGACTGGCTGAAACACCCGTAGACTGATGGGTGACTGAAGGATGGAGTGAGTCGAGCTGATTCTCCATGAAAAATTTCCAATTGGAATGCTGTACGACTCGGTGGCACACGGGTACGGCTTCCACCTCGCCAAGTGGTGAGCGATCACACATATCGTCAAAGGCCACTTTGGCGTCGCCGAGAAATTCGAGCAGGCCAGGGCCGTCGGCGGCCAAACTCGCAAACACAAAACCACGATAGGAATCCACGCGCGCGGCAGCCTTCATGCTGCAGTCGGGATTGTCCTTGGTCATGCGGGTGCCGTCGTAGCCCTGAACCAAAGGGATGCTACGCACCTTTCCATCGAGTTGAAAGCTCCATGCGTGATAGGAGCAAACAAAGGAGCTACCAGTATTACCATGCGTGTTGCCACATAACTGGACACCGCGGTGAGGGCAACGGTTATAAAGAACCTTCACCGTATGGTCGCGATCACGCACCATGATCATGGGCTGGCGACCAATCTGCACCGTGTAGTAATCGCCCGGCTTCTTGACCTGAGACTCATGTCCACAATAGACCCAAATTTTCTCGAAGATCTCGCGAATTTCCGTATCGAAGATGCCCTGATCGGTATACACCGTGCGATGCACCCGGTCGGGTTCGACCAGGTCCTTGAAACTTGGAGTGGCGGTTTTTGACATAGGAACGTCCAGTAGTGGTTGGCAGCGCGGTGGTTTTAAAGTGGGTGATTCTGCCTTAGTCATCGAAAGTCGCGTCATAAGCGCGCAGCACTTCAAGGGAGACGAACTCCAGCGCCTTGCTATGGGTACTTTCAAGCCTTAGTTTGGGCGCATAACCCGCTTCGTGCGCTTCAATCCAGCGATTGACGCAAACACACCATTGATCGCCAGCTTTCAGCCCAGGGAAATTCCATTGCGGGCGGGGTGTACTCAAGTCATTTCCGGTTTTCTGGCTAAACCTTAGAAATGCCTCGGTGACAATGGCGCAAACTAAATGGCTACCCGCATCTTCTTCGTTGGTTTTGCAGCAAGCGTCGCGAAAAAAGCCGGTGAGAGGATCGAAGGAGCAGGCCACGAGGGGTTGGCCAAGTACATTTTTTGCAGGGGTAAGGGGCATGACGACTACTTTTACCGAAGGAGTGGAGGTGATTGAATTGTAGAGCCAATTCGCGGCGAAATTTTTGATTCGAACCCGCCTGCCGACACTTTCGGCAAAGCTTGTTTGAGTCAGTGGACAGCGCTGGGGAGGTGGAAATGCTACATTTCCACCTCCCTGTCATTTTGCTTGGACGAGTCACACAGTGTCTAGAATTTACTTCAATGAAGTCGTCACCCGCGACGGCTTTCAAAACGAGCCGATCTTTATTCCGACCGAGGACAAGATTCGCTTGATCGATGAACTCTCCGAGACTGGTTATGCCAAGATTGAGGTGACGTCCTTCACCTCGCCGAAGGCGATCCCGATGCTGCGTGATGCGGAAGTCGTCATGGGCCGTATCCGTCGGGTGCCAGGGGTTGAATACACCGTCCTTGTACCGAATCGCCGGGGTGCGGAGCGTGCTTTGGAGTCGCAGGCCGACGAAATGAATGTGGTGATGTCGGTCAGCGAAACCCACAACCTGGCGAATTTGCGCATGACTTGCGGAGCGAGTTTTTCAGCGCTTTCAGAAGTGATTCAAATGGCGCAGAAGACCCCGGTGAACGTGTCGCTTTCCTGTAGTTTCGGTTGCCCGATGGAAGGTGATGTGGCGGAGCTTGTGCTCATTGAATGGGCCCAGAAGTTTGCCGATCTGGGTGTCCGTGGACTGACGATTTGCGATACGACCGGTATGGCCCATCCCGCCCAAGTGAGTCGAATGAGCGGGCTCATGCTCGCTAAATTTCCCAGCCTTCAAATCACGATGCATTTCCACAATACTCGCGGCATGGGCTTGGCGAATGTACTGGCAGCACTACAAAGCGGCATTCGACGCTTTGATGGGTCCTTGGGCGGCCTGGGTGGCTGCCCCTATGCCCCTGGCGCAAGCGGTAATATTTGTAGTGAAGATGCAATCAATATGCTGGAGGCGATGGGTCATGACACTGGCATGGACGTGCCGCTCTTGCTTAAGGCGGCCCGTCGCCTGCCCGCCCTGGTGGCTCGCGACGTACCCGGTCAGGTTGCCAAAGCTGGGCTGATTACGGACTTGCATCCTGCGCCTCCGATTCAAGGGCTGGGCGAGGTTAGGGGTCGGGCTCATGACAAGGCGGCAACATGATTGACCATCTCGATCATTTGGTGCTAACCACTAGTCACGAGGCCGCTTGCATTGACTTTTACACTCGTGTCATTGGCATGAAGCTCGAGAGCTTTACCGGCGGCACTCCTCCCGTTGAGCGCAAAGCTTTTAAGTTTGGAAATCAAAAGATCAACCTTCATGTGAAGGGCCGGGAGTTTGAGCCCAAGGCTCACTCTCCTGTACCCGGCTCACTGGATCTTTGCTTCATCGCTTCGGTGCCTCTAGACCTTGTCATTCACAACTTAAGTCTTGCCAAGTGGCCGATGATTGAAGGGCCGGTGATGCGCACCGGTGCGACCCATAAGATCAGATCCGTTTATATTCGTGACCCGGATCTCAATTTGATCGAGATTTCCGAAATCTTAAATTGATCCCCTATCGCCGCAGCCCTGGCCGAGCCTCAGAAGGTTGTTGAAGCCGTCAATCAGAAGCGATGAAACGCACTGGGCGTGATCACCCCGGCTAAGGGCATGTCGTGTGTTTCTAGCGGCACGTTTTCAAGCCTTTGACAGTCCCAGGCAATGCCTATCGCGAGAACGCTTGAGTGGAGACGCGCCAAGGTTCGATCATAAAATCCGCCGCCTTGGCCCAGCCTTTGGCCCTGCGCATCGAAGCCCAAAAGCGGAACCAACAAAAGGGACGGGACCTTCTCGGTCGCGTTAGGGCCCGGCTCATGCAGGCCGAAGGAGCTCCGAACGAAGGGGGGCATGGTATCGTCGGAAAAGAACCCGAGTTGCCGACCTTCAACACGCGGCCAAACGATTTCATGGCCGAGCCTCATTAAGGCTTCTTCCAGGTATCCGGGATCGATCTCGGAGCTGTGCGGCTTAAAACTTGCGGTCACGACCTGGGTAGCGGGGGCGCTTGGGCCGCTTGTGCGCAGAGTCGTTGCATGGAGCTCTACCAATTGCTGAGCAAATTGGGCCAACTTGGCGCACTGATTCTCAAGCTCGTCGGCATGTTGCAAGACGTAGTCTTGGCGCAGCTGCCGGAGCATGCTGCGCATTGCGATTTTCCTGCTTTTTGTTTGCGCGCTCACTGTACCTCGACGATTCAACTTCGGGCCTCAGGTCATAGTATGGCGCAAGTTCATCTCTGACAGGGCGTGATCGAGGCCGACAGTGAGCCATACTGTGGGTCACCTGACCCCGATAGGTGCCTGATGTGGCGCTTATTTATTCATCGATTTGAGATGAGTATTTCGGAGGGTTCCGACCTGGAGATGTTGATGAAGCTAGTGACAAAAGTATCGCTTTGGAGTCGCGCGCACACGGCGGGCGCGAGGTTTCGGCCATTGTCGACTTCGCTCCCAGCCGTTTTGATGGTCGGCATCCTTGCCTTGAGTGCTTGCTCGGATCGCGTATCTGTAGGCAAGCGCCCTGCACCCGAGGCGGTTTCGCCGTCCACTGGGTCGACCGCGAACCCCTCGGGAGCGGTGGCGATGAAAGGGATTGCAGATAAGGCTGAGCCAGCAGGGCTTGCGAGGAGTGCGGCACCGGCTCAAGGCGGTGAGGCGTCAACCCCCCCGTCGTCCGAAGCACGGCGCTTTATCGCGTTGCGTCATGCCTTGACTTTAGAAACGTCGGCGGAGAAGTTGAAGTCAATCTACGAAGGTCTGATCAGGCGCTGCCTTCCGACCCAATGTGAATTGTTGATCGCAAACTTCTCGCGGGAAACCGACGGCAATTTACCCTCGGCCTCGCTTGAAATGCGGATTCAACCCAAGCTCGCCGATGGCTTTATTGCGAGCCTGGGTCAAGAGGCAGAAATCGTTACGCACCATCGAGGCAGCGAAGATCGCACCGACCAGGTCATTGACGTCGAAGCTCAAATGAAAAATATTACTCAGTTGCGCGATCAGTTACGTGCAATGCTGGGTGAGAAACGTGGCACCCTCAAAGAAACGCTGGATGTGCAGCGCGAACTCGCCAATACCCAAGCTCGCCTGGATGCGTTGACTGGCACACGCAAAGCGCTTGCCAACGAAACCGAAAAGGTGGCTGTTTCCATTGCCTTGCAGGCCAAGCGAAGTTCGTTGCCTCGTCAAGTGTGGTCACCTCTTAACGATGCATGGCAAGGGATGGGCGAGGTGATGGCCAGCAGCCTAGCTTTTATGATGACCTTGATTGCGGCAATCCTGCCTTGGCTAGCGCTTGCTCTGCCCTTGCTTTGGCTTGGCCGGTACTATTGGAAACGGGCCAGGGCCTGAGGGGCGCCCCACGAGATGGGGGCGCTCACTAACTTTACTCAACCGATTCTATTGCGCCGCCCGACTCTCTGGGTTATACTAGAAGGCTTTCCAGAATTCCGCCCGTCGTTTCTGGCTCCCGTAAGGATTCTTTCGATGGAGTCAGAGGTCAAAAGTGTATTTCGGGATCTTTGAAGCTTTAGCAACATCTATAGCAAGATAAATTAGGCCCCGGCAATCGTACCGAGGTTTTAGTGCACAACAAGGAAACAAGTTTCATGCCAACCGTGAACCAGCTCGTTCGCGAGGGCCGTCATAGCCCAGTGATTAAGAGCAAGAGCCCAGCGCTCCAGAATAGCCCGGCCCGCCGCGGTGTTTGTACACGTGTGTACACCACGACTCCGAAGAAGCCAAACTCTGCTTTGCGTAAAGTCGCAAAGGTCCGTTTGACCAATGGCTTTGAAGTCATTAGTTACATCGGCGGTGAAGGTCATAACCTGCAAGAACACTCAGTGGTCTTGATCCGCGGTGGTCGCGTCAAGGACTTGCCCGGTGTGCGTTATCACATTGTGCGTGGTTCTCTCGACTTGCAGGGCGTGAAAGATCGCAAGCAGTCTCGCTCGAAGTACGGTGCCAAGCGTCCAAAGGCTGGCGCTGCAGCGGCTAAGAAGTAAGCGGTTTTGAAGCGGTTTTGAAGCGGTTTTGTTCAGCGGCTGCGGGCTTGTCGCCCGGCCGTTGAAAGCTAGTATGTAGTTTTAGTCGGTCTCCGAGTGCTCGGAGACCATTCCCGGGAAATTCGTCGGTCTTGGGCTCGAAAAATCAACTTCGGTTGCAGTTCGAGCTTAGAGGCGAATTTCCAGTAAGCGGTTTGCCCGTCTTGCAAAGGTCATTCCTGTGCCCCATCTTGCGTGGTTCAGAGCTGGCCCTTGCCAAGTAGTAGCAAATCAGAGTGCGCCGAAATCGACGTTCGGCACGCTCAGCTGAAGATAAGAGGTGTTTATGCCACGTCGTCGTGAAGTTCCCAAACGTATCGTTCTGCCAGATCCTTTGTACGGCAGTGTTGATGTTTCCAAATTCGTTAACGTCTTGATGCTCGATGGCAAGAAGGCCGTCGCTGAGCGCATGCTGTACAGCGCGTTTGATCAAATCAAAACTAAAGCCGCTAAGGATCCTCTCGAAGTGTTCTCCCAGGCGCTGAATAATTGCCGTCCAATGGTCGAGGTGAAGAGCCGTCGCGTGGGTGGTGCTAACTATCAGGTGCCAGTTGAGGTTCGTCCCTCTCGTCGATCCGCGCTCGCCATGCGTTGGTTGCGTGAAGCCGCAAAAAAGCGCGGTGAAAAATCGATGGGCATTCGCCTCGCGAACGAGATTATTGAAGCAGCGGAAAACCGCGGCGGCGCGGTGAAGAAGCGTGATGAGGTCCATCGTATGGCCGAGGCTAACAAAGCCTTCTCGCACTTCCGTTTCTAAGCGTTTGAGAACATAAGCTAAGAAACCGGAAAAACGCAGGACACAAAATTATGGCACGTAAAACTCCTATTGAACGTTACCGAAATATTGGTATCTCCGCTCACATCGACGCGGGTAAAACCACGACGACCGAACGCATTTTGTTTTATACCGGTGTAAACCATAAGATTGGCGAGGTGCATGATGGCGCCGCCACGATGGACTGGATGGAGCAAGAGCAAGAGCGCGGGATCACCATTACTTCGGCGGCGACGACTTGTTTTTGGAAAGGCATGGATTTGTCTTTTCCCGAGCATCACATCAACATTATCGACACCCCAGGGCACGTAGACTTCACCATTGAAGTTGAACGCTCGATGCGTGTGCTCGACGGCGCCTGCATGGTCTACTGTGCAGTAGGCGGCGTACAACCCCAATCTGAGACGGTTTGGCGTCAGGCCAATAAGTACGGCGTGCCGCGCTTGGCCTTCGTCAACAAGATGGACCGCACCGGCGCCAACTTTTTCAAAGTTGTTGAGCAGATGCGTCTTCGCTTGAAAGCGAACCCGATTCCTATCGTCATTCCTATTGGTGCCGAAGAAGGCTTCAAGGGTGTGGTCGACCTCGTCAAGATGAAAGCTATCATCTGGGATGAAGCGTCCCAAGGCATGAAATTTGCTTATGGCGAAATTCCTGCCGAGCTCGTCGAGTCCGCCAAAGAGTGGCGCGAGAAGATGATCGAAGCGGCGGCTGAGGCTAACGAAGAGCTGATGAACCGCTACTTGGAAGAGGGCGACCTCTCCGAGAAGGACATCAAGAAGGGCC
>JAYUOT010000505.1:0-3924 GCA_043760705.1 Betaproteobacteria bacterium
GCTGGATGCCAGCCTTGCTGCCAGTTTCGAAAAATGATTTCAGCCCCTTGTGCCGGAATGTTTTAATCATGGCGTTAATGTATAGCGTAGCGTTTCGACCGTCAAGCGAATTGCTCTTTACTTTACTGCCCGCAATCCTGCTTGCACTGGCACAAACACAATCCCGGCCTGCTCCAATATCCACGCTTCAATCTTGACGTGCCACTTGCGCAACAGGTCGAGCGGGCGGCGGATATAGTGCTTTTCCCTAACCCCGCTTGGCTTGTGCCCCTGTATCTGTGCGGCGATACCGGCGGGCGTCTCTATCCATTCGCACAGACTGGCAAAACTCCGGCGCAGCCCGTAAAGGCTCACGTTCATGCCAGTGGCGGCGCATACCCGATAGTTTGCCGGGTGCGCATCAGCCAGGTGTCCGCCCTTGGCATGGGGGCTTGAGAATATCCACTCATTACGGCGCGGAAGGCTGGCCAGCAGGTGCGCCATGTAGGGCGGCAAGGGGATAACGCGCAGGCCTTCTACCTTGTCGCGTATGGTCATGCTGCCCCACTGAAAATCAACATCAGCCCAGCGCAGCCCGGTCAATTCATTGGGGCGCGCACCAGTCAGCAGCAGGGTTTGCAGATAGGCCGATAAAACCGGGTTTCCCAGTTGCATCACGGCGGCGAACCATGCGGGTAGTTGCTCACGTTGCAGGGTGTCATCTATCGGCTTCGGCTTGCCCAAGTACTCGCGGGCGGTTTTGTTCTTTGCGGGATTGCGTGTCACGATTTTCTGATAGGTCGGGTGTTCGGCGCACCACGTCAAAAAGACAGTCAGCAATCGGATTGCAAGGCGCGCCCGTCCGGGGCGGGTCACGCTTTCCACCTTCGCCCACGCCGTCACGCGCTCGGGTGTCAGGTCGGCAAGGCGCACCGCTGCCAGCGATGCAAGCGTGCCCGGCGCGGTCAGCTTGTGGCTGCGCGTCCGCTGCCTTCCGCCCGGTTGCATAACCTCTTCATGGTCGGCGTAGTGAAGCGCGCCCCAGAACGGCTTGCGGGCGGCGATATAGATTTCCCATGCCATGCCCACGGTCACGGTCTCAAGTGCTTCCTGTTCCACCACGGCGGCGGCCTGGGCTTCCTTGGCGGCGATTGCCTCGGCCTTCACTTGGCGCGGGTCTATGCCTTGGTCGGTCATCACCTTGAGGCGCGATGCTTCGGCTTGCGCGTCCCCGATAGCCCAGTTGCGCGGGTCGCCTATCGTCATGCGGATGGTTTTATTGTTTAGCGAAGTCTCGAATATGAATGCCTTGGAACCGGCAGCGGTCACACGCAACCCCAAGCCCGGCGTTTTCCCGTCCCAATAGATACTCTGCTTTTTGCCGGGCGCGCACTCAAACCCTGCAACCCTTGCCGCCGTGAAGTTTTCCCGTTTCATGCTGCCATCCTTTCAGTGTAGGGGCCATGTAGGGGAATTATAGCAATATCGCGGAATACTTATCAACACAAATAATCAGGGTGATATTCGTAACCCGTTGATTTATGGTGCTTGCTGGGTGTTTTCGGAATGGCAATCAACGGCAAAAAACAGCCATTTGAGCGGATTGTGATTCCAGTTGTCGTGGGTTCGAACCCCATCAGCCACCCCATCAATACTTGTTTTCGTCGATAGTGCCCGCTAACAAATTACCAAAGGTGGCGACCAGTATTCTTGCGTTTCGGTCGGCGCGAAAATCTGCGGCACCTACTAACGTTTGCGTTGCTCTCAAAAAATTTGACTATGTACGCCATGGCGGCGAAGTGATGATTTCGGGCGAGGCGGTGGGAGCGGAACGTTGGTAGCTGCGGGCGTCAAAAAACCGGCGAAAAAGCGATCATCGTGGGTGCCGGACCGAATGGAAATTATATGGATTGATTGCAATCCACAAGTCGGTCGTGAGATGCGCGATATCCATGCGTTTTTGGTACTTTCGCCCAAGATATTTGTCCGTTGTTAGCTCATAAATAAGACCGCCGCCGTCGAAACAAGTGCCCAAATAAATGCACGAAATTCAACAAACTGCTAGGCTACCCAGCCAGGCCATTATCTAGCCACGAACCGCAGATTTCCTCGAACGCGGCGTCGAAATTGTTATCGGGAATTTTCAAGATACCAAGAGGTGCGGATTTTTTTCCAGCACGTTGCCGGTGCTGTTTAGCACGTAGGCGCGTAGTGACGTTGTGCCCCAGTCGAGCGCAATGAGCGCCGGATCCGTCTTGTCGGTGTTGCTCATATGTGATGAGTTGATACGTTGCAATCGCGCGTTTCCTCCCCCTCAAGGGGCGGATTGAAGTGGGATGGGTGGTCTCGATCTGAAGGCCCATCCCCATCCCTCCCTTCCCCTTGAAGGGGAAGACGTCCGGGTTAAATACCTCCAAACTCCGCAAGCAATTGTTCGAAGGTTTTGCCCTTCGCGATTTCCCGCCGCGTAAATTCTTCGCGCTCGGCTTGCTTGCGCGCGAGTTTGAGCACTTCATCGAGCTTTGCATTCGGCACAACGGTTACGCCAATTTCATCCCTCCGAGTTCAATTCCCCGTGGCTTGCCACGAAAGGAATTTAGGCTTGGGTGTTCGATACCCCGCAGCTTGCTGCGGGGCTGTTCATTTTCCCGTTCGTCAAATGACCCCATGCTGATGCTGCGGGCGGCAAGAATGGCCGATGCTTCGGCCTTTACTTTCGCCGGCACTGCGGCGCTCACGATTTTTATGGTCATTCCCTACCCGTCAATAATCGTACTGCAAAAGTTTCTTCCCCGTATATCCAGCGCCAAGAATGGCCGCGAAGACTCCCCATTTTGTGTACCAGGCAGCCCACCATATAGATATTTCTTCAGGATTGAAGAATGAAGGTCGCTGCTGACTTGCCCAAAAATCTAACGCGGGCCACCAACAGCACCACAGCAGTGCTAATAGGATCGGCCAAATATTTCCTAGTTGAATCGGATCAAAATCCTCTCCGAATTTCCAGGCCACTCCTGTTAAAACAACCAGCGCAACCAAGCGGCCGAACACTGCCCCACCAGTACTTATATCAAGGCCGAAAAACGTTGAAAATTGCCAAACGACAAAAGCGATGGCCGCGACGATTGCGCCGATAACCAAAAAAATCCAACTGTCGTCATTGTTGTTATTACTCATGCGTCACCATTCCATTATTTAAATTCAATCCTATTACCGTCGAACTGGCGGCCATTGCCTGGTTGCGTGCAGCACACGCAGCACGCGCACCAGATCGCCGGCCACGTCATAGACCAAGATGTAGTTCTGATGTGCCACCAGCTCGCGGGTGCCAGTGATACGGCCAGGCCGACCCAGGCCGGGATGATCGACCAGGCGACCGGCTTTCTCTGCAAACAGTTCATCGAGGGCCAGCGCGGCGGCCGGGTTGTCGACCTCGATGTAGTCATAGATTTCGTCGCGGTCTTGCGTCGCCTCTGGCGTCCAAAACAGTTCCATCATTCGGCGGAGGCTTCAAGCCGACGACGCGTTGCTGCCCGCTTGGCCGCGAACTTTGCTTCGACATCGACCGATGAGATCAGGTTGCCTGCATTGGCCGAGTCCAGACCGATTTGCACCTGGCGACGGAACCAGGTGTCATGCTCGGCCGTTTCCTGTTGCTGTCGCACGAAGTCGCGCATGAAGTCGCGCAGTAGTTGCGCGGCGTTGCGGTCGCGGGTCTTGGCTGCGCTGGAGAACTCCGTTTTCAGGACTTCATCGACCCGGAAAGTAAAGGTTGCCTCACTCATGGTTTTACCCTCATGTGTTACAAGATAAATACATGGTAGCACATTACGCGATGCGCTGAAAGGGTTCTGTCGCAAAGTTTGGTTTTTCGAGCAAAATCGAAAAATTGGGCACCATAAATTCAATGACCTACAGAATTCCAAATTCATCAAAAACAAACTT
>JAYUOT010000506.1:0-8218 GCA_043760705.1 Betaproteobacteria bacterium
CCGTTCATCAGCTAAAGCGCGGATGAGCGCGCCAGTTTTGCCGTTTATCTTGCGAATGTAGTGATTTCCACGCCTGATTGCTAAAGTGAGGGCGTGGAAAATCTATTGACAATTACAAAAGCTCCTCAGGCCGCCCCTGCTGAGGAAAACCGTGGAAATCGCTTCAAGATTGCAAGTGAGCGAATCTCTTTGGGCATGTTCGTCGCCGAGCTGGATCGCCCCTGGTTGGATACCCCCTTCCTGATTCAGGGGTTTCAAGTGGATCGCGACGATGAAATCAAGGCGCTGCGAAAATATAGTCGGTACGTCTACATTGATTTGAATCTGTCCCATCCTGAGCTGGCCGATGTGATTCGCTCAGCCGAGTTGTTGGCGGACGATGTTCCTGAAGCGAAAGATTTTCGCGGATTTCGCGAATCGGGACTAAGGTATTCGACCGAAGAATCAGTTCCTCGTCAGGCGAAGGCAGATGTTGATTCCGGGCCTAATACGATCTACAAAAATCCTGGCTTAAAAAAGACCCGCCTGGAGCGTGTAGGTCCTGCGGATGATCCGACCCCGATGCGAGCGCGTGACGGTACCGATCGACGTCAGAAAGATCGCGTGGTACGCGACCTGTTGCGGGTGGATTTCCGACCCTCTGATTCCACCAGTTCACTGTCCGGGGTTCGGAGTTGGCTACAGGGTCTTTTCTCAGGTCGACCCAGTAAGAGCGCCATAGAAAAAGCAAAAAGAGAAAATCGGGCTGAACTCAAGAAAATCCTTCCTAAGGATATAACTTTTAAGCGTTATCAAGAGCCCAAACCGATTGCAGTCGTTCTCCCCAAAGCAGAGAAGGCGTTTGAGCGCACCCGCAAAGCGCTGGAGACTTTGTCCCGAGACTTGCGCAATGATCGCATTCCGCAGATCGCTCAAATTAGAGATGCGGTTGAAGATATGGTGGGCACCATGGTGCAAAACCCTGATGCTTTGATGTGGGTGGCACGTTTAAAAGAAGACGATGCCCAAGTGTACGATCATGGCGTGAAGGTCGCGATCTACCTGATCGCTCTGGGACGGCACTTAGGATTTCCCAAAGAAGAAATGGCCCATCTTGGCACCATCGGTTTGCTTGCCGACGTGGGCAAGACCAAGGTAGCGCGCAGTGTTCTTGAAAAACCAGGCATGTTGGATCCTGCCGAGTTCACTGAAGTTAAACGCCATGTCGAGCTCGGTATTACGCTTTTAAAGGGTTCCATGAAATTGCCGGAAGCGGTGATAGAGGGCATTTCTCAGCATCACGAAAGACTCGATGGTTCAGGCTACCCCTTGGGTTTGGCTGGCGAGCAAATCGGCATCTATGGCCGCATGGCCGCGATCTCCGATAGTTTTGCCGCTCTTGTGAGCACTCGCCCGTATGCCAACGCGAGCTCGGCGCAAGATGCGCTGATGAATCTGTACGAGTGGTGCGGAACCTCGTTCCATGAGCCCCTGGTTGAACAATTTGTGCAAGCGATTGGCATCTTCCCGGTCGGTTCGATGGTGGAGTTATCGAGTGGCGAAATTGCGATCGTCCTGTCTCATAACCGTACCAAGCGCCTGGAACCGAAGGTCCTCATCATCTCGTGGCCAGACCATCGGCCCTTGAGTACGCCATTGGAGCGGGATTTAAATGCGAAGCCTCTCGGTGGTGATGGCACCGCCCTTCGTATTTCACGGGGGCTGGCCTCGGGCGCGTATGGTTTGCAAGTGAAGAACTATTACGGTAACGAGCTCGCTAATGCCAACGGTCTTGTCTGATTCGTCACAGGCCTTTCAAAATACGTTGACACCGGGAGCGAGTGCGCTAAGAGTCAATGTTTCTGAGCTCATGCATCGGGTGAGTCAGGCGCATCTCGCGCATGCTGAACACCGACATGTCTTTCTCATTTTTCAGTTGCACCGTTCGGATCGGCTGCAAGCTTTGGCGCAATCGGACGCCTCGCGGCTCGTCCATACCGAGGTCTCGCGGCGCTTCAAGAGGGTGCTGCGGGCGGGCGATTTTTATAGTTTTGTGTCGACTGATGAAGTTTGGGTGATGCTCACCAATTTGCCGAGCGAAGCCTTGGCCAAAATGGCGGCCAGAACTTTGCGTGATCATCTCTCGCGGCCCATCCAAGTTGAAACCGAGCTGCAACAAACTTGGCAGGTGAACCTTCGGCCCATCGTCGGCGGAGCCTGGGTCGACCCAGGCCATTTCGTTGATGCATTGAGCTTGGTGACGGCCGCTTATGATTCGCTCACCAAGGCCCGTGGTCATGACGAGCATGTCATTGTTCAAAAAGCCGAGAACTCGAGTTCGGCGGTCGAGCGAAATGCGCTTGAGCGTGACTTGCGCGTGGCCATTCACGGCAATGAACTCGAAGCTTACTTTCAGCCTCAAATTTCTGTTCATGATCACCGTTGCATTTCTGCGGAGGCTTTAATTCGCTGGAAGCGAGACGGTCAATTTGTCAGTCCCGCATTAATTGCTTCGATTTGCGAAGAGCGTGGTCTGATGAATCACTTGACCCAGTTTGTGCTCAATAGTTCTTTGCGCCAGTTGATTTTTTGGAAATCCAAGAAGCTGGATATTCGCGTGAGCGTCAACCTTTCAGCAGTCACTATGACCGATGAAGTGTTCCCGGATGTCGTGGGGCAGGCCCTCTCTACCTGGAATGTCCCTGGAGAACGCCTGACTTTGGAGCTGACCGAGAGTTCGATTGTTCAAAACGAGGCGTCGGCCATCGATTTCATGAGAAAGCTCAAAAAATACGGGTGCAGACTGGCGATTGATGATTTTGGTACGGGCTATTCCTCGTTCGCCTACCTTAGAAAGTTTCCCCTGGATGAACTTAAAATTGATCAAAGCTTTGTTCGAAACTGTGCGAGCGACCCGGCGGATCTAAGGATTGTGAAAACCTTGGTGGATCTGGCTCATGGTTTTGGCCTGAAAGCCTTGGCTGAAGGGGTCGAGGATATTCAGACTTTGGCGACCCTGAAGGACGCCGGATGCGACGAAGTGCAGGGTTACTACTTTGCCAAAGCCATGCCATCCAAGGAGTTTTTGCAATGGTGCCTGGCTCGATAAACTCACTATGAACGGACGCCCGATTCTAGAAAGTTGAACGGGCCCGAACAGGTTTTTGCTCGAATAGGCGTGCTATCCTCGAAGCGCTTTTTTGAGCACTCTCATTGGATCACTGCATGTCTCATGGTTTTTAAGAATTTACACTCTCTTGCGCTACTTTGCGTGGCAACCCTAAGCCTAGGCGTAAATCCCGCTCAGGTCGAAGCACAGCGTAAGGCCCGTGCCAGCTCACCGCGCGCCGAGCAAACGCTCGCGGCCGATGACGCCATGATTGCGGCGCGCCTAGCCGCGGCCAATAGTCAGCGCGAGCGCTTGACGAGCCTGGCTTCTGCGGTGCCGGAAACGCATCTCTTGCAAGCCTATTTGCCGTATTGGGATCTGAAGCTGCGACTGAGCGAAGAGCGTAATGTGGAGGGTAAGGATTTCAGCCCGCTCGATCTGGAAGTGCAGGCGTTCCTCGCCAAACACGGTAAAAGTTTGGTCTCCGATCTCTTGCGCCGCGACTGGATGTTGCAGCTCGGCAAGCGGCGTGAATGGGCGCTATTCGACGCCTATTATCCAGGCTGGCAGTTGCGTGATGACACCCGAGTTTTTTGTTTGGCAGGCATTTCCGCGCTGTCCAAATCACAGGTCATCTCGGAAGAGTCCAGTAACGCCCTCAACGAAGCGCGCGGTCTGGGCAGTGAGTGCGGCGACTTTTTGGAGGCTTTAGCGAAGGCTGGCACCTATAAGCGAGCAGACGTATTGAAGAGAATGTATGAGGCCATCGAAGACAATTCCGTCGACAGCATGCGTCGTACCGGATCTTTACTGGGCCTCGATCCTGCCGCAATCGACATGGCCTTAAATCGGCCTGCCAAAATTTTTGAATTGAAGTGGGGTCAAGACGTCGCCTTAATGGCGATCAGTCGCCTGGCTCGGCAAGACCCCGAGATGGCCGCTAAACGCATGGAAGAGCCCGGTCTCGGGTTTAGTCCGGCGCAGAGCGGTTTCGCCTGGGCGCAGGTGGCGGCGAGCGCCATGCGAAAGCTGCAACCAGAGGCCTTGGAATGGACTCGCAAGGCGATGTCCTTTCCCGGACCTGCGGGCGCCTTGCAGGGCGAATCGATGGGGTGGATGCTACGTGCCGCCCTGCGCGCGCAAGACTGGAAATTGGTGTCTGAGCTTTACTCAAGACTGCCCGCCGCGCTCAAACAGGAGCCGGTGTGGACTTACTGGCAGGGGCGAGCATTGAAGGCCGCCAAGAAGAATGACGAGGCCATAGCGCTTTGGCAGAGCATTGCCAGCCTGCCGCAGTTTTATGGTCAATTAGCCGCCGAAGAACTCGGGCAACTCATCACGGTGCCGCACAACGCAGCCCCCGCAACCGATGCCGAAATCAGTGAAGCTTCCAGGAACACCGGTTTGCTGAGAGCGCAGAAATTTTATGAGCTCGGTTTACGCATGGAAGGCAATCGCGAGTGGAACTATCAATTGCGAGGCCTGAGCGATCGTCAGTTGTTAAGCTATGCGACTTACGCTTGCGCGAAGTCCATTCTGGACCGCTGCGTGAACACGGCGGATCGAACCCAGAGCGAGCACAACTTTAGCCTGCGCTTTTTGACCCCCTTCAAGGAACAACTCACCAAGGAAGCCCAGGAAAGGAGTTTGGACCCAGCCTGGGTCTACGGTTTGATTCGCCAGGAGTCCAGGTTCTTGATGGATGCTCGCTCCTCGGTCGGGGCCAGCGGCCTGATGCAGGTCATGCCCGCCACCGGGCGCTGGATTGCTCGTAAGCTCGGTGTGGCTGATTTTCGCGTCGAACAGCTCAGTGAGATGGATACCAGCTTGCGTTTTGGCACCTTTTATTTGAAGTCTGTGTTGGATGATTTGGACGGCTCGCCTCTCTTGGCGTCGGCTGCGTACAACGCTGGACCCAACCGCCCCCGCCAGTGGAGGGTGAATTTGCCGTCGTCCGTCGAGGGAGCCATCTTTGCGGAGATGGTCCCGTTCTCAGAGACCCGAGACTATGTTAAAAAGGTTTTGTCGAATGCAACCTACTATGCAGCAATGTTTACTGGCAAACCTCAATCCCTGAAAGCACGTTTGGGTACGGTATCACCGCGCGCCTTGGCGCCGAGTGAGCTTCCTTAAGCGGGGCGCCGCGACGGGATCTCAAGTCACTATGGCCTATCAAAAAATTCTAGTCATCGGCGGTACCGGCTTTATTGGCCGAAGTATCGTGGCTAAGCTTGCGACCAATAATCGTCAGGTGGTCGTGGCCACGCGCCGTCGCGCTGCCGCGAAAGGGCTTTGGCTACTGCCCATGGTGGACGTGCTCGAGGCCAATATTCACGATAGTGTAGAACTCGAAGGCTTGATGCAGGGTTGCGATGCAGTGATCAACCTCGTGGGTATCCTGCATGGTCGCCCCGGTCGTCGCGCCGATCCCAGGCAACTAGGTGACGGCGGGGATCCCTACGGGCCCGATTTTAGTAAGGTGCAAGTGGAGCTGCCCAAGCGCATCGCGGATGCTTGCATCAAGCTCGGGGTGAAGCGCCTCCTGCATATGTCGGCCCTAGGTTTGGGCGAGGGTGACAAGCGCTCTCTACCGTCCATGTATCTCCGTTCCAAAGCGTCGGGCGAGCAAATGATTAAGCAAACCCTGGGTTTGCAATGGACGATCTTCCGACCCTCCGTAGTATTCGGGCCAGGCGATAAATTTCTCAATACCTTTGCCCGCATGCAGGCCTTCCTTCCCTTCGTTCCCCTGGCTCGCGCCTCAGCTCGTTTTCAACCCGTATACGTCGGCGATGTCGCTGAAGCCTTTGTGAACGCACTCGATAAGCCGGAGACCATTGGCAATACCTATGACCTGGTGGGCCCACAAGTCTATAGCCTGAAGGGCTTGGTGCAAATGGCCGGTCGCTTGGCGGGCCATGAGCGACCCGTGTTCGCTTTGCCTGATGCCCTGGGGCGTTTGCAGGCCCTCGCGATGGAAATGGCGCCTGGGCCAACCCTGATGTCGCGTGACAATTTCGATTCCATGTCGAGCAACAATGTGTCGGCAGAAGGTGTTGCACCGGAGTTGGGCTTGCAGCCGAAATCCATTCATGAAATTGGACCGGGTTATCTCGCCCCTCTGGCCGACCGCTATGGCGAGGCCCGCACCCGCGCAGGCCGATGAAGGTCTACTGCGTTGGGGGAGCGCTTCGCGACGAGTTGCTAGGCCTGGACGTGCAGGATCGAGATTGGGTGGTGGTGGGCGCAAGCCCCGAGGATTTGATGGTTCAAGGATTTACCCCGGTCGGCAAAGACTTCCCCGTATTCTTGCACCCCAAGACTCACGAGGAATATGCCCTGGCCCGCACTGAACGCAGTACTGGGCCAGGTTATCGCGGCTTTGTGGTCAAGTTCGATGCCGGTGTGACTCTCGAAGACGATCTTTTGCGGCGTGACCTGACCATCAATGCGATGGCGCGTGAAGAGGGCGGCGCTCTGATCGATCCTTTCCATGGACAGAGCGATCTTGCCCAGCGAGTGTTCCGTCATGTCAGCCCGGCCTTTACAGAAGATCCTGTCCGGGTCCTGCGAGTCGGGCGTTTTGCGGCCCGCTTTACCGACTTCAATGTCGCGCCTGAAACCATTGCTCTGATGCATGGGATGGTGGATGCGGGAGAGTTATCCGCCCTGGTTCCAGAGCGCGTCTGGCAAGAGTTAGCCCGAGGGTTAATGGAAAAGCAGCCCTCACGGATGTTTGACGTGCTACAAACGGCGAAGGCATTGCCTGTACTCTTTGAACCACTCGCACGGGCTTGGCGCGACCCCAGCCTGGCCGAGCTCCTGGATCGCTCGGCCAAGACAGGTCTTACACTTGAGCAACGCTATGCCGTGTTGTGTCACCGGCTTGGAGACGATGTCCTCAGCCTGTCTCAGCATTGGCGCGTACCGACCGAATGTCGCGACATGGCTCAAATCGTGGCTCGAGATCGCCGCCAACTTCAAAGCTCTCAAAGCCTCTTGCCCGAGGAGCTGGTGCAGTTGTTGGAGAAAATGGATGCCAAGCGCAAGCCCAGCCGCTTCGACAGCATTCTTCGGGCCTGCCAAATCATCGCCCCCTTCGAGCAAAGCCGCCTCAAGAAAGCCCAGGCTATTTTGAGTGCACTGGACGAGGCCTCGGTCGCAAAATCTCAGCCCAACCCTGCGCAAATTAAAGGCGCAATACAAGGCGCACGAGTGAATGCGCTGCGCGCCGGTTTGTAGGATAGACATCCGCCTGGTTACTGCACGCCTACCAAGCCTAAAACTACAGAGTTACAAATAGCTGCAGGGAAATAAAAAAGCTTGTCAGGCGCAAACCTGACAAGCTTCCATGAAAGGCAAAAGTGCCGCGACCTAAAATAGTCCGGCAAACTACTTATCCTTAAGCGCGCTTACGTGCGAATGCAAACAAGCCCAATCCTAGCAAGGCGAGTGTGCCAGGTAAAGGAACAGTACCTGTGCCACCGTTGCCGGGATTGATCACGACACCAATGCCGCCAGAACCGCTATTGGTGGTGCCCGCCGAAAAGCTGGACAGGAATGCGACGCTGTCGAAAATCGTGTCGTCGGTATCGGCCACACCAAAGCTCACGGTATGAGTGCTGAGTGAACTATTGAGTAAGCCCACGGCGGTCAGTACCGAAGACAAGCCGTTCCACTCAATTTGGTAGCCTTGCTGGAAATTGGTCGCGTTGTTGGCGTTACCCGTGTCGTTTCTCACCAAGGAGCCGTCACTAAATTTGGCGTAATTCACACCGTCAACGAAAAAACCAAAAATGTCGGTGACGCTCTCAGTTGGAAACTCTTCGGTACCATAAACAAATTGAACACTGACGGCGTTCACACCGGTCGCCACGGTAAAGTTAAAACTCAATACATTGGCATCATTGGTGGTGGTGCCCGACAAGGTATTTAAGGCCGTATTCGACCCGGATGCAGGGTTCAGGCCGCGATCTCCTGTGGTGTTCGTGGTGGTGCTGAAATTGGCAAAAGACGAGCCCAGCACGATGCCGTTGGAAAGATTTAGAGTGGGTAAAGCAGCATTGCTGTTGGCGACACTAAAACCGGTATAAGTACCACCCTGGCCGTTGACCCCCTGATAATTAATGC
>JAYUOT010000507.1:0-8208 GCA_043760705.1 Betaproteobacteria bacterium
TTTTGCTTTCATACAAAACCTCTAAGACCGGGGCACCGATCATTGCTTCAAAATTATATCGCGAAGGCCAATTCTCCTTACGCGCGTGTTTGAATATTCTGGCATGGGCCGAGCCAGCAATCACTAAGTTGGCAAGCACAAGGCAGAATTGAAAGCGAATTACTTGTAACACGACTGATTTCCCTGAACGTTTGATTGGGGTATTTTAAGATCTTGGACGACTACTTTCTTGCGGACAAGGTTGGTAAACAATTTCCGTTAAAACCAACCGTGTTCGTACGAATTTGCGAAGCAAATCGATAAGATTAATCGTACTGCTTTTCTGCAAATAAAATGCCGACTACCCTACTGCTTGGGGCCTTCGCCGAGGCGGCGCCCAAGTGAAACGGCATAAGGTGCAGCACGTGCAGCTAACATCGGATCGTTAGTCGGCTCAACACCTTTGGGTAAAACCATAGGATTGTAAGTGATAGTCAAGCACGCGCCAGTGGCATCCGGGGCGACCGACTTGATGGTCAGCTTTCCCAGAGAAACTTTCTTGCGATCATCCGGCAATGGAACCACAGCACTGTCGATCTTGTCGCCAGGCTGCGCTAGCTGTAGATTGAAATCAAATACAACGCTGCCGGAGGAAACACGCTGGCGGAGATCTTCAAATAAAAAATCACTGCCTTTAGCCTTGGCTTCATCGTCGCTCAAGCCTTGAGTACCTCCTACTGGTTCGAAGATCCATTTGCCCAACTGCTTCTTGCCGCTGGCATCAATGAAACCAAAACCATGGACGCCCCAATAATTGACTTTCGCGAAACTCGCGGGTACGGGCTGCCCAGCAAAATATTTGCCTTGAAGGAGTACTTCGGGATTGGCCTCCACAAATTGCTGCACTTTGGCGGCATTGGGTTTTTTCGTATCGGCCTCTGGAGCCAGTGAAAGTAGACGACCTAACAGTTGCTCGGGCGTCGCGGCTCCGAAAACTGGAGCTGAAATGTTACCCATTTGCCAACTCTCCGAATTGGGGAGATTAAATTGAAGGGCTAAATTACGCTGGCTTTTTCCATTATCGGGTGCCTTCGGATTGCCTCCGCCGATGGAGAACCGAGCAATCACTGGCACGGGATTGCCGCTGAACGCGGAGGCGGTTGAAAGATCTCGCCCCTCGGCGCTCCCGACGAATTCGGCGCTTGCACATATTCCCTTGGCTCCGGAGCGTCGAAAGCCCTCAAACTTGCCGCCGGCAAGCTCAAAAGCATCAACCAATTTGCTTGGATCAACTTGTGAAAGAGAAGGTGTGCTCACCGTTGCGGCTGCGCAGGCAAGAGTCGTAAGGGTAAGGTTACGCGTGATGCGGGTAATGTTCATGTTGACGCCCTCCAAAAATCATTGAAAAAAAACCACTTATGATGTCTGATGCTACAAATCCGGGCGCTTGCGTGCCTTGGTGTTGTTGGCGGTATCAGCCAGCCCGAGGCAGAAAGAAGTGCCATTCTCACCGGAACCAACAACGCGGAAGGATAATACATTGTGTACAACATGATTGTCCAGCGGACAATTTATTAAGCCAAATTAAGACAAAACTTTGACTGTTCGAATCGTCAAAGGAAAGCGACTTCAAATTGTTTGTTAAGCTCTTGTGCTGCGCGCATTTTTGTACGCATTGGCCCCGTTAGCGCCAGCGCTCTAGAAACCGTCTTTTTCCCGTATTCTCACATGCCTGTCTCTCCTATTTTTCCTCTTTCTCATCACCTTTGCTTTGCCTTGTACAGCGCCTCTCTATCGATGACGAAAGTGTATCGGCCGCTCCTTAAAAAGCTAGGCTTAACCTACCCTCAATACCTCGTCTTAGTGGTCCTTTGGGAGCGAGAAAAGTGTACCGTATCCCAGTTGTGTGAGGTGCTTTACCTAGACAGCGGAACCCTCTCGCCGCTCTTGAAGCGGCTGGAAGCGTCAGCGCTGATTACGCGTAAACGCAGCGCGGTCGATGAACGGCAGGTATTAATCGGTTTAACAGCAAGAGGCCGTACTTTCCAAAAGAAGTGCGCCGTTCTTCCCGAATGCATAGTGTCGGCAACAGGCTGCAGTATCGGCGCCTTGAATGATCTCACTGGACAATTGCAAGTACTTCGAAATCGACTTCAAGGCAATGCCACGCGACTCTCGAAGTGACAGCCCCTGATGCCGGTATTTCTCCAGAGAGAACAAGTGCAGTCTTGGGGATAAGCGTTTAAAACACCCTTTTCCCGGAAAGCTCCTCTAACCGATGGACGCCAACAGCTTCTTTGGCGGTGAATGCCACTCGCATTTTCGCTTGGAATAGACTTAGCTGTTGCCTGTTTTGGCTTTGAGAGGCTCGCCCACCCCTGCCAAGCCTCTCTGATCCGTCTTGTATTTGACACCAGCTTTGGCCTCCAGGCCTAAGTGCGTGAGCATCTTCTCGATACTTGATCGTTGCACAATCACTGCGATCATCCCGTAGCTCTCCTCCGCAGTTCGGACAGTGTTCCAGATCAATGTTAAACACGCGCTTCAATCGCTTTGCCCCGCCGAGTTCGGTGCCAAAACACCTTGGAACCGAATCAGATGCAGCCTCGGTCGCGCCACCAAGGTCGCGGTGCTGCATCCGGTCATTGGCTAACGCGGGACGGGTGAAATACCGGCACAACCGCTCCAGCTTGTTGCGCTCCCGGGCCGCGCAGCGCACCACCGCATGCAAACTAAAGCCGTCCAGGTTCGCCCACAGGACTTGCGTCTTGGTCTTTTGATCGGCAGTTGGCGCTCGATTAATCGTCAGCACCTTTTGGCCTGCTAGATCACCCAATGCAATTCAGTACGCCGCTGAGCCCACCTGTCGTCGTCTCATCAAGGCTTTACAAACAACCCATCTCCAAAGCTCACCCCGGCCCGAACACACCAAATGCTCAGGCCGTCGAGGTTGGACAAGTCGCCCTCCTTCAGGGTAAGCGTCATCGTAGCGTTATTGACCTTCGTACCGAAAAGGTTTTTCCCGATCGCGAACCCGGCTGCGTAATTCCCCGCCTTGCCACCGTAGGCAAAAACATCCGGTAGACCTCCACCATCGTAATTGAAGTTGGTCAATTCAATCGTGCAATTGTCAATCACTTTGGCGGTCCCTGTCACGCCGTGCGCGCGGGTCTGGAGCGTCGCGATTTGACCGATTTTTGAACTAGTCTTTCCACAACTCGGCACGCCAGCGTCACTACCGGTCGGCGTCGCAACGCTCGATACGCTCGTCCCACTTCCGCAGCCGGTCAAAACCAGTAGCGCTAAACTGAAAACGAGTGTTTGCTTGAATGGGACCGAGTCAGGCGAGGCAGTTAGCGGATTCATCTACGTATTTCCAATTAATTTTTGAAATTGATGCTCATGAGAAGGCATTACTAGCACCCATTGCTGAGGGCATCCACTTAGTTAAGTCGATACCGTGCGTCTACGCCAAAGAACCCAAGCCACAAGCACGAGCACCAATTGCGCAAGGGTCACAACCCAGGGCACCTCAAAACTTGACGCCAGGCCGCGTGACGAAATCACTCCAGCCTCTGAGAGCACTGTATGGTTTAAGTAGGAAAGGCTAGCCCCACAAGCGATCAAAACAAAAACTTTGGAGCGCTTGAGTACGGCAATAGCCAAGCCCCAAGCCCAGTACCAGGGGTTCACGACAGGCGACAGTAAGAGCAAGGCCATGAACAAAAGCTCAATCGGCGGATAAGTCGAGCTGTTTTTTCGCCATCCCCAAATGAGCCTTAGGCTGGCACCCACGAAAGCGGAAAGTGCAGCGGGCCTCGCTAGATCAGGCCCTAGCGCAAGCTCAATCAAGCGAAACAAGAGCGGGTTGAATTTCCACCGTTCTCCAAAAATAATGAGTGAAGCCAGATCGCTCCCGCTCACTAAGTAAAACGGCAGGTAGACTAGGATCAAAACCATAGCCATCGCCAAAAAACCGGGAAATGCCCAGCCCAAATCAGGCTGCAAAGTGCGCCAAATTCCCTTGTTTTCGATAAAAGTATGGTCGGAGATCGATTGACAACTCTGGGAAGGCAAAGGCTTACCAGACTTCCAAACCAACAAGACGCATCCCAAAACAGCAGGTACTTTGGTGGCAATCGCCAGGCCAAGCATTGCGCCGGTGAGCAGCCGCCGATCGCGCCTCCAAGCGAGGCAAGCGCAGAGCAAAAACAATCCGACCAGGATGTCTGGATGGGCACTTGCCATAACCTCTTTAGAGATCGCCGGATGGATCGCGTAAACCAATATCCATCGACTGGGGAGGCGTTCGAATATCAAAAGTGCAATGACCGCGAGGTCAGCGACAAGCAAAAGCCCCTGGATCGCTCCGAGCTGACCGGGTTGAATGAAATAAGCCAGCCCAAAAAAATACTGTAGTACGGGCCCGTAAATTGTGGCTAGCTCTGGGTGATTGATGCCGCTCAAGATTTCCTGCCAGCGCTCAGTGATCGTGAGATCAGAAAAAAATCGGCTTGGGGCGAACTCGTAGGGATTAAACGCCACTGCGGTCCTAAAGCCGTCCCACAAGTAGCGGTAGTGATCATCTTCAAGTAAGGGCGAGGCCCACACTGAGATCAAGCGCACAACCATCGCCAAGGCAACCAAGGCGTAGACGGGTGCGCGCTCAAAGCGCTTATCTTTAAGCACCCAAACCACCAATATCGTGCCCAGCAGCGCATGGCCAAGCACGGCGATAAGCTGCACCCGTGCTGAACCTAAACTGGTTTGCGAGCTTGAGAAAACGAGAATCAAGGCATTGATGGCGCACAGCGCCATCAATGCCAAGAAAACACGCAGGTATCGATGCTCAGTCACGGGCCCGATACGATCCACGTTAGAAGGAGTAGCTGTAGCCTAGGCCAAGAAGTTTATCGTCTTGAACGGTATTGCGTCCGCCCACGAGCTTGCCAAAATTAACATTAATGGACTGGTTAGCGCCAATTGAATAGCCTAGACCCACTTTGATGACACTACGCTCTTCGCGAACTTGCTGAAAACGAGCGGGCGTAAATCCTGCACCGCCAATATCCAAGTTGCCACCGAATTTTTTATCCGTGTAGGCCAAGCTGGCGTTCCATTTCGGAGCGAAACGCCATCGGCTTCCGATTTCGAAAAAAGTCGCCGTGGGGACCGAGGAGTCTCGTTTTTGGAAGCCCAGTTCACCCCACAGAGACACGCCCTTTCCAAACTCTTTGCCCACTAACCCAGACACTTCAATGCCGTTGGCAGCCTTACCAATCGCAGCAAGTCGGGCGCCGTCATAGTCTCCCTTGATGATCGCCCCTACTCTGAGTGTGACCGTAGGCCGTGATGGCGTTTCGTACTCGTCCACAACTCGCCAGCGAAGACCTAAGGTCGTGTCGGCCAAACCACTACTGCTGTCTGCACCGCCCACTTTTACCGAGGTCTGCGCCAATGTGGCATCGAAGGCTAAGCGATCACTGATGCCGTAGTCAACGCGAAGCCCGAAGGTCCCTCGCTTGTACTTGCTGGCGGCACCACCAGTGACTCCGGAAATCGGTACTTTAGTGTTTCCGATAAAGGCTTGACTGCCGCTTTGCTCGACATCAAATACCCCGAGACTAATCTGCCCAGGAATCGGCAGCCAGGGTGAGCCGCCTTCCGCACGAACGGCTTGGGGTGCCAAAACGAGCCCGGCAAGGGTGGCCGCTAATACCTGATTTCTAACGTTGAATTTCTCGCTTGTAGTCGATTTCATCTCAAACACTTCCTTCTTATTTTGCCCACTAGTTAAATTCTTGTCGCTTTTCACGCGCCACTTCACAATTTAAAACGCCGTTTGAGATAAGAAGCCAGAGCCGTTTTGTCGTCAGCATTTAGCGACTGAGTTTGATTGCCCGCCAAGAGATCTTTGGCGAGCATGACATTGAGCGCCTTTCCTGCAAGAGGACAGTTTGAGCAAGCGAGCTTCTGGGCATACACCGCCTTACCGACGTTATACATTTGTGCTTCACTGGTTTCACCGCCGCTGACCCCTTCCGATCCGGAAGCTAAGGCGACAAAGGGCAGAGCACTCATCAGCAGTGCAGTTAGGGTCAGTTTTATTGGTTTTAAAAACATATCATTCTCCTTAAGGTTGTTGAATTTTTATGACGGGTATCGAAGCTGAGCGACGTCGCTCGTTCAGCCAGATTCTGAAAATCATGCCAAGAATTCCCACGCCTGCTCCGATCGCTCCACGCACTGTCCCGCTGACTTTCGAGACTCCGCCAGCGCGCGCGCGCCAGCTCACATCACACTGCTTCGTGCACATGCCAAGCACGTGGGCTCGAACCTGCATCTCAACGGTCCATCCATAGCTGCGATCCTGCATATTCAGCGCCAGATAGGCCGTGCGTCGAATGGCGCGCAAAGGACCGAGATCTTGAGCCTCCATCCCCCAAATAAGATTCATCAATCGACAGGAAAGCCAGTTTCCAAACACTTGAGTCGTAGTCATGGAACCAGGATCAAAATTGCGCCGATTGCCGATCACCAGATCAGCGCCTTCGGCAATACCATTGAGAAGCTTATGAATATCGTTGACGTCAACGGCTCCATCACCGTCGACAAACACGAGTATTTCTCCAAGGGCCTGATCAGATGCTTCCCAGCAGGCTTGACCATAGCCACGCTGACCTACGTCGATGACTCTGGCGCCAGCGGCTAGTGCAAGCCTCTTGGTCGTATCGGTCGAACCGTTGTTGGCTACGATGGTCTCAAGCAGCAAGGCCTTGCCGTCATCATCCTTTAGACCGATAAGATCACGAACCACTAGCTCAATCGTTTGGGCTTCGTTGAGCGCTGGAATGATCGCGCTGACGCTCTGTGAAATTTGCATTCGCTCTCCGAACTCTGCCGTCGGCTGGCGAATTTGCCAGCCTGCTTCCTGAGACTGGCACGGTGCGACGCCCTTACCTTCATTCTTCACCGAAGATTCACCGCAGGGTTTCGATTCGGTATCAACACCTCGCCTTCAGGCTTTGCGCGCGGATTTTGAAAGTAACCTCCATCTGCGTCGACGAAAGCTAGTTTTGCTTAAAACCTAACGTTTCTCCGGGCTGCCACCTTTGAAGCCGCACCTATCTCCCTTCGAGCCTCTATTGCCATGCCGCCGAGCACCTACGACTTTTATCGCCCTGATTACCAGTGCCCTACCATACTCATTATCGAAGACGATCCGTCCTGGGGTGAGGTGCTTGCCATAGAGCTTGGCAAGGTTCCATTTGAGGTGACGTTCTCGCATACCGGGTCGGATAGATTCACCTTTGCTCGATCAAAAAATTGGGACGCGATCGTCATCGATCTCAGATCGTCTGGAAATTCAGGCGTTGATCTTTGCAAGCGCCTGATCGAGACCTCGGCTTGCGCTCCGATAGTCTTGGTTGCACAAAGTCGGGACAGTCTTCAGTACCTCCTTGGATTCGAGCTTGGTGCCGCGGATTGTCTATTCCGCCCCTACGATCCCAGAGAACTGGCGGTCAGGCTAAAATCTGTTCTACGGCGAGGCCATAAAAATAGTCTCGCTCAGTCGGTACAAGCCTACCGGGCAGCATTGCTCGTCTGTGATGGATTAGTGATTGACTTGAATCGCCGTATCGCTGCCCTCGACACGAAGACAATAGATTTAACGCCTCTGGAATTCAATTTGATTTACTTCCTGGCGAGTAACGCGGGCAAGGTCTTTAGTCGAACTGAGTTGCTCGCAAAAGTATGGCACGAAGAATATGGCGGACGCGATCATACCGTCGATAGTCACATTAACCGTATTCGGAGAAAATTAGGCGAGTCCAGCAAATGTCCGCGCTTTATCCATACGGTCTGGGCAAATGGGTATTGCTTCGAAGCGGGAGCGAACCCCAAAGTTCCAACTAGGTCGAAGTGAGGCCCTGATTCCTGAGCGGAAAATCTCGCAGAGGCCTGCGCTTGCCCCTGAATTTCGGCTCCCTTAATCGTCAGCACCTTCTGGCCTGCGCTTTTCCCCAAGGCAATCCGTTACACCGCCGAGTCCGCTTGCAGTCGTCTCAGCGGGCTGGCCTCGGAAAAATCCTCCTCAGGGTAGGTCATAGTCAGCTCACCCTGCTCTTCGACCAGAATGCCGCACCGCACCAGTGGCGTCAACCAGTTTGTCGTGCGCGCAGTCCGTACAGCGCAGGCGTAGAAAGCCATGCGCCAGATTGCCCCACT
>JAYUOT010000508.1:0-3902 GCA_043760705.1 Betaproteobacteria bacterium
AGGGAAATTTAAGGCCGCTGACCGAACTCGAATATGGACTTGAGTGGGGCCGGGTGGCGCAACTTCAATCTCCGCCAATTTCAGTCCCTGAAAATCAGGACCCAAGCTTTCGCAGCGCAGAGCACGACATGTGACGCTCATCGAAGCTCCGAATACGGTAAAAGAAGCAACTCTAAAAAAGCCCCGCTCCCACCCATTCAGCCACCAGGGCAGGCTTGCTGCCCCCCTCTATCTCCACCGTCACCTCGTACACCGACTGCCAGCGCGTCGCTTGCACATCAAAGGACTTCAGTATGAAGCGCCCGCGCACGCGCGAGCCTGTGGGCACGGGTGCCACATAACGCAAACGGTTGAAGCCATAATTGACACCAGTCTTGGTGCCTTCGACGCCCGGGCATGCCTGATAGGCCATATTGGCCAAGAGCGAGGTCGTTAAAAATCCATGGGCGATGGTGCCACCAAAGGGTGTTTCAAGCTTGGCGCGCTCAGGATTGGTATGAATGAAGTAGGTGTCGCCGGTCAGCTTGGCGAAGGCATCCACCATGGGCTGATCGATCAGTGTCCAACCCGATACGCCCACTTCACTCCCGACCGCCTGACTCATGGCGGCCATGCTAGCCGTGGATACTGGACCTTCCATCGTTCTCTCCTAAATGCAATTCAACTTTGCGCCTGTCTCAGTTGAAACACAGCGTACCTCTTGCCTGATCTTGTCGCTTATCATCTTCAAGTCACGCGCCACTATCAGAAAAACCCAGCGACCAAGCGAAGTACCTATTATGAGTCTCACTAGAGAAGACTTGGATGATTCGGATCAAAATCTGCAAAAGGCTGAATATCGAAAGTCGACTCCAGCAAATATGGTAATTTCCATGCATGCCGCCATCATCGATTCAAACGTGACCGATGCAGCGTTCCTCAATACGCTCTAACCTTGCAAGCCCCATGAAAACTCCACTCGACGGCATTACCGTACTCGACCTCAGCCACGCTCTGGCTGGCCCTTACTGCTCCACTATGCTGGCCGATTTCGGTGCCAACGTAATCAAAATTGAGCCGCCCGAGGCTGGCGACATTGCACGCGCCTGGGGAGCCACGATGCCGGGCGGAGAGTACTCTTATTTCGTCAGTCTGCATCGCAACAAACGGGGCATGGCCATTGATTTCAAAAACGAACAAGGTCGGGAGTTGTTCTTTCAACTACTTGCCAAGGCCGATATCGTGCTCGAGAACTACCGGGTGGGCGTGCTGGATCGCCTCGGCATTGGTTATCAAGAAGCTTGCAAAGTAAATCCCAAGATCATTTATTGTTCCATTTCAGGTTTCGGCCAAGACGGCCCTTACAAGGATCGCCCGGCACTGGATCTGATTCTGCAAGCCGAAAGTGGCATGATCAGCGTCACCGGGGAAGAAGGGGGTCGGGGTGTGCGCGCGGGCGTCTCTATCGCCGACTTAACCGCGGGCATGAATGCAACGATTGGCATCCTTATGGCACTGCGGGCACGCGACGTACATGGCGAAGGTCAGCAGATCGATGTATCGATGCTGGAGGGACAACTCTCTTTGCTCGGCATCACCTTGGCCTCTTTTCTGGCTGACAAAGAATTACCGGTTCCCTCGGGCACCTCTTACAAAGCCCTGCTACCTTATCAAGTGTTTCGCACCAAGAGCCGAGACCTAGCTCTGGCCGTGGGTAGCCAAAAGCTCTGGCGCGACTTTTGCCCACTCATGGGCTTGCCAGGTTTCGCCGATGATCCTCGCTACAAAACCAATGCGGACCGAACGCGCAATCGCGTGCCTTTGATCGACACGCTTCAGGAGCGTTTCCTCACCAAGACCTATGAGGAATGGGAGACGATCTTCCTCAAGCACGGCATTCCCTTTGGGGCGACCAATGATCTCGCGGAAGTTCTCAAGCATCCTCAGGTCAAAGCGCGTGGAGCGCTGGTGGATATGACTCATCCGCGTGCAGGCCCAGTGACCATCGTCGGCGTGCCTATGCGACTATCCAAGACACCTGGGTCCATTCGCCTGCCTTCGCCCGGCATTGGCGAGCACAATGATGAAGTATTGAAAGAGGTACTTGGACTGGACGAGAAAGCCATTGCGAAGCTGCGCGACGCAGGAGTGTTTGGTGGTCGGTAGCTCAGTGCTAGTGCTAGCATAGCCATCTTCACCGAAAACGGAGGCTAGCTTGATCGAAAGCGGCTTGGATTCATCGTCCAAAAGTACACCGGCACCGACCCCATCACCCTTTGCCGGCCTGGTGTTTGATAACAGTTACGCTCGCGAGCTGGAAGGCCTGTATGTCGCGGTCACACCCGCCACGGCCCCCTTGCCCAGATTACTCAAACTGAATCTTGCACTCGCCGAGTCCTTAGGCCTGGACACGAACCTCCTGCAAACCTCTGAAGGCCTGGCGGTATTATCCGGCAATCTTGTACCACCCGGTGCGCAACCCATCGCTCAGGCCTATGCTGGCCACCAGTTTGGAGGCTTCTCACCCCAACTCGGCGATGGTCGGGCTTTGCTGCTCGGCGAGATTTTAAACCGCCAGGGCGAGCGCCGCGACATCGCCTTTAAAGGGTCGGGTCGCACCCCCTTTTCACGAGGCGGCGATGGCAAAGCTGCGGTCGGGCCCGTATTACGTGAATACCTGATGGGCGAAGGCATGCATGCCTTGAGCATACCAAGCACGCGAGTACTTGCAGCGGTCGCGACCGGTGAACAGGTGCGGCGCGAAACCGCTTTGCCCGGTGCCTTGCTGAGCCGTATCGCATCCAGTCATCTGCGTGTGGGGACTTTCCAGTATTTTGCAGCGCGTCGCGACCAAGCCATGCTGCGGCGTCTCACCGAGTACGCGATTGCGCGCCATGATCCGGAGCTGATGGGTCGGGAGGATCGCTACGTTGAGTTCTTCAAGGCCGTGGTTCAGCGCCAAGCCGGTCTGATCGCGCAGTGGATGAGCGTGGGCTTCATTCATGGCGTGATGAATACCGATAATATGACGATCTCTGGCGAAACCATCGACTATGGTCCTTGTGCCTTTATGGAAGCTTACAACCCCGATACCGTGTTTAGCTCCATCGATCATTACGGACGTTACGCTTACGCTCGACAACCCGATATTGCCCAATGGAATTTAGCGCGCCTGGCCGAATCCCTGCTAGAGCTGATCGACCCTGAACCGGATCGAGCAACGAAGATAGTGATCACCATTCTCGAAGACTTTCCGAGGCAGTACGCCGAGCATTGGTTACGACTGAATCGTGGCAAACTGGGCTTGGACGACGCCTCCCCGCCTGAAGATGACCTTGCACTGATCCATCAATTCCTGGTCTTGTTGCAAACCTGCAAAGTGGACTACACACAGGCCATGCGTTATCTTGCCGATGTTGCCGAAGGAAAATTGGAGCGCTTTCTTGGTCTTTTCGACCCGTCGGGCAATCTTGAAGTGAGTCCCTGGCTCGCGCGCTGGCAAACTCGCCTTGGACCTGTCTCGTCCAAACTTTCCGGCGCCGAGCTCGCAAAACGGATGCGTGCCAAGAACCCGGTCTACATCCCACGCAATCACCAAGTTGAAGCCGCCTTGCAGGCAGCCTCGGATCACGGCGATCTTGGCCCCTTTGAGCGGCTCCTTGAGGTATTGCGGGATCCTTATACAGAGCGACCCGAATATGCTGAGTTCGCTCTTCCTGCGGCTCCTGAACAAACGGCGCGTTACCAAACCTTTTGTGGCACTTAATTCTTGGCCGTAAATTATCGCGGCTGTAAATTATCGCGGCCGTAAATTATCGCGGCTGTAAATTTTCGTCATCGAAAATTCTCACGACCGTCAACTAGTCGGCGCGTGGCGCGAACACCCGAAAAGTCGCCTGGGCCAGCGCCACCACGTTGTCGCG
>JAYUOT010000509.1:0-8171 GCA_043760705.1 Betaproteobacteria bacterium
CGGCCGGGGTGAGCAAAAGAACATGGAGAGCTTAGTCGCCTGGATCTCAGCGGAATCAAAAGGCATGCGCTTCACTCTACCGCAGGCGCACGCTGAAGAAAAAAAAATGCTGGAGCTGGGAAAACGCGCTTTTTTTTATCGTGCGGGTGCTTATGATTTCTCCTGTGCTTCATGCCATGGTGAGGGTGGCAAACGCATCCGCCTCCAGGATTTACCTAACCTCACCGAAAACCCCGGGGATGGTGTCGGGTTTGCGGCTTGGCCGGCCTATCGCGTTTCATCAGGCGAGTTATGGAGCATGCAGCGTCGTTTAAATGACTGCTTCCGACAACAGCGTTTTCCCTACCCAGGCTACGCCTCGGACGTGACGATAGCGCTTGGCGTCTATATGGGTGTGAACGCCAAGGGCGCGCAATCCATTGCCCCCTCCCTCAAACGCTAAGGTGAACACGATGAAACCAATCACTCAAAACACTAAGCTTATTCGTGCTGCAATTGCCTTGCTTGGCCTAGCGGGCTGTGCAACCATAGGTGCAGCCAACTACGAGGCTCTCACCGACGCGATGATGCAAGGCTCATTTCGGACCGAAGGCATCGCCAATATTGATCGACTTCGACAAGACGATTCCAATCGCGAGTGCTCCCAGATCGGCACTGCCTCCCTCCCTGAAGAAAAGGCCAAAGCCATTGAAGCAGCCAACTTCAAAACGATCAAGTGGCCCAGTGACGGAAAATTCCTTGGCGACTGGAAAGAAGGAGAAAAACTTGCCCAAAATGGTCGCGGCATGACCTGGACGGACATCGATCCAAAAGCCAATGGCGGCAATTGCTACAACTGCCATAAAATCTCCGAACAGGAAATTTCCTATGGCACCATTGGCCCGAGTCTTTACCAGTATGGCAAGATTCGCGGCGTCACTGATCCTAACGCCCCGTCCGCCAAAGCCATGCTCGAGTACACCTGGGGCAAACTCTGGAACGCCAAAGCCTACAATGCTTGTTCCAACATGCCGCGCATGGGGCATGTGGGCGTCCTTGATGAGCAACAGATCAGGGACATTATGGCCTTGCTGCTCGATCCCGCCTCGCCCGTTAACAGCAAGTAAAAGCAGCCTCAGTACCGCGAGCGGTACTGAGGTTTTTTGTTCTCCAGTAAATCACTAAGTCATTAACTATGAATATATCTCGCCGTGAATTCGTTCGCTTGCTTGGCCTTGCCTCTGCTGCGGGTATGGCGCTGGGCAAGTATTCTGACGCCGATGCAGCCCAAGCGCAGCAAGGGCTCTACGAAATCCCCAAGTTCGGTCAAATCTCCTTGCTGCACATGACCGACTGCCACGCCCAACTCATGCCGATTCATTTTCGAGAGCCTAGCGTTAATCTTGGAATTGCCGAAATGCGCGGCCGAACTCCGCACTTGGTCGGCGAGAACTTATTAAAGCTCGCGGGTATCAAACCGGGCACAGCTCAAGCGCACGCCTTCACCGCGCTTGATTTTGAATCAGCCGCTAAGCAATACGGAAAAATTGGTGGCTTCGCCCATCTCGCGACCTTGGTCAAGCAACTCAAAGCCTCGCGCCCCGGTGCGATTTTGCTCGATGGCGGAGATACTTGGCAGGGTTCGGCGACCTCACTGTGGACCAATGGTCAGGACATGGTCGAGGCATGCAAATTGCTCGGCGTAGATATCATGACGGGTCACTGGGAATTCACACTGGGGCAAGATCGCGTTAAAGAAATTGTGGACAAGGACTTTAAAGGAAAAATCGATTTTCTTGCGCAAAATATCAAGACCCGCGATTTCGAAGATCCTGTCTTCAAATCCAATGTGATCCGGGACGTCAACGGTGTCAAAGTCGCCTTTATCGGCCAAGCTTTTCCGTACACCCCAATCGCGAATCCCCGGTATATGGTTGCGGACTGGACTTTCGGCATTCAAGATGAGTCGATGCAGAAAACCGTCAACGAAGTGCGCGCTCAGGGCGCTCAATTAGTCATCTTGCTGTCGCACAACGGCATGGACGTTGATATCAAGATGGCCTCACGCATCAGTGGCATTGACGCGATTTTGGGCGGTCATACTCATGACGGCGTTCCTGCCCCAATCATCGTCAAAAACCCTGGTGGTCAAACCCTGGTCACCAATGCGGGCAGCAACGGTAAGTTTTTGGGTGTCTTGGATCTTGATGTAAAAGGCGGCAAGCTGGTGGATTGGCGCTACAAATTGCTGCCTATTTTCTCTAAGATGATCAAAGCTGACCCCGAGATGCACAGCTTGATTCAAAAACTTCGTGCGCCCTTCGAGGCCAAGCTATCGGAGAAACTTGCCATCACCGAAGGTATGCTCTACCGACGCGGCAATTTTAATGGCAGTTGGGATCAACTGATTCTTGACGGCCTGATGGACGTACAAGGAGCAGAAATCGCGTTCTCACCAGGTTTCCGTTGGGGTACTTCGCTTTTGCCCGGTCAAGCCATCACCCGCGACCTGCTGATGGACCAGGTCGCAACCACCTACTCTTATGCGACGCTCACTGAGATGACCGGCGAAACCATCAAGACCGTGCTTGAGGATGTCTGCGATAACTTGTTTAATCCCGACCCGTACTACCAGCAAGGTGGTGACATGGTGCGTGTTGGCGGTCTCACTTATGCCTGCGCACCCAACGAAAAAATGGGAAGTCGCATCCAGGATATGCGACTCGGCGGCGCTCCCATCGACGCCAACAAGAAATACAAAGTCGCGGGTTGGGCTCCGGTTGCTGAGGAAGCTCGTAGCGCGGGCAATAAAATGATCTGGGACGTGATGGAAGGCTGGTTAAAGTCGAAGAAGTCAATACCCGCACGCAAAATTAACCAGCCGCGGCTCATAGGCGTCGAAGGCAATCCTGGCCTTATTAACTAGACGACGCTTAGTCTGTGACTCTCGTCGCTTAAGTGCCAGTAAATCTTGTCCCGTCAGGCCGCCAATCTGAAACACTTAAGGTCGAATGTAAGCCCACCCTTGTTGTTGTCGCGTCATGAGTTGAACTACGCCGGCGGGCACGTAGGCGAGATTCGAGATCATGTCGTCGCGCTTTAGCTTTTGGACTTTCATCGTGTTCTCGCAAGCGATTACGGAAACGCCGCCGACAATAGCATCGGCGATTTTGTTACCTACTACGGATTCAAGCTTTAGCATGCTTAAGCCAGGGCCGTAAGCGACGATTTCGATGTCTACGTTTTTGGCACCGAGATCCTCTTGCACGTTTTTAACATTGTTTAATACGAGGTTCCATTTCGCGGGATCAGCATCACTGACTTGAAACACAATGCGATTGCGCTGTGGTGTCTGGGAAGATGTTTGTGTCTGCGCGGAGGCGAACCCTATGGAGCTCATGGTTTGGACGACAGCAATCATCACAAGGGCTGTCAAGCGCGATACATTTTTAGAACAAAGCTTCATTGAAACTCCAAGATTGAAAGGTAATTCTTAATGGCCAGGGAACGGGTGTGATTACTGCTTTATGATACCTTATTGTCTCGTAAGGAAGTCCCTCAAAAACAGACTGATCAGGCCTACTTAAACACCAGTATTCAGGCCAAGTGTACGTGTTCTACGAACTTATTTTTCCAGTAATAATGCTGGTCCCGTTTCAACTCATTGCGCCCACCGATAGTCGGGTTCTACAAACTAAAATTCATCCATGAAAAACATTCAAACTACCAACCGCTTTAAGTCACTCAGAATCGCGCTTCCCGTTGCGCTCTTCATGCTCGCCCTAGCGCAGACCGCCCTTGCAGTAGAGAGTAAAGACCTGCCTGAGGAAAAACGAACCAAGCTGAACCTGTACCTGACCGCACCCGAAGCCGCCGCACTGAAGACCCAGTTGGGTGAGAAGGCATTGTTTCTAGATATTCGGGCAAGCTCGGAAATCATGTTTTTGGGCTCGCCCACTGTGACCGATGCTATGGTTCCCTTTGTAGATTTCCCGCGTACTGAGCTTAGCTTTGACGAAAAACGCGGTGCCTTTAAGCTTGAACCCAATACTAATTTTGTTGCCGAAGTGGTTCGCCGACTTGCGGAGAAAGGCTTAGATAAAAACGACGTCATCATTCTGATGTGCCGATCCGGCGATCGATCCTCGCGTGCCATCAATCAACAGCTCGCAGATTTGGGTTTCTCCAAGGTCTATTCTGTTGTCGATGGCTTTGAAGGTGATATGTCTAAAGAGGGGCGTCGTAGTATCAACGGCTGGAAGAATGCCAACCTGCCTTGGACCTACAAGCTGGATAAATCGAAGATTTACTTGCCAAAGTGAGTCATGTTTTGCCAAGATCGCCTCAGCCCGGCGTCGTCAGATTAACCTTGATCACTGGAACTTGCGAGAGCGCATTAATCGCCATTTGAAAGGATAAATAAATGTGGCCTGGAAACTGACTCTCGAAGGCGCTTTTTGCGAAATAGTCTAGCACTGGCCCTTTCACTTCGGCGAGATGAAAGCCAACCCCGGCTTCATTCAGGTCCCGTGCCATGTCGATTAAAGTATGAGCTCCGGTAATGTCTATGCGGTTAATCGCCGCTCCACTCAACACGACTTGGCGAATGTCCTTGGCGATACTGAGTTCGTGCTGCAGGGCTCGCTTTAAACTGGGCGCATTAAGGAACGTCAAGGATTCATCAAACCTGACGAGGAGCAGGCCAGGCAAGGTTTCGACCGTATGCCGATTGATGTTTCTAAAGTGCTCCGTGCCCGGCAAACGCCCAACAATGGCAACATGTGGCTCGACCAGAGAGGCAAGAAAAATGAGCATACCCAAAGACGCACCGGCCATGAGACCGGCCTCAATACCGAAGATCAGAACGCCCAAGAACGTGGTCAACCAGGTAAGCGCTTCGGCGCGATCCGTCCGCCATAGAATCCAAGGTTCTTGGAATTTGATCAGCGGTAAGATGGACACAATAATAATTGCTCCGAGCACGAACTTGGGTACCACCAAAAAGACATCGGCGGCGAGCAGTAAAGCAATAAACGAAAAGCTTGCGGCGACTACAGCGGCAAGTTGCGTGCTCGCTCCCGCAGAAAAGTTCACCATCGATCTTGAAAAGCCGCCAGCGACAGGCATCGCACCACACACTGAGGCGACACCATTCGCCGCGCTGATGGCCAACATTTCGGCACGAACGCTAATGTTTTCGCGACGCCTTTGAGCAAGCGACTGTGCAACTGCAAAGCTCTCAACATAGCTGACCAGCGCAATCATGATTGCGCTGGGAAAGACAGCGAAGAACAGTTTAAAGTTAACGGACTGAATCCACGAAGCATCAAGCTTAACCACGCTTGAAGGTACCTTACCGACGGTGGCCCAAAGTAGATGCCAGTTGTTGACATGGCCAAAGACAAGAAGCCCTGCGACCGACAGTAAGAGCAAAGGTCCCATTCGTGAGAAAAGCAATGCGCCTGCCTCCCCCAGAAAGCCTCGAACCCAAGGCTGAAGGCGCGGTCCGATATGCTGGTTATAGGTGTACAGCAACAGCACTGCACTCAGCCCTGCAAATAGAGTTGGCATATCCAGGATTGCGGAAAGGCCTTGCGACCCTATTAAAGGCCCCCCCAACAAAGGTTTGAGCTGACTGCCCAGAATCAACAATGCCGAAGCCACCGTAAAGCCACCCAACACCGTGTGCGAGAAAACGCGCGTGAGGACCTCCAAGCGAAGTACGACCAGCAGCAGCAAAATAATCGCTCCCTGCGCCGCTAACAGCGGAACGACAATGTTGACGTCGTTGGGGTAGCGCTGGACCACCTCACCCACCATCAAAGCCGCCACAGAGACAGGCCCGACTGAAAGGGTTCGACTACTCCCCAGCAGGGCATAAATGAGCATCGGCAAAACACTGGCGGCCAAGCCTACCTCCGGGGGCAGTCCGGCCAATTGCGCAAAGGCAACGGCCTGGGGCACCAGCACCAGACCTGTGATCACCCCGGCAATTAAATCAGACGAGCGATGTCCAGCCCCGTCTTTTAACATCGACCCTAGACCGGGGAACAGCGAACTGATCGACATTTACAAAACTCCGGAGAGTAGCGGCACGACACACATCAAAAACGTCGATTCAATCTTGCGAAAGCTAACCAATCCATTTTTTGGCAATCCCCATGCCGACCACCAAGGCCACAACGAACGCCAGGGCGTCACCCCCGGTGAAAAGCGAAGCGAAGCCCGGGCCAGGGCAATAGCCTGCCAGCGCCCAACCGATACCAAAGAGGGCGGCACCCAAGACCAGTTTAGGATCAATATCGCTTCGAGTGGGTAGATGAAATTGCTCGTCAAACCAGGGCTTGAGCCGTTTTGGGGTGAGTGCAAAGCCAAGCAACGTGATCATTAAAGCGCCGCCCATCACCAAGGCCAGCGAAGGGTCCCAAAATCCCGTTTTCGCTTGCCAGGAAATTCCGTTTCTCAAGCCCCCGAGATCGAGGAAGGCGATGACCTTTGCGGGCTGCGTCATGCCCGATACCACTAAGCCGAGGGAAAACAAAAAGCCCGAAATCAAGGCAAAGGTCACTTTCGTAGATTTAAACATAACTATCCTAAATGATTGAGCGGCCGGTAATCGCATGGATCACGAACACAGTGGCAAATCCGAACCCCATAAAGACCAGAGTCGCCACCAAAGAACGCGCCGAGCGACGGCCCAAGCCACAAACGCCGTGACCACTGGTACATCCTGAACCGATCACCGTGCCCACACCGACCAACAGGCCTGCAGGAATGAGCACCGCTAGCGGCCTTGCGCTAATCACAGGGGGAGAAAGCCAGGCCGCAAAGAGCGCCCCGCCCGCCATCAGGCCGAGTAGGAACGCCCAACGCCAGGCGTTTTCCGGGCGGCTGCCGGTCGAATCCGGAAAAAGGGCGGTCGCGGCAATTCCGCTCACGCCAGTCACGCGACCGATTGACGCAAGCATGAGCCAGCTTGCCAGGCCAATCAGCAACCCACCCCCGAAGGCTTGAAGCGCAGCCAAGACATTGGAATCCATCAGTAACTCCCAAATAACGTAGAGAAAGGCAACTAAAAAAATGCTATATATTAGCTTTTGCGCATGCTACCATATACCCCCTAGTGTATTCAGATTCGCCACTTGAACCTCGCTCCTGGGTCGCATGATGACAAAACTGCATGACGTGGAACAGAAGAAAGCTCTAAGGGCGCGATTGGCGCGCATAGAAGGCCAATTGGGTGGTCTCCAAAGATCTTTAGAATTGGAAACCGACTGCGAACTTATGGCGCAACAGCTGAGTGCGGCCCGTAAGGCGCTGGATAAGGCGTTTTTTGTTCTGATCGGTTGTGCTATTGCTCAAGACGAAGCGAACCGGGAACAGGCACTCAGTTTGCTTCACAAATACGCTTAGGTGTAAAACAAGGAAACTCATGACAACATCCATAACACCGGTGCAACTTTTTGACATAGCCTCTAGCACTTTTACCTACATCTTGTTCGACGCGGAAACGCGAGATGCGGTCATTATCGATCCAGTCGATGAACAGCTTAAGCGGGATAGCGACGTTATAAGTCAGCTCAGTTTAAATCTACGCTACGTGATTGAAACCCATGCCCATGCGGATCACATCACCAGCGCAGCGTCGCTTATCGAATTGAGCGGCGCGCAGGCGGCTACGCCGTCCGGCTGCGGCATCAAGCCATCCGCCATCCAACTCAAGGATCACGACCAACTAAAGTTCGGCAAGCATGCACTGATCGCGCTGCATACCCCTGGCCATACGGCAGGCAGCATGTGCTATACAACTGAGGGGCATGTTTTTACGGGGGATACCCTGCTGATCGATGGCTGCGGTCGTACCGACTTCCAGTCCGGCAGCCCCGAGGCACTTTATGACAGCATTACCCAAGTGCTCTTCAATCTCCCCGACAATACGATTCTCTGGCCGGGCCACGACTACAAGGGACAAACGAGTAGCACCATCGGTCGCGAAAAATCAAGCAATGCGCGCCTAACCGAACAGGGCCGCCTGCGTACCAAAAGTGCCTTCGTGGAGATCATGAATGGACTAAATTTACCGCGACCTAAACGTATGGACGAAGCGGTGCCTGCGAACCTTAGCCTAGGCGTTCGCCACGAGGCGACCCCGATCAGCCAGCAGCCGCAAGCCGTTCCGGCTGGCGCTGGTT
>JAYUOT010000510.1:0-3893 GCA_043760705.1 Betaproteobacteria bacterium
TGTCGATATCGTTTCGACGTTTTCTGACCTCACAACCGCAGCTTCTAACACCGGTGTTGCAGGTGGTGCAACGTGTGCTTAGCCGGTACTTGCGAGAACAAGCAGGCCTACGGTCAGGAGAGGGCGATTGCGGCGCAGTGACCTTGATTCAGCGTTTTAGTTCCGACATAACTTGCAAGCAAGTTATGTCGGAACTGAAGCGATTGTGCCGCGACATCACGCGCCCGCCTTTCAGGCCTTGGCCAATGACCGAGTAAAGATCAACCAGGCCGCGCAAGTAGTCCTCATACTGGCGAGGCCACTTCTGGATTGAGTGGACCCGGAAGTGACTCAGCGAAGAGATGTCGTCCTTCGCGTTACTTCCAAGGATTGATCAGGGATAAATCTGTGGTCTCGAAATCTTTAGTATTGCGTGTCGCAAGCATGCTGGATTGTGTCGCGGCTATCGCCGCAATTTGCGCGTCAGGCACTGACATGGGGTGGCCGTCGCGACGCGCTCTTGCCAAAATATCGCCATAGACTAAGGCAGCGGTCACGTCGTACACGTGAATTCTATTTGCAAATCTGATCCGCCACTCTGACAGTTGGTTTTGCAATTTAGACTTGCGAGCGCCACTCTCAAGCTTTGCCACCCCGAAGGCCAACTCGCCGATTGCAATCGAGGGCAAGCAGCACTTTTCTTCGTTCAAGAGAAACCATCGCTCGACACTGGCATCCGGCTCAGCCTTCATCAGCTCAGAAAGGACGTTTGTATCGAGAAGGATCACAGATTGATGCCGTCGTGAATTGTCCTGTTTTCCGCGATGAGTGCATCAAGATCTACGTCTGCCACGGCAAGCGACTTGAGCCGCTTGAGAAACGCCGCAGCACTTTGCTGTGGGTAGCGGGCGGCATATTGAACGAGCGCATCTTCAACAATCGCGTGAATCGGCCTTTGCTCGCGCTTGGAAAGCTGATGAGCAAGATCACGTGCGCGAGCGCTTCTAACGGAGAGTTGAGGAGATGTCATGACGGCAGGATAGCATATTGATGGCATGATGGCAATCATGCGGTTTTTTGCCGACTCTGTGCACGGCCTGCATCAGAATTCGCGGCGGGGAAGCGGCAAAGTAAAAACGAAACAATTACGCTATAAATAACATAGCTGCTTAGGCAGAAAATACGCTGGCCAGAGGCCTATTTAAGAGTGTAAATTATCCGCTTTTCGCCCAATTTTCAAGCTCTAAACCGTAAACAGCAAAATCTGCCACGTTGTTGGTTACCAGCGTGACCTTCAGCGCCAAAGCATGCGCGGCTATCATGCGGTCGAAGCTGCTTTTACGGTTCGGAAACTGCTGAGACAACTTGCCAAACATCGCAGCCGCTTTGATGTCAAAAGGCGCAACGGCAATCGCGCTGAGCAAGTCGTCAATCTGCGACTCGTCATTGTGCGTATCCAACCCGCAAGTCAGCTCCGCCCACGTGACGGCGCTGATCACCACTTCGCCTTTCCTGCACTGCTTAAACCGCGCGATGACCTGCTCGGGCTGCTCATTCATCAAATAAATGCAAATATTGGTATCCAGCAAGTACTTGATCAACCCTTGCTCCCGCTTGCGTTTCCCGCATTGCCCTTTTTGCCAGTATCGCCCCAGTTTCTCTTCGCCTCAACAAACTCGGGTCGAGTTAACTTCCCGCCAATCGCATGCTGTTTCAGTGCAGCAAACAACTGCGGCACGCTTTCCATCGTTTTCTCCACGGGTTGCACTATGATTTTTTCACCCTCCCGCGTGACGATCAGCTCCGTCTTAGGCGGAAAAGCCATGCTCGCAGGCAAACGCACGGCTTGCGAGTTACCGGCTTGAAATTGACGGGTGGTGTAGGTTTGTGGCATGGTCAGCCCCTTTAAAACTCATTGCGTAATAACATGGTATCACGTGCGTATTTTTAAAGCAAATTAAACGCTGGGGATAGGAATGTTAAACACCCTTTTCCGTCCGTTCAATGCCAAAAACTTGCTTCAATTTAAAACCGGATCATGGCGGGTCACCTCACCATGCTCAAACCAATTGGCGCCGCACCACACTGAGAGCATAAATTGAGTCATCAATTGCTCGGGCTCGGGCCGGTCGCCCCGATCAGTGACAGGTTGGGGCAGCCCTGCCGCTTTCCAACCATCCTCAAAGCAAATCAATCACTTAGCCTAATGCTTTCCATTAGAAAAATCGGACTAATGGAAAATCTTCGTTGAAAACAACATTTGTGATTTTTTTTGAAAAATTGACCGTTTTCTTGAAATTTGTATTGTGATGAAATTTTAAAAGTGGGATAATTTCTCACTTATGACATCCACCGATCCACTACCGCAACGTGAACACTTACGTAATGTGCTTCGAGCTTTGCTCGTGCCCTTGGTGCGGCTCGCGATGGCCCACGGGGTTAAGTTTCAGGATTTGGCCGATGTCCTAAAAATTGCCTATGTTGATGCGGGTAAGGAGTCGCTTCAACAGGCGGGGCAGAGAGTGAACGCTAGCACCTTAAGTGTTTCGACAGGCTTGCATCGAAAAGATCTCGCAAACTTTTTATCTCAAGACGTTCCTCAGATCGATGCGGAGCCGCCACTTGAATCAAGAATTTTTGCACGCTGGACCACCGATGCACGCTTCCTGGATGGCCAGGGGCGGGCGCTGAGACTTGTTCGCGGGGCTTCTTCGGATCATCCAGAGATTGCGAGCTTCGAAGAACTCTGTCGGACCGTGACAACCGATGTTCGGCCGCGGGCTGTGCTGGAGTCCATGCAGCGATTGGAATTGGTTGAGCTAAAGGAAGATGACACCATCGCACTGGCAGGCGAACATTTAATTCCAAGCCAGAATCTTGATAAAATGCTTAATTTGCTGCGTGATAACGCGCGCGATCACTTAAGTGCCGCAGTGGCGAATACTCTTGGACGCAAGCCCGCCTTCCTTGAGCAAAGTATGTTCGCGAACGGTTTGAGCGAATTGTCGGGCGAAAAAATTCACCAGGCTATTCGTAAGCGCTGGTTAGGTTTGACTCAAGCCCTGGTGCCACAAATACAGCGCGCGATCGACGACGATAAGGACGCAATTAGCGCGGGACGCACCGAATCCACGCGCTTGCGAGTAGGTCTCTATTTTTATAGCGAGCCAGAACAAAAGGATCAGAAGCCATGAGCGTCAGCATAGATAGCTTTAAGTCTTCGAACTCAATTGGTGCTGTTGTCGCAATGATGAGGTGCGTGTTCTTGATGGGTTCAATAAGCCTACTTGCCAGTTGTGGCGGAGAAACAGGCGGAGTTGGTGTGGGTGGTACCGGAACTGGTGCTAGTCAGATGTCCACCGGAAGCGCACCAACGATGAGTCCGCCCGTCAGTATCGCCGATATTCCCGTGACAGTCACAGGTCCAATTACGGGGTTTGGTAGTGTCATCGTCAATGGCGTGAAGTTCGACGACACAAGCGCTTCGATCCTTCGTGATGCGGTCGCAGTTAGCAATGCCGCCTTGCGATTGGGCATGACGGTAGAGGTGATGGGCACGCAATCGGCTGACGGACTTGTGGCTACTGCGAATTCGATCAAGATCTTCAGCGAGCTCAGAGGGCCCATTCAGATGGTGACCACCGGAGCTCATTCGTTGAGCGTGCTTGGGTCGGTCGTTCGTGTGGATGCGAGTACCGTGATTGAGGGCGTTTCAAGCTTTGCCGCGATTAAATCGGGAGATATTATCGAGACCTACGGTTTGCGAGATTTGAGCACCAACGAGGTCATTGCGACTCGCATTGAAGTGGAGCCCAGCACCTCTCAAACGAGCGTCCCTGTCACCCTTAACGGAAGTGTTCAAAATTTGAACCCTGCGATCCGAACATTCACTCTCAGTGGTCAAAGCATTAATT
>JAYUOT010000511.1:0-3888 GCA_043760705.1 Betaproteobacteria bacterium
TAGCCAATAGCAAGTGCTATTGGCCGCAAAATCCGCCTTGTAGCCCATCCCAATTCAAGGGCCAAGCATCCACGCGATTAAATCCGCGCTTCCCTAGGCCGGTAAAGCCACGGATCTCCAGATAAACCAAATCACCAACGCCGAGGCAACGCTGGCCAAGCCAAGTCGCGGGTGGCGACTGCGCTTGTACTCTTCCCAGTCGTACTTCTCGGCCAACACTGACGCTAGGACAAACCCTGAGATCAAGCCACCGATATGTGCGGCATTGTCTATATTGGCGATGGTAAACCCCATAAACAAGGAGATACCGATGAAGCCGAGCAGGGAAGTACGCATGCTGGTGACAAGCCTGGGCGGTAGCTTGTTAGGCTTCGTGAACACGCCTGCAGCCAGTGCGCCGGCCACTCCGAAAATTGCGCCGGAGGCACCCACGGCCACGGTGACCTTGGCCCCAAAAAACAGGCTGGCCAAGGATCCGAAGGTACCCGACAACATATAGATGAGCAAAAATTGGCCATTGCCATAAAAGCGCTCGGCAAGCTTGCCCAGGTCCCAAAGTGCCCACATATTAAAGGCCAGATGAAACAGCCCTGCATGTAAAAACATGGCACTGACCAGTCGCCAGGGTTGGCGTAATGTGAACTCGATGTAATTGCCACCAAGACGCAGCAATACTTCCGAGCTGGGATTCATAATGTCGGCCCCAAGCGCAAGGGTGGCGGCCCAGGCCAGCACATTGAGCACCACCAAGGTCGGAGTGACCCAGGCGTTCGGCGTGGCCTTGAACAGGCGGTCGAAAAAATCATCCATGAACACTTCTCTTTTTAGTTTTTTTCATTGGGCGTGCTCCACAAGTCTGCCACGCCCCCGCGCTCGGGCAGGGTGACACCAAAATGCTGGTAGGCGCTAGGCGTGGCGATTCGCCCACGTGGCGTTCGCTGCAAGAAGCCTTGCTGAATCAAGAACGGCTCGATGACGTCTTCTATAGTTTCTCGTTCCTCGCCAATCGCGGCAGCGAGATTGTCGAGGCCCACCGGACCACCCGAAAATTTTTCAAGAATGGCGCGAAGTAAGGTCCGATCCATGATGTCAAAGCCAAGCGGATCAACATCCAGCATCTTGAGGGCAAGGTCCGCCACGGACACGTTGATCGTGCCATCACCTTTAACTTCGGCGTAATCTCGTACTCGCCTTAACAAGCGATTGGCGATTCTCGGTGTGCCCCGCGCGCGGCGGGCAATTTCTTGTGCACCGGCAGGGTCGAGCTGAGCTTGGAGTAAGGCGGCACTACGGGTGACGATCTTCTGCATATCGGGCAGATCATAGAACTCAAGACGACCGACGATGCCAAAACGATCGCGCAAGGGACTGGTCAGCATGCCGGCCCGGGTCGTCGCCCCCACCAGGGTAAAAGGCTGTAAGTCGATCTTGATGGAGCGCGCGGCTGGCCCTTCGCCAATCATGATGTCAATTTGATAGTCTTCCAGAGCAGGATAGAGAATCTCCTCGACCACCGGTGACAGGCGGTGAATCTCGTCAATAAAGAGAACATCGTTGGGCTGTAGGGAGGTGAGTATCGCTGCCAGGTCGCGAGGCTTCTCGAGGACGGGGCCGGAGGTCTGCTTGAGGCTGACGCCAAGCTCGGTGGCAATGATGTGGGCCAGGGTCGTCTTGCCCAAACCAGGTGGCCCAAACAAAAGCACATGGTCGAGCGCCTCTTTGCGCTTACGAGTCGCCGCAATAAAGATCTCAAGCTGCTCGCGTACCTTGGGCTGGCCGACGTACTCCGCAAGGGTTTTGGGACGTAGCGCTCGCTCGATCACCTCCTCATTGGGGGAGACCGGTTCGTTCGAGATAATTCGAGTGGGCGCTGAGCTGAGGTCGTCGTGTTCGATCATAGTTTTTGATGTGATTTGAGCGCAAGTTTAATGCCCTCAGCGACGCTCACTCCGGCAGGCAGTGACTTGATCGCCAGTGCAGCCTCTTTTTCCGAGTAGCCCAATGCCAGTAAGGCTCTAAGAACGTCGCTACCGGTATCGCTCACGACCGGGCCACCACTGGCGATGCTGTCCGCAAATTTGCCCTTCAATTCCAGCAGCAGGCGCTCGGCCGTTTTTTTACCGATGCCTGGCACCTTGGTCAGTCGACCGCTTTCTTGCAGGCTCACGGCTTGGGCCAGATCTTGAATCGACATGCCGGAGAGCACCGCGAGCGCCGTACGCGGTCCGACGCCCGATATTTTCACCAGTTGACGAAAGGCTTCGCGCTCGCTTTCGGTAAGAAACCCATACAAGAGCTGGGCATCTTCACGGACCACAAAATGGGTGAGTAAGGTCACCTTGGTGCCGATGGCCGGCAGGTCGTAAAGTGTGCTCATCGGCACGTCGACGTCATAGCCGACGCCGTTCACATCCACCAGCACGCGAGGAGGATCTTTCTGTAGCAAAATGCCCTGTATTCGACCAATCATTTTTGTTCCCTAGTGTGGGCCGCATTCTTCAGCGCCGACGCGCCTTGGCCATCTGGCCGCTGCTACCGGTCGTATGCCAATGGCAAATCGCACAGGCCAAGGCGTCCGCGGCGTCTGGCGAGGGTTCGCGGGGAAGCGTCAGCAGCCTTTGTACCATAGCTTGGATTTGCGATTTTGTCGCGTGCCCGTAGCCGACCACGGCCTGCTTGAGCTGCAAGGCGGTGTACTCTGCGACACTGAGCCCGCCTTGGTTCAAGGCCACGATCGCGGCACCGCGCGCCTGTCCTAATAAAAGTGTGCTCTGGGGGTTGACGTTCACGAATACTTTTTCGATGGCCGCCTCACTGGGCTTGTAATGTTCAATAAGCTCACTCACCCCTGCAAAGATCACGCCGAGGCGAGGCGCTAAGTCCTTACCCGCGCTCAAGGTGGAAATGGTGCCACTCCCGAGATAGGTCGCTTGCCCGCGCTCGACTCTGATCAGCCCGAAGCCGGTCTTACGCAAGCCCGGATCAATGCCCAGGATCGTACGAATCGTTGCAGGAACAGTAGCGACGCTCGAGAGTGATGCGCAAGAGTTCAAGCTAAGCCACCGTTCCCGGCTTAGTGCCTGAAATGCCGCACTCCCGTGAACACCATGGCGATGCCGCGCTCGTTGGCCGCTGCAATGACCTCGTCATCGCGCATTGAACCGCCAGGCTGAATCACGGCAATGGCACCCGCTTCGGCGACCACATCCAGTCCGTCGCGAAACGGGAAAAAGGCGTCCGATGCGACCACCGAACCTAGGAGACTTAAGCCTGCATTCTGGGCCTTGATGGACGCAATTTTGGCGGAATCAATACGGCTCATTTGACCGGCTCCCACACCCAAGGTTTGACCCTTGGCGCAAAATACAATGGCGTTCGACTTGACAAACTTGGCGACTCGCCAGGCAAAGAGCAAGTCTTGCATTTGTTCTTGGGTCGGATGTTTCTTGGTCTTGATTTGAAGCTGATCAAGATCAAGACGATAGGTGTCATTGCTTTGAATCAAGAGCCCGCCGCCCACTCTTTTGAAGTCGAGCTGGTTCGCGGTCAGTAAGGCGTCTTTGGAGGCTAGGGCAATTTCCAGCAGTCGTACATTTTGTTTGGCTGCAAACACTTGGCGCGCGCCCTGGGTAATGCTCGGTGCCATCAGTACTTCGACAAACTGTTTCGACACCTCTTGGGCCGCAGCTTCATCCAGGGGCTGATTAAAGGCAATGATGCCCCCAAACGCGGAGCTTGGGTCGGTGGCGAAGGCTTTTCGGTAGGCCTCGAGAGGCGTGGCGCCAATGCCCACACCGCAGGGGTTGGCATGCTTCACAATGACGCAAGCGCAGTCTCCTGGAAAGCTGCGCACGGTTTCCCACGCTGCATCGGAGTCGGCAATATTGT
>JAYUOT010000512.1:0-3887 GCA_043760705.1 Betaproteobacteria bacterium
CTGTAAAGGGCTGAGCGCCTCCAGGTTGCTTGCAGCCGTTTCATTGAGTCCTGATTTTTCCCGAAAGAGAGTAAACGCCGCATCAAGCAGGCAAGACTCAGCGTCGGCGATCCAAAATCGCATGAAATCGATCATGTCGCCGGGACGGTACTGAAGGGTCGTAAAAACCGAATCGAGCATGGCCAGTGAAACTTCTTTGCCCGTGACGGTTTTGAACCGCTTAGCAATGAACGTTAGAAATTCCATTCCGAGCAAGGGGAAGTCGATATTGGTGGCCAGCTTGAACGCGGCCTTGGAATGATCGCCGACCAAGGCAAGAAGGTGGGGTCTTGAGCTACCAGTAAGAATGAGCATCGTGTTTTTGCGGTAGGTTTGTACCATGGCCCGAAGGGTTTTCATGGCGATTTCACCCCGCTCGCCGGCTCCCAAGGCTTGCGCTTCATCGACCATAAGCAGGTACTTCGCACTGGGTGCGTGTGCGACAAGATTTCCAAAGGCCATCATGGTTTGGCTTGCCGGGTCCGAGCTTTCCAGTGGCTTGGCTTGGGCGAGCTCTAAGGATAGCCCGGCAGCACCGACTTTTGAGACCTGTCGGTTTAGTGTGGTGCGCAAGGTGTTGTTAAAGGCGAGTGCAATCGCCCCATGGATGGCACCCAAGGGGTTGCTTGCGCCCCAAAGATCGATGTAAATCGCATGCCAGCCCCGTTTAACAACCTCATCGCTCAGATCATGGGTCAAAAAATGCGTCTTGCCCGTCTGACGAGGCGCGAACAACGCCAAAGCGCGGGCGGGCGCATCGGCTAGTAAGTCAGCGTAGTGCACGGCCTCTTTTTGCCTCGGGAATTGCCAGGGGGAGGTTAAATTATCCATTTAGTGCATATAAACCGAACAAAGAACAAATTTTGGAACCAACCCGATAATATCACGCTAGAGTGGGTTAGCCGACGAGCAGAGATTGATTAGCGCGTAGCTGAATCCATGTTTCCCGGGGGCCGCCGACGATCTCTTAGGTGATCGGAGTTTGGATCAGATGCAGCTACTCGGCATCCGGTGAAGGGCAGGTGAGCGTGACGGCACCAAAAAAAGACTACGTCATCAAAATGGAAGTCGCAAATACGTCAGCGACTCTTTCTTCTCTCGACTTCGGCCGTACTGGCGGAATTGGAGGAAGCGACGGAGGACTCAGCGGAATTGAAGGTAAGGTCGAAAGATATTCCCTACTAAATCCTTCGTAAACGTCAACAATGAAGAATAGGGACCAACCAGAGTCACTTTGGATCGGGCGGGATAGTCCGCCATTAGGAAGCTCAAAAATTAGGTCGGCGGTACTTTTGAAGAAGGCGTTGCGTCCGATCCGCCCAAGGTCACCGCCGACAGTTGCAGTGTCGCCGTCTTTGCAAAATGTTGTCGCCATTTCCTTAAATTTTTCTGGTAGCAATGTTCTGGGCTGCTGTGCGAGAAATTCATACAGCCGTTGAGCGATACCTTGTTCGCGCACGATGATTTGGAATAGATGTCTCTCATCGGCCCAGACGCATTGCACCATTAACATCAGGCCGAAAACGGTCGCGAGAATCGGAGTGGTTTTGCAATTTGACATTGGTTCTAGCTCTGGGTGACGTAACAAATCTATACTTGCGCGGCCTTTAAACCTTAGCGACATCAGAACCGGAAATCGAGACAATGAGATTGTGCGATGCTGCGACGAAGCTTTTAGTAGTGTGCTGATAGCGACTGCTCGAAAAGTCGCAGGCAGTATTGGCCCCATCTCAAGACTGACGCCCAATGAAGGCACTCGCAGGCGAGCAGCGCTACTATACATTCGTCCATGGGCCAAGCGCGCAATTCGGTGAATAGTCACTTGACTCATGCTCGTTGAACAATCATCCTTCTGAGAGACCCAGCATCATGGACTTCAATATCCCCCAGGCCATCCAAGACTATCTCAAGGAACTTGACCTTTTCATCGAACGTGAGATCAAGCCCATGCAGGAGGCCGATGACAATATGCGTTTTTTTGATCATCGGCGCGAATGGGCCCGTACCGATTTCGAGGCCGGAGGGCTACCGAGTCATGATTGGGAGGAACTGCTAGCGGCCATGAAGCGCTGCGCGGACCGCGCCGGGCATTACCGATTTTCACTACCCTCAGAGTATGGAGGCAAAAACGGCAGCAACTTGGCCATGGCCATCATCCGCGAGCATCTGGCCGCCAAGGGTTTGGGCCTACACAACGATTTGCAGAATGAAAGCTCGATTGTCGGTAACCTGCCTGTCGTCCTGATGTTTCGCGACTTTGGCACCGAAGCCCAGAAAAAGCAGTTCATCCCGATGATGCTTGAGGAACAAACCAAGATCTCCTTTGGACTGACCGAACCCCTGCATGGTTCAGACGCCACCTGGATGGAAACCCGCGCGGTCCGCGAGGGTGCCGGTTGGCGCATCAACGGGGAGAAGATGTGGAACACCGGCCTGCATATCGCCACCCATGATCTCATCTTTGCCCGCACCTCGGGCAAAGATGGAGAAGCGCGTGGCATTACCTGTTTCATCGTACCCACCAATGCGCCGGGCTTCAAGATCGAAGAGTACTTGTGGACTTTCAATATGCCCACCGATCATCCGCGCATTTCCCTGACCAATGTGTGGGTCCCCGACGACGCTATTCTTGGAGATCCCGAGAACGGCCTGGCGCTTGCCCAGCACTTCGTGCATGAGAACCGTATTCGGCAAGCGGCGTCATCGCTCGGTGCAGCACAATTTTGCGTGAATGAAAGCATTGCGTATGCCAAGGAACGCAAACCCTTTGGCAAGCCCCTGGCTGTCAATCAGGGTATTCAGTTCCCGCTCGTGGAGTTGCACACCGAAGCCGCGATGTTGCGTACCCTCATTTATCAAACCGCCTGGCAAATGGACCAGATGACGAAGCCCGAGGTTGCCCGTAAACTTTCGGACCGGGTGTCGATGTGTAATTACCGCGCCAATCGATTGGTGTGCGAAGCCTCAGACCGGGCCATGCAAGTACACGGCGGCATTGGCTACTCGCGCCACAAACCGTTCGAGCATATCTATCGTCATCATCGCCGGTATCGTATTACTGAAGGCTCAGAGGAGATTCAAATGCGCAAGATTGCCGGTCATATGTTTGGGATGATCGGTGCTCGCGACTAATTTGGATCGCGCCTTGGCGCGACACCTCGGTGCCGATGGCGAGGTGCGCAACCTCGTGCGGGTGACCGGAGGTGCCACCAAAGGGACCTGGATCTTTGAGGTGGAGGTGCGCGGTGCCGTGCAAAAGTTGGTCCTACAGTTGACCAATGCTGCCGAGGATGACGATCCCTTTATGTCCACCAAGCTAACGGCCGCTAATGACGCCAAGCTGCTGCGCGCGGCGCGGCGCCAAGGCGTTGCCGCACCGGAAGTGCTGGCGGTTTTCGACGCCGCGGACGATCTGGGTACGGGCCATCTGACCCGTTGGGTGGCCGGAGAAACCCTTGCCCCAAAAATTTTGCGCGAAGAAAAGTACGCTATGGCAAGGGCGCAATTGCCGCTGCAGTGCGCGCGCGCTTTGGCCGCCATTCACACGATCCCAATCGATTCGGCCGCCTATCTCAAGGCGATGGACGCGAGCGCACAATGGCAACGCTATCGCAACATTGTGGATCAACATCTTGTCAAGATGCCGGCCTTGGAATGGGGCTTGCGATGGGTTGAAGAGCATCTACCCGAGCCTGTTCCGTCCGCCGTGGTACATGGCGATTTCCGGCTCGGCAATTTGATTGTGGATGAACGCGGCCTGGCCTGCGTGATTGATTGGGAACTTGCCGTTCTTGGCGACCCGATGCAAGACCTCGCCTGGCTTTGCCTGAAGACTTGGCGCTTCGGAG
>JAYUOT010000513.1:0-3884 GCA_043760705.1 Betaproteobacteria bacterium
TTGGAGCTCGTCGAGCCTTTCAACATTTTTCCAAAAGCGGTGATCAATTGAGGCACTGATTTCACCTGCCCTCGAAGAGCTTCCATGCCCGCCGTGGCAGCCTCCGCCATGGTGGGAGAGGAGGGCGCCTCTTGAGCTTTGCGTTTCGAGGCGGCCGCAGTGGGCAAGGGAGCCGCCCAAAATGGAACGATCTTGAGACTGCTTTTTTGTTCATTGGACATGGCCCGCTGTAGCAGTTTCATACCCCCGACGCCATCCACCAGCGAATGATGGATCTTGATGAACATCGCGAAGCGATTGCCCTCAAGCCCTTCAATCAGGGTGCATTCCCAGGGTGGTCGGCTCAGGTCCAAAGGCTGGCTCTGAAGGCGGCCAACCAGTTCGCCGAGTTCTCGCTCGCCGCCTGGCCAGGGTAAGGCCGAATGGCGAACATGGTATTCAAGATCAATGTTCTGATCTTCGATCCAAACCGGCATCGGGTTCTTGTTGAAGGCGTACTTCAGGCGACGATTCCAGGGTGGCGTGAATTCGCGGTGACTACGAAAATCACGCATGAGCCGCACCAGAAAGTCCTTGGGCGCTTGGTCCGGTAAACGAAACTGCAGCAGGCCGCCCACATGGTTAGGCGTCGCACGGGACTCCGTGAATAACCAGGCCGAATCAAGCGGACTTAAGCGCACAGAACTCATGGAGATCATTCCTTTTGGCAGAAATGCAATCCTACTCTGCCCAGCGAAAAGGGACCCTACCTGAGGTCTTTTCGCCCAGTTTTGATGTTGATCTGTTCAGCGAATCATCAGGTGTAAAGCTTCAAGGGGTCGAAGCCTGTGCCCAACACCGCTCGCGAATCGCCACCCATCCACTGATCAATCACGCTCGCATAGACCTGTCTAAAGTCGACGGTGTGGGTCAGGTTGTCGGTCTCGTTGAGCTTTTCAAGATCGACCGGTGTGCCATGCAGGCCACCGCGTACGCCCGGGCCAATGACAAACATTGGGCCGGCCGTGCCGTGATCGGTGCCGCGATTGTTATTCTCGCGAGGTCGGCGTCCGAACTCCGAGAAGACCAGCATGGTGCAGTCTTGCGCGCGGCCAATTCTTTGCATGTCCTTGAAGAACGCAGAGATAGCATCCGAGCAATAGGTGAGCAGGCGAGAATGCAAGTCGGCTTGTTGTACATGCGTGTCGAAGGCGTTATTACGGTAACTTGCGTAGTAAATACGAGCGGAATGTTGGGCAGCAACCAGCGCCGCAACCTTGGGAAGCTGGGTGGGGACAATGCCGTAATCCACAGGCGTTTTGTAGCGTGCGATGGCCTCGCTGATCGCCTGTGCGCCTTCGGTGGCACTGCGTGCATTGGCTCTTAAAAAAGCCAGGTCTTCGGTGAGGCCGGATGGGTTCTGTGCCACGCCAGTGAGCAGGGCTTGAGTGCCTGCCTCACCTTGGCGGATCAGTGCGCTCGGGTCTTCAAACACCAAGGGTGTGTGTTTTGCGCCTGCGACTGCCAGCGACTGTGCGGCATCGATATTGACGACGGGTGTCGCGGCGCCGATGGGGTAAAGCGTATCCGCGAGTCGACCAATCCAGCCGTTTTGGCTGCCGCCATTGGGTGTGGCTGTTTGCCACCAGGCCATCGACTGGAAATGCGAGAAAGATGGTCGTTCGTAGCCGCAACCATGAACCACGGCGAGCTGACCGTCTTTATATAAGCGCTCAAAGCCTGCCATGGCGGGATGAAAGCCAAAGCGGTCGTCGATCTTTCTCAGTTTGTCGCGTGCGATTCCGAGCTTGGGGCGAAGTCGGTAATAGGCGTCGTCGCCGTAAGGCACCACGGTGTTCAAGCCGTCATTGCCGCCGGACAGCTCGAACACCACCAGGATGCGGTCTTTGGAAACCACACTTGAACCACGGCCCTGGGCCATGCTTGTGCCGATGAAAGGCGTGCTTAGACTGGCAACAAGGCCTTGCTCAATCAAGCGGCGGCGATTCGGGGAGAAGTGATGATTCATCCTAATTGGTACTCCGGTAAGCTGAGCAGAATATGGAGCAGTTGTCGCAAGCTGTCTTCCATATAGGTTTCTGCGATTTTGAGTTGATCCGTGCCGAGATCGCGTCGCAGCCATTCAATGAGCTCGCTTCGCTGGCTTGGGCTGAGGGGCACTGTGAGAAAACGCGCGATCAGGGCATCCACCGCATCGCCACAGGACTTCGCCTGAGCTTGTTTCACAAGATCCGAAATCTGGACCGAGGCCGAGTCACGCACAATGGGCTTCACCTTTTGAATGGCCATTTGGTAGCCCCGGAAACTTGCGTAGCGCGTGTTGAAATCTTCGTCGCGATCCGCCATTTGCACGGACATGGATTGCTCACCAGGAATTGCCTCGGGGGCGGTGGCGCGGCTGATCTCATCGCCGCGATTGATCCTTCGAGCGACTTCGCGAATTTGTGGGTCCGGCGAAAACCGATCAGGTGGAATAAAGGCGATATCGGGGAACAAGAGGTCGCGAACAAAATTTCCCCGCGCGACCAGGGCACTAGGCGTGATCCAGCTTCGACCCGAGGGCCAACCGGCCACGGTGGGCGGATAAAACAAGCGCTGGCCGAGAGTGCCGGTCGTCGAATTAAAATCTGGCATGCCCGGCATGGATTGAAGGCCGAGCCTGCGATAGGTGCCGACAGCCAATTCGACCGGACTCTTGATGTGCTCGCCCTGCGCGGAATAGAAGTCCCGCGACAGAAGTAAGGCCTCCATGAACGATGCGATATCGTAATTCTTTTCGCGCAACAAGCGCCCGAGCGTTGCGCGCGCGTTGGGCGTGATCTGCTCGCGCACAAAATTGCGATAAAGCTTTTCAGCAATGAATTCCGCAGTGTAAGGTTGCGCCAGGAGAATGTCGATCACTTGGATACCATCGAATGCACCGGTGCGACCCAACACCGTTTTCGTGCCGTCATCGTGTTTGCTTAAGTCTTTTTCAAATTTGAGACCTTTGAAGTTCCAGCCCGTGAATGCTCGCGCCGCTTCGCGAATATCGAGCTCGCCGTAGTGTCCGATGCCGAGCGTGAACAGCTCCATAATCTCGCGCGCAAAGTTTTCGTTGGGGGCCCCCTTCACGTTCACGCCTGCGTCCAGGTAAGCCAGCATCGCGGGTTCTTGAGCCGCTTCAATCAATAAAGTGCGGAAGTTTCCCAATCCTTTGGTTTGATAAAGGGTGAGCTGCTGCTGCATCTTGCGCACGTCGCGAACTTTCTCTTCGCTGGTCGCAAAGTGGCCATGCCAAAAAAGGGCCATTTTCTCAACGAAAGGTCGGTCGGTGACGACCATGCGATTGGCCCACCACTGTCCAAGCCGCCCGGTCTCCAATTGACTGGCACGCAACCAGTAGAAAAACTGATTGGTCACGGGCTGCATGCGCCGACTTCCCTCCGGCTTGACATCAACCCCTAAGGCTCGGCCGTTGCGCTTGGCCGCTTCCGTGGTGGCCGGGCGACTTGGCGGAAAAGGGTCCATGCCGGGCGCATCGATAGGAGATGGCTCGAAGGCTGCAAGCTTTTGCTGAGTGTCGCCGTAGATCATGTTCCGCACCGCAGCCTCTGGCGTGCTTTTGGCCATCGCTTCGACAAGCTCGGGTGGGCCGCCGAATCCAGCTCGCTCCAGCAAGTGCGCCGCAAGTGCCGGGTTCCAAACTTGGGGGCTAATCTGGGTAAAAATTCCTCGGCCTGAAGCCTCGTCTGGCCCGGCTTGCCTGGGTTGTGCCGAAACTTCAGAAAGGTAACTTAGCCCGCAAAAAACCAGTGTTAAGGTCAAAAAATCACGCTGACTCACGGTGCTTTCCCTCAGTGCATAAATGCGAATGTTGATGTTAACAGGGCTTGCCAAGTTTC